>NZ_CP016808.1:2720000-2785000 GCF_002741035.1 Paenibacillus sp. BIHB 4019 | reverse complement strand
CATCGTTATTCCGCATATCGCCGTAGCCAAGCCGCCTACTGCCATACAGCTCCAAAAGAGAAAAAACCATTTTCTGATATTCACGTTTGACATCCCCCTAAATTTTTCAAGCACACCCTGTCCAACATCCTTTATTTTACCACGTTCACATTAAAAAGCTAACCTTTCCCCATGATAATCAATGGAACTTTGACACATACTACTCCCATCAATACAGGAATGCTGCCACGAAGGGAGAACACGAATCATGCGCATTCGTATGACGGTAATTATGCTTCTCATTGCAACGTCTTTTGTCTTGGCCAGTTGCGGATCAGAATCATCGGGAAGCAGCCAACAAGTCACGTACAAAGACATGAAATCGATGGTCATTGATATACTCAAAACGGAGGATGCTCAAAAAGCGCTCCAGGAATCGGCCCAGCAAATGTCGGGCTATAACGGGAACACCTCCAAGCTACTGTCCGTTCAGGATCAGGAGCAGGTCCGTCTGGCGGTAAAAGATGTGCTTGTCGCCCCGGAATATGACAAGGTGATCAAGACGCTGATGACCGACGTTCGTTTCGCTGGAGAATTTGCCAAAGCCGTCAATAAGCAGAACAAGGAAATTCACCAGCAGCTGCTTAAAGATCCATCGTATCAGGAGCAGTTAATTAAGGTGATGAAAAATCCGGAGATGGACAAGATGATTTTGGAGGTACTGCAAAGCACGCAGTACAAAAAGCAAGTCATGTCGATTATGCAGGAGTCGATGCAAAATCCGCTTTTCCGGCTTGAAGTGCTCGATCTAATGAAGAAAGCTGTACAGGAAGAGCTGAAACCGAATCCTAATGAAAAGGTGGATAAGCAAAGCTCTGGTGGGGATAAACAAGATTCGGGTGATGACAGTGGCCAGGATTCAGGCTCAGGAGATGGACAGCAGGATAATACGATGTAGCTTGTAATCAAGGTGAACGGTGAAACGGCTGCCGCCGTCCTTTTGGCGGCGCAGCGCATTTCAATCCGACAAATAGAAGAACAGTACGGGATAACCGGCATAACCAATACGTTCTTATATTTGGACAAAAAAAGCCCCCGCTATGAATGTAGGTAGGCCAGTTGCCTGGCTGATCTCATTCGTTGGCATGGGGCTTTTTATTTTAACTATTCGCTTGAAAAAGCGAGAGCTATTCGGTCGAAGAAGAGCGTGCTATTCGCATTTTTGAAGCACTTTGTCTGCAAGCTCCAAATAAAGCAGTCCTGTCTCGCTCTCTGCCTTGTATACGGATGGCGAGAAGTCCGGCTCTGATGGATGATTATCCGGCGCACCAAGCGGAATTTGGGACAGCAGCTCGGCATGAAGCGACTCAGCTAGCCTTCCGCCGCCGCCTCGGCCAAAAATGTATTCCGGCTCGCCGCATTTGCTGCATTTGTAATATGCCATATTTTCAACGATACCGATGATTTCGTGCTCGGTTTTAATGGCCATGGCCCCTGCGCGGGCAGCGACGAATGCCGCTGTAGCGTGAGGCGTCGTGACGATAATTTCTTTGCTTTGCGGGATGATCTGATGGACGTCCAGCGCCACATCGCCTGTTCCCGGCGGCAAGTCGAGCAGCAAGTAATCAAGCTGGCCCCATTCGATTTCGTCAAAAAAGTTGCGCAGCATTTTGCCCAGCATCGGGCCGCGCCATACGATCGGGCTGTTGTCCTCGACAAAAAAGCCCATTGACATCACCTTCACCCCGAATTTCTCAATCGGGATGACCCGCTCGTTCACGACCTGCGGGCGCTCTTCAATGCCCATCATATCGGGCACGCTGAAGCCGTAAATGTCGGCGTCAATAATGCCGACACGCTTGCCCCGGCGAGCGAGAGCGACCGCGAGGTTCACGGTCACTGTGGATTTGCCGACGCCACCCTTGCCGCTGGCGACGGCAATGAACTGCACCCCGCTGCGGGCATCCAGCAGCGGGCTCGCCAGCCCGGCCCCGTGGCCTTGCACGGGGCCGGCGGCGCCTGCGCCTGCGGCAGCGGAGGCTTCGCCGCCGCCGCTTGGCGCCCCGCGCTGCGCGGAAGCATCCGCCGCAGCTGCGGGCTCTAGCGCACGAAACCGGAAGTGCACGGTTTCGGCGCCCAGCCGCGCTAACGCTTCGCGCAGCGCGGCTTCCAGCGAGGGCTTCGCCTCCTCGCTGGCAACCAGCACCGTCAGTGAAACTTGACGGTCCTTCACCATCACATCGCGGACGGCTACCTCGCCCGCCGTATATAGCGCCGTTACGGCTTCAACGGCTTCCAAAGCTTGCTCACGTGTTAACATTAGGATACGTCCCACCTTTATGTATGCGATTACTGCTTATTAATAATGATTATAGCATAGTTAAGCAGCAACATTCATGGGTGTAACATGTCGGAACGATTTCCCTTATGGCTTCTCCTCGGCGGACAGCGTCATTTTCTCTCCAGCAGCATATCGCAGCATCCCTTGATATATGGAGGCGGCAACCTTGCGCTGGTAATCCGAATCGGCGAGCCGGGTTGCTTCCCCTGGATTAGACAGAAAGCCAACTTCAATTAAAGCGGTAGGCACATCCGTAATTGCTTTGAGCAAATAGACGGTGTTTTCCGTTGCGGCGACACGGCTCGTATTTTCCAAATTGCGTTTGATTTCGTTTTGAATAGCAGCAGCTAGTACCTTGCTGTCCTGATGATTAGCCGGATTGTAAAAGGTTTGCGCCCCCGACCATTTGGCCGACGGAATACTGTTCATATGAATGCTAATAACCAAATTAGGCTGGCTTTCCTTTATGACATTTACACGCTTATGCAAATCCTCTGTTTTCCGTCTGCTATAGGCTTTCGTATCTGGAGCTGCCAGATCATAGTCCCCTTCGCGTGTCATCACGACAATGGCCCCCGCCTGCTGCAAATAATCGCGCAAATAAAGCGCAATCGCCATATTCAAATCTTTCTCAACGACCCCCTGCTTGCTGACCGCCCCGCCGTCTACTCCACCATGCCCAGCATCAAGCGCGATCGTCTTACCGGACAAAGGCGTTGCCCAAGTTTTCCATGTCCGCGCTGTGCGCTCATCTCCGTAAGTAAGCAGCGTCCATACAAGTGCAATAGCCAGCACAGCAGCAGTCAACCGCAGCGCTCCCTTTAGCGTTATCCAAACGACCAAGCGTCGTCCCCATCGGCGCAAAAAAACCACCCCGTCCTCCATCAAATAATAATCAGCTCCAGCTTGGCCGGCGCTCATTATCATCTTATGGGACGAGATGGTTATTTATGAGTGTGTCTCTGCACATTCACAGTGCCACGCAGCAGCGCGCGTACATTTGTGCAAGGAAAGCGTCAAATGCTCGGATTTGTCATGCGGACATGGTTTGGTCGTCGCCATATTGCCGCATTATTGACAGAAGAAGCTGTGTTCGGAATAAAGCGGTTTATTTATGCAAGCCGCACTCTGTTTTTTCTTGCCCTGCCCAGCGTCCAGCACGCGGGTCTTCACCCGGCTTAACTTGACGTGTGCAATATTCGCAGCCAATGCTCGGATAGTTTTGATCATGAAGCGGGTTGTAGATGACATCATTTTCACGGATATAGTTCCATACATCCTCAGTTGTCCAATGCGCAATCGGATTAAACTTCACCAATCCGAATTTTGTATCATACTCGATTTTTTTCGCGTTAGCCCGTGTTGGCGCCTGATCACGACGGATACCTGTAATCCATGCTTCGTATTGGGACAAAATCCGCGTAAGCGGCTCTACCTTCCGAATGTCGCAGCATTGGTTAGCATCGGTTTTCCATAGCTCTTCGCCATATTGGGCAGCTTGCTGCTCCGGCGTAATTTTCGGCTTTACCTCTACGAACGGAATTCCTGGGTAACGCTCGATCATGCGATCGCGAGTTTCATACGTTTCTTTAAAGTGGAAATCAGTGTCCAAGTAGAAAATGTCCGTTGTTGGGCTAACCTTCTGCAGCATATCAACGAGCACAACATCCTCTGCACCGAAGCTGCAAGCAAAAGTAAGATTAGGGAATGTCGCAACCGCAAAAGCAATAATTTCCTCTGGCGTTGCATTTTCCAGCTCAACCGCCTGCTTGGCAATAAGGGCTTCCTTCTCAAAAAGATTCATCGTTTTACTCCTCCGCATCAATACCAAGTATATTGATCTGTAATTAAGTCTAATTATACGTCGACCATTCACAATCTTCAATATCTAGTTTACTCCAAAATGAATTAAAGTTTGATTATTATGCAAAAAAACGGGCTCTAAGCACACTTTCTCCGCTTGTCCCGTCTACATATCCTGTCTTTTCTTAAGCCTGCCTGCCAGCAAATATCCGGGTTGGTTTTTTCAGTGCTTTTTATGGACTATTTATTAGAAAAATGACGCCAAGGATTCGGTTCCTAACCGTTCCATTTATTTCAGCTTCTCGGCACCCTCCGTCACAAGCTTCAATAAACAACAAAAAACCCCCGGCCAGAAGGCCAGGGGCTGTTGAACAACATATTAACGTTTCGAGAATTGTGGCGCGCGACGAGCCGCTTTAAGACCGTATTTTTTACGCTCTTTCATACGTGGGTCACGAGTCAGGAATCCAGCGCGTTTCAGAGCTGGACGGTATTCAGCGTCTACTTTCAGTAGAGCGCGGGAGATACCATGACGGATAGCGCCAGCTTGGCCGGACATACCGCCGCCGTTAGCAATAACCAATACATCATATTGCGTAAGCGTTTCTGTCAGGTTAAGCGGTTGTTTAACGATAAGTTTCAATGTTTCCAAACCGAAGTATTCGTTGATATCACGTTTGTTAATGATGATTCGTCCTTCACCTGGCACGAGACGTACACGTGCAACAGAGTGTTTACGACGACCCGTTCCATAGTATTGCACTTGAGCCATGAAACTGTCCTCCCCTTTAATTACCCGCGAAGTTCGTAAACTTCAGGATTTTGTGCTTGGTGCGGATGTACCGAACCAGCGTATGCTTTAAGTCTAAGCTTCATTTTGTTACCTTGACGTGTTTTTGGCAACATGCCGTGAACAGCCAATTCGATAACGCGATCAGGCTTTTTGTCGATCATAACGTTAGCTGGTGTAACTTTCAAACCACCAGAGTACATCGAGTGACGGTAGTACATTTTGTCTGTCAGTTTTTTACCTGTCAGAACGATTTTTTCAGCGTTGATTACGATAACGAAATCGCCTGTGTCAACGTGAGGTGTAAATTGCGGCTTGTGTTTGCCACGGATCAAGCTAGCTGCTTCGCTTGCCAGACGACCGAGGGTTTTACCTTCCGCATCAATGATGTACCATTTACGTTCAACTTCATTTGGCTTAGCCATATAGGTGGTACGCATGGAGATCCTCCTTCATTCGCTTACGTTTAAAATTTAATTTTATCAAAGAACGTTTCCGTTCGATTTATAACAGTTATTGCTGCCAAGTTTGTGACGATCTCAGTCGGGGCTGTGGGATAGCCACTAAGAAAGCACAAGTTATATATTACTATAAAAAGTGGCCTAAAGCAAGCAGTTTGTACGATTAACTTCTTAGTTCATCGGGATATTCAACTTCGACCAGCGTAAGGCCATGAGGCATTGCAGTTGGGCCAGCCAAAGACCTGCTTTTGCCCTCTAATATGCGCTTCATATCTTCCGGCTGCAGCTTGCCTTGCCCTACCCACAGCAGTGTTCCCATAATAACCCGCACCATATTGTACAAAAAACCGTTGCCGGTCACGTACATATGAAGCTTGCTGCCCTGCTGTTCAAAATACGCCTCATAAATCGTTCTTATATGATGCGGCTTCGTCGAATGAATAGATGTAAAAGAAGTAAAATCATGCTCGCCTATCACATAGGGCAGTGCCTTCGCCATAGCCTCTGCGTCTAAGCGCATCGGATAATGAAAGCAATACTCGCGGGTGAATACATCCGGGAACTTGCCACGATCTATCGAATAACGATACGTCTTTCGTTTCGCCGAGCGCCGGGAATGAAAATGCTCCGGCACCTCGTGCGCCTCCAAAATAACGATATCCTTCGGCAGCCTCGTATTCAGCGCAATTGCCCATCGCTCCGCCGGTATGACCGACTTCGTATGGAAATTGAATACCTGGCCCATAGCATGAACGCCTGCATCCGTCCTGCCCGAGCCAATGATATGAATCTCCTCACCCGTGAGCGCCTTTAACGCTTTCTCAATCTCCTGCTGCACCGTTCTAAGATGCGGCTCCAGCTGAGATTGGAAGCCATTAAACTGCGCCCCATCATAGCTGACCTTTACTGCAATATTTCGCATGTGGAATTCCTCCCAGACCCTCGAGAGGGCTTCTACCCAAACCTTTAAAGGCTTCTATCCCAACTCTCACTAGAGAGTTTACCCAAACCTTCAAAAGCTCTCCAGCTTCTAGCTCCCTTATGCCTTTGCTGCATCTCCTGCTCTCGCAAAAGCCAGCAAATAAAAAAAGGTGGCCTCGAGGGTCCACCCTTTCTCATGTTACGCGCGGTCTACCAGTTCCAAATATACCATTGGCGCAGCGTCGCCACGGCGAGGTCCTAGTTTCAAAATCCGCGTGTATCCGCCCGGACGCTCCGAGTAACGGGGGCCCAGCTCCGAGAACAATTTTTGGATTGCATCTTGCTCTCCATCGATTGTTTCACGACGCACGTAAGCTGCTACTTGACGACGCGCGTGCAAGTCGCCTTGCTTCGCTTTCGTGATCAGCTTTTCAGCGATCGAACGAACCTCTTTCGCTTTTGCTTCCGTTGTTTGAATACGCTCATAAAGGAAAAGGTCAGTAACGAGGTCACGGAACAATGCTTTCCGCGCGCTAGCGTTACGGCCTAGTTTTTGATATGCCATCTTGATTTTCCCTCCCTTGCCTGTAGTCTAGACTAATTGATGCTACTCTTCCATGCGCAGGCCAAGACCCAGTTCTTCCAGCTTCTCTTGAACTTCCTCAAGCGACTTGCGGCCCAAGTTGCGAACCTTCATCATGTCCTCTTCGGATTTCGTAATCAGCTCTTGAACGGTGTTGATTCCTGCACGCTTCAAGCAGTTGTATGAACGTACGGAAAGATCCAGTTCTTCGATAGTCATCTCCAGAACTTTCTCTTTTTTGTCTTCTTCCTTCTCTACCATAATCTCGGCATCTTTCGCTTCGTCAGTCAAGCCAACGAACAGATCCAAATGCTCAGTCAAGATTTTAGCGCCGAGGCTTACAGCCTCTTCCGGACGAATACTGCCATCAGTCCAAACTTCCAGCGTAAGTTTATCATAGTTAGTCACTTGACCAACACGAGTATTCTCCACACTGTAATTTACACGTGTAATTGGCGTGTAAATCGAATCAACCGGGATTACTCCAATCGGTTGATCTTCCCTTTTGTTACGGTCCGCTTGCACATATCCGCGTCCCCGATTAGCAAAAACACGCATATGGAGCCGCGCGCCGGAGGCCAAGGTGGCGATGTGAAGATCAGGGTTCAAAATCTCGACATCGCTGTCAGCACGAATATCGCCCGCCGTAACGATTCCTTCGCCTTCAGCGTCGATTTCCAAAACCTTCTCTTCATCGGAGTGGATTTTCAACGAGAGGCCCTTCAGGTTCAGAATGATTTCAGTTACGTCTTCCATCACTCCTGGAACTGTAGAGAACTCGTGAAGCACTCCGTCGATCTGAACGGAAGTAACAGCTGCACCTGGCAAAGACGACAACAAAATTCGGCGAAGCGAATTTCCAAGCGTCGTGCCATAGCCACGCTCCAGCGGCTCAACAATGAACCGTCCGTAAGTCCCATCCTCGTTCAAATCCACGGTCTCGATTTTCGGCTTTTCGATCTCAATCACTAATAGTACCCTCCTTCAAACGTCGCTCCGTTACCATACCGTATCTTAAGTCAAATCTCGTAGTATGCCAAACCTTCACAACCATTATTCACAAGTTGCTGTCATTTGATACCACAGTGGATCCAACTATACGCGACGACGTTTTGGTGGACGGCATCCGTTATGAGGCACTGGAGTAACGTCTTTAATCAGGTTAACTTCTAGACCTGCTGCTTGAAGCGAACGAATAGCTGCTTCACGACCAGCGCCTGGACCTTTAACCATAACCTCAACGGTTTTCATGCCATGTTCCATTGCTGCTTTAGCTGCAGTTTCAGCTGCCATTTGAGCTGCGAAAGGCGTGCTTTTACGCGAACCTCTGAAACCCATGTTACCGGAGCTTGCCCAAGAGATTGCATTGCCGTGAGGGTCCGTAATTGTAACAATCGTGTTATTGAATGTCGAGCGAATGTGAGCGACGCCAGACTCAATATTTTTCCGATCACGACGTTTTGTACGAACGACTTTTTTCGGTTTTGCCATTATCCTATTTCACCTCTTCTTATTTCTTTTTGTTAGCTACAGTCCGACGAGGACCTTTACGCGTACGCGCATTTGTTTTCGTGCGTTGTCCACGAACAGGCAATCCACGACGGTGACGAACACCACGGTAACATCCGATTTCAATCAGACGTTTGATGTTAAGCGAAATTTCACGACGCAAGTCGCCTTCCACTTTAACTGTTTTGTCAATTGCTTCACGAATTTTCGCAAGCTCATCTTCCGTCAAATCACGAACACGAGTGTCCGCGTTAACGCCAGTTGTGCTCAAGATTTTTTGTGAAGTCACTTTGCCAATACCGAAAATGTATGTCAGAGCGATTTCGACGCGCTTATCACGCGGCAAGTCTACACCAGCTATACGTGCCATAGGCCGTTATCCCTCCTTCTATCCTTGTTTTTGTTTGTGTTTCGGATTTTCACAAATCACCATAACGTTGCCTTTGCGACGAATGACTTTGCATTTTTCGCAAATCGGCTTAACCGAAGGTCTAACCTTCATTGTGATTACCTCCCGAATCTTTCGCTCGCAAACCGCAATGCGGTCTACTTACGATAGGTGATGCGCCCTTTTGTTAAATCATAAGGCGATAACTGTATAACCACCTTGTCTCCTGTCAGAATACGAATAAAGTGCATTCTGAGCTTACCGGAAACATGTGCGAGAATTTGATGACCGTTCTCCAGCTCCACCTTGAATGTGGCATTCGGCAACGGTTCAATCACCGTACCTTCGACCTCAATGATGTCTTCCTTAGCCAACCGTCATTCTCCTTTCGCATGTGCAAACTTCTGTATAACATAACGTAACTTGGTATTGGTCACCCTGCCTGATTCAAGCAAGCTGTTTACAACTTCGCTGCTTATCACAGGCTGTAACTCGAGATGCAGAACGTTCTTCTTCTTTGGCGAGTCGAAGCGCCGCTTATCGCCATCTACAATCATAACGAAACGTTCGTCAATGACGGATATGACCACCGCATAGCTGTCTTCATCCTTGCCCCGAAGCACTTTGACAATTTGGCCTACCTGCGGAAACTTATCCATCTCTGGCTCAGTCCGCCTGTGGCTTCGATAGCGTCAAAATTTCAAAACCATTCTCCGTTACGGCAACCGTATGCTCAAAATGGGCACACATCGAGCCGTCTTCCGTTACGACCGTCCAATTGTCTTCAAGCGTGCGGACATATCGTTCACCGATGTTCACCATAGGTTCGATGCAAAGCACCATTCCTGGCTCAAGCTTCGGTCCGCGACCTGGCATACCATAGTTCGGAATTTGCGGCTCCTCATGAAGCTTCGCTCCAATTCCATGACCAACAAATTCGCGTACAACCGAGAAGCCAGCCGCTTCGACAACTTGTTGAACAGCATGGGATATTGTAAATAGCTTCTCATTCGGACGGATGAGATTTACGGCCGCATAAAGCGACTGTTCCGCTACATCCAGCAGCCTTTGTACTTCAGGCGTTACTGCGCCAACCGGGTAGGTCCAGGCAGAGTCGCCATGATAGCCATTGTACTGCGCTCCGATATCGATGCTAATAATATCGCCTTCGTTCAACTTCCGAGGTCCTGGAAAACCATGTACCAGCTCGTCATTTACAGAAGCGCAAATGCTGGCGGGAAAACCATTGTAACCTTTAAAAGAAGGCACGGCTCCTTGACTGCGAATGTAGTCTTCAGCTAGTTGATCAAGCTCCATGGTAGTAATACCCGGCTTCACCGACCTCGCCATCAACTGATGGGCATCCGCAACAATTCTGCCTGCTTCTCTCATATAGCGCAGCTCCGATTCGGATTTGCGTATAATCATTACAATGAACCTCGCAAGATGGAAGTGATGTCGGACGTTACCGCATCAATTTCCTTCTCGCCATCGACTTCGCGAAGAAGACCTTTATCACTGTAATAGTCAAGAAGTGGAGCAGTTTTGGAAATGTACTCATCCAGACGCGTTCCAACCTTCTCCTCCGTATCATCCGAACGCTGATACAATTCGCCGCCGTCTTTATCACAGACGCCTTCTTGCTTCGGCGGATTGAACAGAATGTGATACGTCGTTCCGCATGTTTTGCAAATGCGTCTTCCAGTTAGGCGTGCCAAGAGAAATCCACGATCAACCTTTAAATTAACGACATGGTGAATGCCTCGGTCAAGTTCCTTGAGCATGCCATCAAGCGCTTCGGCTTGTTGCAATGTCCGTGGAAAACCGTCCAGCAAAAACCCTTTATTGCAATCGTCTAGTGCAAGACGTTCTTTTACGATACCGTTCGTAATCTCATCAGGTACAAGCAGTCCTTTATCGACATACTCTTTCGCTTTGAGACCGAGCGCAGTGCCTTCTTTCATAGCAAGGCGGAATGCATCGCCTGTCGAGATGTGTGGTATACCAAACTCGGAAACGATTCGTTCAGCTTGCGTTCCTTTACCGGCTCCCGGAGGGCCCATGAATAAAATGTTCATTCGTGTTCCTCGCTTTAAACACAATAGGCTCATGCGGGTCCGTACCATCGCAAGCGACGTCACGGAAGCCCGAACAGAACCTATTGTTATTTATTGATAAACCCTTTGTAATGGCGTTTGATCAACTGGGTTTCGATTTGCTTCATCGTATCAAGCGCAACGCCGATAACGATCAGAAGCGAAGTTCCTCCAAGTTGCACCGTACGCGGCAATCCTGCAAGCGTTCCGAAGAGCACTGGCAAAATCGAGATAACCGCTAGGAAAAGCGCGCCCGTCAATGTAATACGTGACATAACGCGAGTCAGATAAGAAGAAGTTGGTTTACCCGGGCGAATACCTGGGATGTAGCCACCGTTCTTTTTCATTTGATCCGCCATTTGTACCGGATTAATTTGAACGAAGGTATAGAAGAAAGTGAAACCGATAATCAACAGTACATACAAGACCATACCAAGCGGTTTGTCATAATACATATTATTGATAATCCAGTTTGCCCATGCCGATCCATTCCAGAACTGAGCAATCGTAACAGGGAACATCAGAAGCGATACCGCAAAAATAACCGGAATAACGCCTGCTCCGTTTACTTTCATCGGGATATGAGTCGATTGTCCACCGTACATTTTTCTGCCCACTACGCGTTTAGCGTATTGAACCGGAATTTTACGAATCCCTTGCTGAACAAAGATAACACCGACGATTATGGCAATGATCGCAATAAGGATCAGAACCATTTTACCGATATTCCAGAACAAAGCAGCTTCTTGACCAATAAATTGATCTTGCCAAATTGTACGGATGTGGCCTGGGATACCAGCAGCGATACCTGCGAAAATCAGGATCGAAATACCGTTACCAATACCACGCTCAGTAATTTGCTCGCCAAGCCACATCAAGAAAGCAGTACCTGCAGTCAAGATGATAGCAACAACCAAATAATCAACGAAGGTCGCTCCAGGAATCATTTCATTGCCATATTGGCGGTTGAAGCCGATTGCTGTTGCAAAACCTTGAACCAAACCAAGAATAACCGTGCCGTAACGAGTAATTTGCGCGAGCTTACGTTTGCCGTTCTCGCCTTCCTTCGCCCACTCTGCAAATTTAGGAATAACATCCATCGATAACAGCTGCACGATAATCGAAGCTGTGATATATGGCATAATCCCAATTGCAAAGATAGAGAATTTGAAAAGCGCTCCACCAGAAAACGTGTTAAGCAAGCCGAACAAATCTGCACCTGCGCGATCAACTTGTTTGAACACTTCTTTATTGATGCCCGGTACCGGAATGAAAGAACCAATCCGGTAGATGAGCAGGATGAAAAGCGTAAATAGAATGCGCGAGCGCAAATCCGCTACTTTCCAAATGTTGGACACGGTTTTGAACAATTAGATCACCTCGGTTTTACCGCCGGCAGCCTGGATTTTCTCTACCGCAGATTGAGAGAACTTGCTTGCTTTTACAGTCAGTTGGACGTTGATTTCACCGTTACCCAAAATCTTAATGCCTGCCAGTGGATTTTTAACAATCCCTTGCTCAAGAAGAACTTCTGGAGTGACTTCGGTGCCTGCTGCAAAGCTGTTCAGCTCTTCAATGTTGATTATGGCATACTCTTTACGGAAACGGTTGTTAAATCCGCGTTTCGGTACACGACGGTACAATGGGTTTTGACCACCCTCGAAACCAGGACGAACACCACCGCCGGAGCGAGCATTTTGACCTTTGTGACCACGTCCAGCTGTTTTACCGTTACCGGTACCAATACCGCGACCTTTACGTTTTGGTGTTTGCTTGGAACCTGGTGCTGGTGCGAGTTCATGCAATTTCATCGTTCTTGCACCTCCTTGTTTATTTCTTTGTAGGAATGACTATCTTATACTTCTTCGACTTTAACCAAGTGGCTAACATGTTTAACCATGCCGCGAATAGCTACAGTATCGTTCAATTCAACGGTTTGACGGATTTTACGAAGTCCCAGCGATGCTACAGTAGCACGCTGTTTCTCGTTACGGCCGATCAAACTGCGAACGAGGGTGATTTGCAATTTTGCCATCGTATACCCCTCCTTAACCTAACAGCTCTTCGACAGTTTTACCACGAAGCTTCGCAACATCTTCAGCACGTTTCAAACGTGAAAGACCTTCGAGCGTTGCGTTAACCATGTTCATGGAGTTCGAAGAACCGAGGGATTTCGTCAAAATATCGCCAACGCCAGCAAGTTCAAGAACTGCACGAACTGGGCCACCAGCGATAACACCTGTACCTTCGGATGCCGGCTTCAGGAGAACTTCTCCAGCGCCGAAATGTCCTAGCACAAGGTGAGGAATTGTTGTACCAACGATTGGTACATGAATCAGGTTTTTCTTAGCATCTTCGATACCTTTGCGGATTGCATCAGGTACTTCGCCTGCTTTACCGATTCCTGCGCCAACATAGCCGTTGCCGTCGCCTACTACTACCAGTGCACTAAAGCTGAAGCGGCGTCCGCCTTTAACAACTTTGGCAACACGGTTGATGTTGACAACTTTTTCAGTAAGTTCTAACGTATTCGGATCTATACGCAAGTCGTTTAACCTCCTTATAAGTAAAGTCGATTAGAATTCCAGACCAGCTTCGCGAGCTGCATCAGCAAGCGCCTGAATTCTTCCGTGATACAAGTAACCACCACGATCAAATACTACTTGGTTTACACCTTTCGCTTGAGCGCGTTTTGCAAGCAATTCGCCGACTTTGCGAGCAGCTTCAACGCTGCCGCCGTTGCCGATAGCTTCAGTCAGCTCTTTGTCTTGTGTAGAAGCAGCAGCAAGTGTTACTCCTTGTACATCGTCGATCAATTGAGCATACATATGCTTAGCGGAACGAAACACAGACAGACGTGGGCGTGCAACCGTTCCATTGATTTTTTTACGAACACGCAAGTGTCTTTTCAGACGTGCCTTGTTTTTATCGCCTTTCGTAATCATTCAAGGTTCACTCCTTTCCAATTCCTCATACCGCTATGTTAAGCAGCCATGTCAGACTGCTTATTTCTTCTTACCAGCTTTACCTTCTTTGCGGATAATGCGCTCGCCTTCGTACTTGATACCTTTACCTTTATACGGCTCAGGCTCACGTACGGAACGGATTTTGGCAGCAAATGCGCCAACGAGTTCTTTATCGATTCCGCGAACAGTAATTTTCGTGTTCGCAGGAACGTCGAATTCGATTCCGCCTTCAGGAGCGATTTCCACTGGGTGAGAGTAACCAACGTTAAGAACGATTTTCTCACCATTTTTGCTTGCACGATAACCTACGCCAACGAGTTCAAGATTTTTCGAGAATCCGTCAGTAACTCCGCTCACCATGTTAGCGATGATGCTGCGAGTAGTACCGTGCAAAGAGCGATGCAATTTATTGTCAGAAGGACGTTCAATGACGATTTCAGTTTCACTCACATTGACTTTCATATCTTTGTGAAATTCACGGGAAAGCGTTCCTTTAGGTCCTTTAACAGTAATAACTGTGTTTTCCAAGTTGATTGTTACGCCGTTAGGCACTTGGATTGGTTTGCGACCAATACGGGACATCGTTACACCTCCAATCTTTGTGACTTGTTAATTACCAAACGTAGCAGACGACTTCGCCGCCAGCTTTGCCTTGACGTGCTTCTTTATCAGTCATAATCCCTTTGGACGTGGAAATAATAGCAATTCCCAGACCGCCCAGTACACGAGGGATCTCATTAGATTTTGTATAAACGCGAAGACCTGGTTTAGAAATACGTTTCAGACCAGTGATTACGCGCTCTTGGCTCGGGCCGTATTTCAAGAAAATACGGATAATCCCTTGCTTGTTATCCTCGATATATTCAGCATCGCGGATGAAACCTTCACGCTTCAGAATTTCAGCGATTTCCTTCTTCACTTTCGAAGCGGGCATTTCAACGGTTTCATGACGAACAACGTTCGCGTTGCGAATGCGTGTCAGCATATCTGCAATCGGATCAGACATAACCATTTGTGTTAACCTCCTTCCCGAACTAGGCTTATTACCAGCTTGCTTTCTTAACGCCAGGGATCTGGCCTTTGTATGCTAACTCACGGAAACAAATCCGGCAAATTTTAAACTTTTGCAAAACAGAGTGCGGACGGCCACAACGTTCACAGCGCGTGTAAGCACGCACTTTAAATTTCGGTGTACGTTGTTGCTTCACTTTCATCGAAGTTTTTGCCACTGGGTATTACACCTCCTAAAAGTGGATTACTTCGCAAACGGCATACCCAATTGGGTGAGCAATTCGCGAGATTCTTCGTCCGTTTTTGCCGTCGTCACGATGACGATATCCATACCACGAACTTTATCAACTTTATCGTATTCAATCTCCGGGAAGATCAATTGCTCTTTCAAACCCAGTGTGTAGTTACCGCGACCATCGAATGCTTTCGATGAT
Source organism: Paenibacillus sp. BIHB 4019 (assembly GCF_002741035.1). NCBI lineage: Bacteria > Bacillati > Bacillota > Bacilli > Caryophanales > Paenibacillaceae > Paenibacillus > Paenibacillus sp. BIHB 4019. Next base: position 2,769,718 of record NZ_CP016808.1, on the reverse strand, counting down.
ACGCCACGGAAGTCACGTACACGTGGGAGGGAGATGTTGAACAGCTTATCCAGGAAATAATACATACGCTCGCCGCGCAGTGTTACTTTAACCCCGATTGGCATGTTCTCACGAAGTTTGAAGCCGGCAATGGACTTCTTCGCGCGTGTTACAACCGGTTTTTGACCGGCGATTTGACGAAGCTCATCAACAGCAACATCAAGTACTTTCGAGTTAGCAACCGCTTCGCCGACACCCATATTGATGACGACTTTCTCGATTTTAGGCACTTGCATAACTGTTGTATAGTTAAACTTCTGCATCAGAGCAGGAGTGATCTCGTTAAGAAAACGATCCTTCATTCTTGCAGCCATGATTCATGGTCCTCCTTCCTACAGTAACGTTAGTCGATTACTTCGCCGGAACGTTTTGCGATCCGAACTTTTTTGCCGTTATCAAGCACTTTGTATCCAATGCGAGTTACTTTACCGCTCTTCGGATCAATGTGCATCACGTTCGATACGTGAATCGGCGCTTCTTGCTCGATGATACCGCCCTGCGGGTTAGCCTGCGATGGACGAGTATGCTTTTTAACCATATTGACGCCTTCTACAAGTACGCGGTTTTCACGCGGATATGCAGCGATTACACGGCCTTTTTTGCCTTTATCCTTACCGGAAATGACGATGACCGTATCATCTTTTTTAACGTGCAATTTATTGTTATGCGATTCAAGAATTTTTTTCAATCTTGGCATGAGTTACACCTCCTGCATGCTTGATGATCAAGCTATTGCAATCCCTTGGGGACTTTTATTAGATAACTTCTGGTGCAAGCGATACGATTTTCATGAAATCTTTATCGCGAAGCTCACGGGCAACTGGTCCAAAAATACGAGTACCACGTGGGCTCTTGTCTTCCTTAACGATTACAGCTGCATTTTCGTCAAACGCGATGTAGGAACCGTCTTTACGACGAACCGTACGCTTTGTACGAACGATAACTGCTTTAACAACATCACCTTTTTTGACAACGCCGCCTGGTGTTGCTTGTTTAACGGAACAAACGATCAAATCACCGATAGCCGCTACGCGACGACCAGTTCCACCAAGTACACGGATACACATCAGTTCTTTTGCACCTGAGTTATCAGCGACACGCAAACGGGAAAATGGTTGAATCATGTCAACGTCCTCCTTTCGGACAAAACTAGATTACATTTTCAAACTTAAAGGACAATCGCTACTTCAACAATCTCCACGAGTCTGAAGCGTTTGTCTTTCGAAAGCGGACGAGTTTCCATAATTTTTACAACATCGCCGATTTTAGCTTCGTTGTTCTCATCATGGGCTTTGAACTTTTTCGTGGATTTAATGCGTTTATGGTACAGGTTGTGTTTTTTATATGTTTCAATAGCAACAACAACTGTTTTATCCATTTTGTCACTCACCACTTTACCGACTAACACTTTGCGGGCATTACGTTCGCTCATGTTCTTCCTCCTTCCTTAAACCTTGGCAATTTTTCCTTAGTTAAGGACTACTATTTAGCTGCTGATTCCGAGTTCTCTTTCACGCAAGATGGTTTTAGCACGAGCAATTTCTCTCCGTACGTCACGAATCCGTGTCGGATTATCCAGTTGGCCAGTAGCCAATTGGAAACGAAGGTTGAATAGCTCCTCTTTAAAACCATTTACCTTTTGTTCGATCTCAGCAGAGGTTAGGTTACGAAATTCACTAGCCTTCATTTGCTTCACCACCTACTTCTTCGCGTTTCACGAACTTCGTTTTAACAGGCAGTTTGTGTGACGCAAGACGCATTGCTTCGCGAGCAACCTCTTCAGGTACTCCAGCAAGCTCAAACATAATTTTGCCTGGCTTAACTACAGCAACCCATTTCTCAACGTTACCTTTACCGCTACCCATACGAACCTCGAGAGGCTTTTGAGTGATTGGCTTAGCAGGGAAAATCTTAATCCATACTTTACCACCACGTTTGATGTAACGAGTCATAGCAATACGAGCCGATTCGATTTGACGGTTCGTAATCCATGACGGCTCAAGCGCTTGAAGACCGTATTCTCCGAAAGAAACTTCAGTACCGCCTTTAGCGCGACCTTTCATATGTCCGCGTTGTTGCTTGCGGTGTTTGACACGTTTAGGTACCAACATGATTAGTTGCCTCCTTCCTGGGGAGCTTTCTTCTTAACCGGAAGGACTTCGCCACGGTAGATCCAAACTTTTACACCGATACGACCATAAGTCGTATGCGCTTCAGCTGTACCATAATCGATATCAGCACGAAGGGTATGAAGTGGAACTGTACCTTCGCTATAGCCTTCTGAACGAGCAATTTCAGCACCACCGAGACGTCCGCTAACAGCGGTTTTGATCCCTTTAGCGCCAGCACGCATCGAACGTTGGATCGCTTGTTTCAAAGCACGACGGAAAGAAACACGACGCTCCAGCTGTTGTGCGATACTTTCTGCTACAAGAATAGCATCCATATCTGCTTGTTTAATTTCAGAAATATTAATGTGAACTTTTTTGCCTTTAGTGATCTTGCCAAGCTCCGTGCGCAGGTTCTCCACTTCAGAACCGCCTTTACCGATAACCATACCCGGCTTCGCAGTTTGAATCGTCACGTTAACACGGTTAGCCGCGCGCTCGATTTCGATGTGGGATACTGCCGCATCCTTAAGTTTGTTCTTCAGGTATTCACGAATTTTTACGTCTTCAATCAGAAGATCGCCGAAGTCTTTGCCTGCGTACCATTTGGATTCCCAATCACGGATAATCCCAACACGAAGACCGACCGGATTTACCTTTTGACCCACACGTTATCCCTCCTTATTTCTCAGATACCACCAAAGTGATGTGGCTGGTTCTTTTGTTGATTTTGCTTGCACGTCCCATTGCACGTGGGCGGAAACGTTTCATAGTTGGACCTTGGTTAACGAAAGCCTGGGAAATAACCAGCTTGTTAACGTCCAATTGATAGTTATGCTCAGCGTTAGCAATAGCAGAGTTCAGCAGCTTCTCCAAAATCGGGGAAGCAGATTTAGGCGTGTGACGCAGAATCGCGATTGCTTCGCCAACCTTCTTGCCACGAATCAAATCCGCAACGAGTTGAGCTTTACGAGGAGCAATACGTACGAATCTCAAATGCGCTTTAGCTTCAGACATGTGTGAACCTCCTTTCAATCGATAAAGATCTTATAGGCAAAATTATCTTCTGCCCGTCTTCTTATCGTCATCATGACCTTTGTACGTACGAGTTGGTGCAAACTCACCAAGCTTGTGTCCAACCATATCTTCCGTTACGTATACTGGCACGTGCTTGCGACCGTCATAAACGCCGAAAGTGTGACCAATGAATTGTGGGAAAATTGTCGAGCGACGGGACCAAGTTTTGACCACGACTTTTTTGTTTGCTTCATTCAAATCCTCGACTTTTTTGAGCAGGTAACCGTCAATAAACGGCCCTTTTTTCAAACTGCGACCCATTTGGAGTCCTCCCTTCGCGGAAACATAGCGTGACTCAAGGTCACGCAGCTTCTATTAAGCAGTTATTACTTCGTACGACGACGAATAATATATTGGCTCGAAGCTTTTTTCTTCTTGCGGGTTTTGTAACCAAGTGTTGGTTTGCCCCAAGGAGACATTGGCGATTTACGACCGATCGGAGCGCGACCTTCACCACCACCGTGTGGGTGATCGTTAGGGTTCATTACTACGCCGCGGACTTCTGGACGTCTGTTCATCCAACGGGAACGGCCGGCTTTACCGATTTTCACGAGTTCGTGATCTTCGTTACCAACAGAACCGATTGTTGCACGACAAGTTTTCAGAATGCGACGAACCTCACCGGAAGAAAGACGGATCGATACGTAAACTTCTTCTTTACCAAGAAGCTGAGCTTCTGTACCAGCAGCACGAACCAATTGTCCGCCTTTGCCTGGTTGCAATTCAATGTTGTGGATAACCGAACCAACAGGAATGTTACCAAGTGGAAGAGTGTTACCTACTTTGATATCAGCAGTAGGGCCGGACATTACTTGATCTCCAACTTTAAGACCTTTAGGAGCGATAATGTAGGCTTTCTCACCATCAGCGTAGTGGATTAGAGCGATGTTGGAAGTACGGTTTGGATCGTATTCGATCGTTGCCACTTTACCAGCAATTCCATCCTTAAGACGCTTGAAGTCGATAATCCGATATTTACGTTTGTGTCCGCCGCCTTGATGACGAACCGTAATTTTACCTTGGTTGTTACGACCAGCTTTTTTGAAAAGTGGTGCTAGCAACGATTTCTCCGGTGTGTCTGTTGTGATCTCTTCGAAAGTCGAGACCGACATACCACGACGTGCAGGAGAGGTCGGTTTATACTTTTTAATTGGCACTTGAATTTCCTCCTTTTCTAAACAGACGTTTCAAAGAACTCAAGTTCTTTGCTATCATCGCTCAGTTGAACGATTGCTTTTTTCCATTCGGATCTATAACCGCTATATTTACCATAGCGCTTAGGTTTGCCAGCAACACGCATTGTGTTAACGCTAGTAACCTTAACTTTGAAAATTTGCTCAATAGCGTTTTTGATTTCTGTTTTGTTAGAGCGAAGATCAACTTCGAACACGTAACGTTTGGAAACCATGTATTCGCTAGTACGTTCTGTAATAACAGGACGTTTAATAATATCGCGAGGGTTTTTCATTACGCAAACACCTCCTGTACTTTCTCTACAGCATCTTTAGTGATGATGAGCTTGTCATATACAAGTACATCCAGAACATTAATGCCGTCAGCTGCGACGAATTTCACACCTGGGATGTTACGAGCAGACAATGCTACATTGTCATCATAGCTAGGCAAAACAACAAGCGCTTTACGAGCCACTTTCAGATTGTTCAGAATCGCTACGAATTCTTTCGTCTTAGGAGTCGAGAACGACAATTGATCAAGAACGATAATTTCGTTAGCGATCACCTTCGAAGATAGAGCCGATTTGATTGCCAAACGGCGAACTTTCTTAGGAAGCTTGAAACCGTAAGAGCGTGGAGTCGGTCCAAATACTGTACCGCCGCCAACCCATTGCGGGGAGCGAATGCTACCTTGACGAGCACGGCCAGTTCCTTTTTGTTTCCAAGGTTTACGACCGCCACCACGTACTTCAGAGCGTCCTTTAGTTTTGTGAGTACCTGCACGCTCAGCAGCTTGCTGAAGCGTAACAGCGCTGTGTAGAACGTGTTTGTTAGGCTCGATACCGAAAACGCTATCTGCCAATTCAACCTCGCCTACTTGCGAACCGCTCACATTGTATAATGATACTTTAGGCATTTATTGTTCCTCCTTTCTTCTAAGAATTTATTTCTTAACGGTAAGTTTAACTTTCACAAAACCGTTTTTAGGGCCTGGTACAGAACCTTTAACTAGCAACACGTTACGCTCAGCGTCTACGCGAATAACTTCAAGCTTTTGAATCGTGATAGCGTCAGTACCCATGTGACCTGGAAGGCGTTTGCCTTTCGGTACGCGGTTCGCTTGAATCGAACCCATGGAACCTGGACCGCGGTGGTAACGGGAACCGTGAGACATAGGACCCGTGCTTTGTCCCCAACGTTTAATAACGCCGGCAAAGCCTTTACCTTTAGAAATACCTGTTACGTCAACGAATTCGCCTTCTGCGAAAAGGTCAGCTTTAACCACTTGACCAACTTCGTAGTCACCCAATTGGATGCCGCGAATTTCACGAACGTAGCGCTTAGGAGTAGCTCCCGCTTTTTTAGCGTGGCCAATTTCCGGCTTAATAGTTCTGCTTTCTTTCTTGTCGGCAAAACCGAGTTGAACAGCTTCGTAACCATCAGTTTCCTGGTCTTTCTTCTGCAAAACGACACATGGTCCAGCTTCGATAACAGTAACCGGAATTACATTACCTTCAGCAGTAAACACTTGAGTCATTCCAAGTTTTTTACCTAAGATACCTTTCATGTTGACACCTCATTTCCCTTCTATATCACATATACTGGTGTTGCTTTTACAGTTTGATTTCGATATCTACACCGGATGGTAAATCCAGGCGCATCAACGCATCAACCGTTTGCGGCGTAGGGTTAACAATGTCGATCAAGCGTTTATGTGTACGCATTTCGAATTGCTCCCTGGAATCCTTGTACTTGTGCACCGCACGGAGAATGGTGATGATTTGCTTTTCCGTTGGAAGCGGAATCGGCCCGGAAACACTCGCTCCGGAACGTTTTGCAGTTTCCACAATTTTCTCTGCGGATTGATCAAGAATCCTGTGATCGTACGCTTTCAAGCGAATACGAATCTTTTGCTTTGCCATATAAGTCCCTCCTTCTATCGCCCAATTTATTATCGGACATACTCCATGAGAAAACCCGGCACATGCCCCATGGCAAAGGGGCCGGGTGTGTCGGCAACCTCTCACATCATCGCAACGTCACAGACCAACAGACATTATTATAACGAAATGAATAGGCAAATGCAAGCAGAACTTTGCTTTCATGCTATTTTCAATTAAATTAGCGTTCTTTCATCCTTTTAGGCAAGAATATAACGTCTTTTAGGTTATTAGCTTCGACACATTGCCCGCTTCATAAACAAAACGATTGCTGTGCCTTCTATATATAATAGAAGAAACTCACCTGAATACCTTCAACTAACGGCTGCAAACCGCTAAAACAGCAAAAGATCGCACTTCTGTCCGTACATCGGCAACCTCTCACCCATGGCCCGGCAGAAAAGCGATCTTCTTTGCTTTATGGACAATGTATTACTACTGCTCTACTCAATCCGCTTTACTCTATGCTTATTAACCTAGCACAATCCGGTCGTCAGCCAGCTTCTTGCCGCTAATTTGTTCAAACTCGTTAAGCAGCTGCGCTACCGTAAGATCCTTTTTGCGGTGTTCATTAACATCGAGAATGATCCGGCCCTTGTCCATCATAATAAGACGGTTGCCCAGACGTATCGCCTGCTCCATATTATGCGTCACCATCAGCGTCGTCAGCTTCATCTCGTGTACAAGCGAATCGGTGAGCGCTGTAATCAGCTCTGCACGCGAAGGATCAAGCGCCGCCGTGTGCTCATCAAGCAGCAAAATTTGTGGCTTCGTAAAGGTCGCCATCAACAGGCTAAGCGCTTGCCGCTCGCCACCGGACAAAAGTCCAACCTTCGCGCCCAAGCGATTCTCAAGCCCTATGCCGAGCCTAGAAAGCTGCTCCTTGAAAAAAGCGCGCTTGGCCGGTGTCACACCTATCAATAGCGTACGCGGCTTGCCTCTTTTATAGGCCATAGCCAGGTTTTCCTCAATCGTCATGCGCGGCGCTGTACCCGCCATAGGATCTTGAAAGACTCTCCCGATCCACTTGCTGCGTTTAAATTCGGGCAGCAGTGTCATTTTATCCCCAGCTATTTCAACATCGCCGGCATCTGGACGCATGACACCCGAGATAATGTTCATTAAAGTAGATTTCCCTGCTCCATTGCTTCCAATAACCGTTACAAAATCGCCCGGCATCAGATGCAGATTAATGTTAATCAAAGCTGTCTTTTCATCAACAGTTCCTGGATTAAACAGCTTGGACACTTTTGAAATGTTCAGCATTACTGCCCACCTCCACGTTGTACAGGATCAGTCAGCAGCTCCGCCGAGCGTTTGCGTGCCATTTTTTTCTGCTTAAACGATTTCTGAATGGTTGGAACGACAAGGGCAACAATAACGATTACCGCTGTAATCAGCTTTAAGTCAGAAGCTTTGAGCCACTCCACCCGATAGGCAATTGTAATGATGATCCGATACACAATGGAACCAAGAACAACCGCCAGCGTGGCCCAAAACACCTTCCGGGCTCCAAAAATAGCCTCGCCAATAATAACCGATGCCAAGCCGACGACGATAACGCCGATCCCCATAGAAATATCAGCAGCAGTTGACTGCTGTGCGAATAAGGCTCCAGACAAAGCAACAAGTGCATTGGAGAGGGATATGCCGATAATTTTAGTCGTATCCGTATTGGAGCCAAAGCTCCGAATCATCCGCTCATTATCTCCCGTTGCACGCAAGCTTAGCCCTAAGTCCGTATGCAGAAACAAATCCAGCAGAAGCTTCGTCACAATAACAACGATTACGACAATAACAAGCACGTTGCTAGTCGTAAAAATCGTATCCATTCCATATACCGACACATTCGGCTTGCCCATAATTCGCAGATTAATGGAATATAGGGCAATCATCATAATAATGCCGGAGAGCAGCCCATTTATTTTGCCTTTCGTATGCAAAAGCCCGGTAATGGCTCCCGCAGCCGCACCACCGCCAAAAGCAGCAATAGTAGCCACCCAAGGCGACATGCCATTCGTTATCAAAATCATTGCAATGCCGCCGCCTGTAGTGAAGCTGCCTTCCACGGTCAAATCGGGAAAATCTAAAATCCGATACGTAATGTAGACGCCCAGCGCCATCAACGCATAAATTAAGCCAAGCTCAATTGCACCAGGCATCGATTTCAACAAACTAAGCAATAGGAAACCTCCTCATGAAAAACGGGCCAATTGTAAACGGCTACTGCCGTCTAATGGCGACAATAGCCGTTACGTTACTTTGCAATAAAATTTTCCGTTAAGTTGCGAACTATTCAATAATGTTGGAAGCAGCATCCTTGACTTGATTTTTCATCTCATCGGTCACCGTAATGCCTTGTTCCTTAGCTGCCTTCATGTTCAAAATAAGATCAAGCTTGTCCGGCACAGTTACTTTCATATCGCCCGGCTTCTTGCCGTTTTTCAAAATATCCACAGCCATTTGACCTACTTGGTAACCATGATCATAATATTTGAAACCAATTGTTGCAAAGGCGCCGCGCTCAACCGTATCGCGATCGCTCGCAAAAAACGGAAGATCATTATCATTTGCTACTTTAATCAGAGTATCCAGACTGCTCACTACTGAGTTATCCAGCGTAATATACAGGGCGTCCACTTTACCCACAAGGGAAGCTGCTGCCTGCTGAACTTCTGCTGTGTTGCTTACAGCTGCACGAACGAGCTTAATCTCATGCTTAGCTAGCGCTTCTTCAGCAATTTTAGCCATAACAACGGCATTTGGCTCACCTTCATTAATAACTAGGCCCACGTTTTTAACATTAGGGAAATTAGCAGCTACAAAGTCCATTAGCTCTGTAATCGCTGCAGGATTTGTATCGGACGCTCCCGAAACAAGACCGCCTGGTGCATCAAGGTTTGTAACGAGCTTTGAATCAATCGGATCGGTAACAGCTGCGAACAGCACAGGACGATCAGTCACTTCTTTAACAAGCGCTTGTGCTGATGGTGTAGCAATACCTAACGCCAAATCACTTTTATCAGCCGCGATCTTTTGAGCCAACGTTTGGTTGTTTGCTTGATCTGCTTGAGCCGTATTAAAATCAATGGTTAAATTCTGTCCTTCAACCAAGCCCGCATCCTTCAAGGCAGCAATAAATCCTTCTCTTGTTGCATCAAGCGACGGATGCTCTACATATTGCGAGATTGAAATTTTATAATTTTCTTTCGCCCCACTGTCCGTTGCTTCAGCAGAACTGCTTGGTGCAGTTGAAGCCTGTTCCCCTGTATTGCCGTTTCCTTTGCTGCCCCCACATGCCGAAATGACCAAAACGAGGACCAGCATTAATCCTACCCACATATTTTTTCTCATCTTCTTTAAAACCTCCCCTACATAATAAGCTGCATCTGTCTTACGTTCCCATAAGGTTTCCCTCTATCGCAGCTGTATACATCTTCTCTCATATTAAGGGCGATGCAGCAGCCCCGTCAATGACTTGTCCTTGGAAAATAAAAAACCTCTCACCGAGGTGAGAGGTTTGATTCGTGCGCGGCTTAAAGCCGCACGCGATTATTTTTGGATAGTTGCTACAGCGCCAGCGCCTACAGTACGGCCGCCTTCACGGATGGAGAAACGAGTTCCCTCTTCAACCGCGATTGGAGCGATAAGCTCAACAGTAACTGTGATGTTGTCGCCAGGCATAACCATTTCAGTACCTTCTGGCAGGTTGATGATACCAGTAACGTCAGTTGTACGGAAGTAGAACTGTGGACGGTATCCAGTGAAGAAAGGCTTGTGACGGCCACCCTCTTCTTTAGTCAGAACGTAGATTTGTGCAGTGAAGTTAGTGTGTGGTTTAACCGAACCCGGTTTAGCCAATACTTGTCCACGCTCAATATCTTTACGGTCTACACCACGAAGCAATGCGCCAACGTTGTCGCCTGCTTGAGCGGAGTCAAGCAATTTACGGAACATTTCAACGCCTGTTACTACGGATTTGCGGGACTCTTCAGCAAGACCGATAATTTCGATCTCGTCGCCTACTTTGATAACGCCACGCTCAACACGGCCAGTTGCTACTGTACCACGGCCAGTGATTGTGAATACGTCCTCGACAGGCATAAGGAAAGGTTTTGCAACATCGCGCTCAGGAGTTGGGATGTAAGTATCAACTTGCTCGAAGAGCTCGATGATTTTTTCAGCCCAAGGACCATCAGGGTTTTGCAAAGCTTCACGAGCTGCACCACGGATGATTGGAGTGTCGTCGCCTGGGAACTCATACTCGGAAAGAAGGTCGCGAACTTCCATCTCAACCAGTTCAAGAAGCTCTTCGTCTTCAACCATGTCGCATTTGTTCAGGAATACAACGATGTAAGGAACGCCAACTTGCTTGGACAGCAAGATGTGCTCACGAGTTTGTGGCATAGGGCCATCAGCTGCGGAAACTACTAGGATTGCTCCGTCCATTTGTGCAGCACCAGTGATCATGTTTTTTACATAGTCGGCGTGACCTGGGCAGTCAACGTGAGCGTAGTGACGAGCTGGCGTCTCATACTCAACGTGAGCTGTCGAGATCGTGATACCACGCTCGCGCTCTTCTGGAGCTTTATCGATTTGGTCAAAAGCGATAGCAGCACCGCCGTATTTTTTGGAAAGTACAGTAGTGATTGCTGCAGTCAGAGTCGTTTTACCGTGATCGACGTGACCAATAGTACCGATATTAACGTGCGGTTTGTTACGTTCAAATTTAGCTTTTCCCATTGAACTTAATCCTCCTCAATATTTAAAAGGTTTTATATAGTGGCTGAACACTTGCTTGCTTAGCAAGCTGTAATGCCAACCGGAGTAAAAAAGACTAACCTAAGACAAAGGAAAATATTATTCGCCTTTGTTTTTGGCAATAATCTCTTCAGCAATCGATTTAGGAACTTCTTCATAGTGAGAAAGCTCCATCGAGAATACACCGCGTCCTTGTGTACCGGAACGAAGTGTTGTGGAATAACCGAACATCTCGGAGAGAGGCACCTTAGCACGGATAATTTGCGCACCTGCGCGAGTATCCATACCTTCAATGCGACCACGACGGGAGTTCAACATACCCATTACATCGCCCATGTACTCTTCAGGAACAGTAACTTCAACTTTCATGATTGGCTCAAGCAGAACTGGCTTACATTTTTCTTTGGCAGCTTTAAGCGCCATCGAACCTGCAATTTTAAACGCCATCTCCGAGGAGTCAACATCATGATAAGATCCGTCGAAAACAATTGCTTTAACATCAACGAGCGGGAATCCAGCGATAACGCCGTTTTTCATCGACTCTTCGATACCAGCTTGGATTGGAGCGATAAATTCACGAGGAATCGATCCACCCACAACTTTGTTTTCGAACACGAAGCCTTCACCCGGCTCTTGTGGAACGAATTCAACCCAGCAATGGCCATATTGACCTTTACCACCGGATTGACGTACGAATTTACCTTCGACTTTTGCAGCTTGACGGAACGTCTCACGATAAGCAACTTGAGGCTTACCAACGTTTGTCTCAACCTTAAATTCGCGAAGCATACGGTCAACTAGAATCTCAAGGTGAAGCTCACCCATACCAGAGATAATCGTTTGGTTTGTTTCTTCATCCGTATGCGCACGGAATGTAGGATCTTCTTCCGCAAGCTTGGAAATCGCGATACCGAGTTTGTCTTGGTCAGCTTTCGTTTTTGGTTCGATAGCAACCGAGATAACTGGCTCAGGGAAATTCATCGATTCAAGAATAATCGGATGTTTTTCATCACAAAGCGTGTCGCCTGTAATGGTATCTTTCAAACCAACTGCAGCTGCGATATCTCCGGAGTAAACTTCGGAAATCTCTTGACGGCTGTTCGCATGCATTTGCAGAATCCGACCAATACGCTCACGTTTGTTCTTTGTACCATTCAGAACATACGAACCGGATTTCAGGACGCCAGAATACACACGGAAGAACGTCAATCTACCTACATAAGGATCCGTCATGATTTTGAATGCCAGAGCCGAGAACGGTTCTGAATCCGAAGATTGACGAATTTCCTCACTACCGTCATCAAGCATACCTTTAATAGCTGGTACATCAAGTGGCGATGGAAGATAGTCAACAACAGCATCCAACATCATTTGAACGCCTTTGTTACGGTACGAGGAGCCAACGATAACTGGGAAGATTTTAACTTCACAAACGCCTTTACGAAGCGCTGCTTTAATTTCTGGAATCGTAATTTCTTCGCCTTCCAGATATTTCATTGTTAATTCTTCGTCCAGCTCGGCAACTTTCTCGATCAATTCCGTACGGAGTTCTTCGACTTGGTCGGCGTACTCTGCAGGAATTTCGATTTTCTCAGGGTCTTTTCCGAGATCATCTTTGTATTTGTAAGCTACGCGTTCAACGATATCGATAACGCCTACGAAATCACTTTCAGCGCCAATCGGAATTTGAATCGCAACAGCATTTGCTTGTAGACGCTCGCGCATATCCTTGATAACGTTCAAGAAGTCTGCACCGATAATGTCCATTTTGTTGATATAAGCGATCCGAGGTACACCGTAACGGTCTGCTTGACGCCATACGGTTTCGGACTGAGGCTCAACGCCTTCTTTTGCACTGAAAACGCCAACTGCCCCGTCCAATACGCGGAGGGAACGTTCAACTTCTACTGTGAAGTCAACGTGTCCTGGGGTATCGATGATATTGATGCGGTGACCATCCCATTGAGCAGTCGTCGCGGCAGACGTAATCGTAATACCGCGCTCTTGCTCTTGTTCCATCCAGTCCATCGTAGCGGCGCCTTCATGCACCTCTCCGATTTTGTGAGTACGGCCTGTGTAGAACAAGATACGCTCAGTTGTAGTGGTTTTACCCGCATCGATATGCGCCATAATCCCGATATTCCGTGTATTTTTCAAGGAGAACTCTCTAGCCATGAACTGATCTCCTCTCATTAAATGAGATTATTTGTTGATTCAGCGTTAGCCGAATCCTACCAACGGTAGTGAGCAAACGCTCTGTTCGCTTCTGCCATTTTGTGTGTATCTTCGCGCTTCTTAACGGATGCACCAGTGTTATTGGAAGCATCAGTAATTTCAGCAGCCAAACGCTCTACCATCGTTTTCTCACCGCGGTTACGTGAGTAGTTCACGAGCCAACGGAGACCAAGCGATGTACGGCGCTCAGGTTTAACTTCGATCGGCACTTGATAGTTGGCACCGCCGACACGGCGTGCTTTAACCTCAAGTACTGGCATGATATTTTTCAAAGCTGCTTCGAACACTTCCATCGGATCTTTACCCGTGCGTTCTTGGATCAGTTTGAAGGCATCGTACAACAGCGTTTGAGCTGTTCCGCGTTTACCGTCGATCATAATGCGGTTGATGAGTCTCGTTACCAGTTTGCTATTGTAAACCGGATCCGGAAGCACATCGCGTTTTGTTACAGGACCTTTGCGTGGCATGAGAAAGTCCCCCTTTCTTGAATGATAATTTCATTAGTGGTAAAACCATTTTTATTTCTTAACTTTAGGACGTTTAGCACCGTATTTCGAACGAGCTTGGTTACGGTTGTTAACACCCGCTGTATCCAAAGCGCCGCGAACGATATGATAACGTACACCCGGAAGGTCTTTTACCCGTCCGCCACGGATCAATACGACACTGTGCTCTTGAAGGTTATGTCCGATACCCGGAATGTAAGCTGTAACCTCTACGCGGTTAGTCAAACGTACACGCGCGTATTTACGAAGTGCAGAGTTCGGTTTTTTCGGAGTCATTGTACCTACACGAGTGCACACACCGCGTTTTTGCGGAGCACTGATGTTTGTAGCTTCACGTTTCAAGGCGTTGAAACCTTTTTGCAAAGCTGGCGATTTCGATTTTACGACTTTAGCTTGGCGTCCTTTACGGACTAGCTGGTTAATTGTTGGCATGTTGCCACCCCCTTCCGTTATTCATGTCATTTAATATGGTAGACATTACACCTAATTTTAAAGCCCACAGATCCAGGTGGTTCATAAAAGAACAAATAAAAATTCTTACCAGTCCATCATCAGGTTGAAGTTGCACCAGCAAAAATGCTTTTTTCCTTTATTCATCATCGGTTACGAGCGCTGCCATAGCAGCTCCGACATCAATTCCACAGGTTTTCCCAAGGTCTTGCATCGTTTCTACCCATTTGACCGGGATACTCGACCGCTCACACAAATGAATAACTTTCTCTTTCATTCGCGGATCTGCATCTTGAGCAATGTAGACTTCGACTGCTTTATCTTGCTCAAGCATCTTCGTCGTCTGTTTCGCGCCAACTTTAAACTGCATGGAATCACCTATCCTTTAGCGGTAGAAGATCACACAATTAGGCACACTTCGATATAGTATCACCTGTACACCTAGAGTGTCAAGTAGCTTTATCAGAAAAACCGCAAATGCTAGTCATTGCCTCTTCTGAAAAGCTGCTATAGCCTCGATGTACGCATACGCAGGCAGCTTCCCCTCAATTACTAGGGGAGGCCGCCGCCGCATGCATGCTTCAAGCTTTAGTCAACGGTAACTGCTTCTGATTCCAATTCGCCTTGGTTTACAACAGTTTCCTGCTCATCCTCAAGCCCTACCAGACGGATATTGCGATAACGCGGCATACCCGTACCAGCTGGAATCAACTTACCGATAATAACATTTTCCTTCAGACCAAGCAATTGATCGACTTTGCCTTTAATAGCAGCGTCAGTCAAGACGCGAGTCGTTTCTTGGAAAGAAGCTGCCGACAAGAACGAATCCGTCTCAAGAGACGCTTTCGTAATACCGAGCAATACCGGTTTGGCTACTGCTGGCTCTTTATCAGCAAAGATTGCTTCGCGGTTGGCAGACTCGTATTCATGAATGTCTACGAATGCGCCTGGCAGAAGCTTCGTTTCTCCCGCATCAACGATACGGATTTTGCGGAGCATTTGCTTAACCATGACTTCAATGTGCTTGTCATTGATTTCTACCCCTTGGTTCCGGTAGACGCGCTGTACTTCCTGCAAAATATAGTTTTGAACGCCGCGGATACCTTTAATCCGAAGCATATCTTTAGGGTCAATCGAACCATCAGTCAGCTCGTCGCCGGCTTCCAGATGCTGACCTTTTACAACACGGATACGCGAACCGTAAGTGATCGCATAAGTTTTGGATTCCGCTTCACCTTGAACTTCGATTTCACGGCGATCCTTCGCTTCACGAATTTCTTTGACCACACCATCAAGCTCGGTGATAATCGCTTGACCTTTCGGATTACGCGCCTCGAAAAGCTCCTGGATACGCGGCAAACCTTGCGTAATATCGTCTCCGGCAACACCGCCGGTATGGAATGTACGCATCGTGAGCTGTGTTCCTGGCTCACCGATGGATTGAGCGGCAATGATACCTACTGCTTCTCCGATTTCAACATGCTTGCCTGTTGCCAGGTTGCGGCCATAACAAGTTTTACATACGCCATGACGAGCGCGGCAGCTAAGCACGGAACGGATTTGCAGTTTTTCAATACCCGCATCAATAATCGCATCGGCTCTGTTCGAGTCAATCAGATCATTGCGGCTGACGATAACTTCGCCAGTCTTCGGATGACGAACCGTCTCGAAAGCGTAACGGCCTTCAATACGATCGTACAGATCCTCAATAACCTCTTTACCGTCTTGAATTTTGCTCACGGAGAAGCCTTTATCGGTTCCGCAATCTTCTTCACGAACGATAACATCTTGTGCAACGTCAACGAGCCTACGAGTCAGGTAACCGGAGTCAGCTGTACGAAGAGCTGTATCCGCGAGACCTTTCCGCGCTCCATGCGTCGAGATGAAGTACTCGAGTACCGTCAGACCTTCACGGAAGTTCGATTTGATTGGCAATTCGATAATGCGGCCCGATGGGTTGGCCATCAGACCACGCATACCGCCCAGCTGGGTGATTTGCGATTTGTTACCCCGTGCCTTCGAATCAACCATGAGCATAATGTTGTTGTAACGATCCATAGACTTCATCAAAATTTCCGTCAGCTCGTCTTTACATTTGCTCCAAATGCTAATAATCCGGTCATAACGCTCTTCGTTCGTAATCAGACCACGACGGTACTGATTCATAACGATAGCAACCTGATCATCCGATTTTTTAAGAAGCTCTGTTTTCTCTGGCGGCACGATAACGTCCGATACGGCGATCGTAATACCTGCACGCGTGGAGTAAGTGAAGCCGAGCTGCTTGATACGGTCAAGGATGACAGCCGTCAGCGTCGTATGGTAGTTTCTGAAGCACTCAGCAATAATATTACCGAGATAATCTTTACCTACACCGCCTGCTATCGGCAATTCTTCAATGATTTTTTTCAAATCACTGCCTTTTTCGTAAACAAAATATTTATCCGGCGTACCGTTCAAAAGGTTCGTTTTCGTAGCCTCGTTGATATACGGGAAATCTTCCGGGAAAATTTCGTTGAAAATAACTTTACCAACCGTCGTTGACATCAACGACTGCTGTTGTTTTTCGGTGAACACAGTCTTTTTCAAAACTTTCACCGGAATAAAGATCCGTGCATGCAGCGAAACAATACCGCGTTGGTACGCCGATACCGCTTCATTCACCGTTGCAAACACCGAACCCGTACCATGCGCTTCCTTGTTGTCCATCGTCAGATAGTAACTGCCGAGAACCATATCCTGGGAAGGCGTAACGACTGGCTTGCCGTCTTTAGGGTTCAAAATGTTGCCCGATGCAAGCATGAGCAAGCGAGCTTCCGCTTGTGCTTCTGCAGACAAAGGTACGTGAACGGCCATTTGGTCACCGTCGAAATCCGCGTTATAAGCGGTACATACGAGCGGGTGAAGCTTGATGGCGCGGCCTTCAACCAAAATCGGCTCAAATGCTTGAATACCGAGTCTGTGAAGGGTCGGGGCACGGTTAAGAAGAACCGGGTGCTCCTTGATTACTTCTTCAAGAACATCCCATACTTCAGGGCTTACGCGCTCAACTTTGCGCTTCGCGCTCTTAATGTTGTGCGCAAGTCCTTTGTTGACGAGTTCTTTCATAACGAATGGCTTAAACAGCTCAAGCGCCATTTCCTTCGGAAGTCCGCATTGGAACATCTTCAGGTTCGGTCCTACTACGATAACGGAACGGCCAGAGTAATCGACACGTTTACCGAGCAAGTTTTGACGGAAACGTCCTTGCTTACCTTTAAGCATATGGCTGAGCGATTTGAGCGGACGGTTACCCGGTCCAGTCACTGGACGACCACGACGGCCGTTATCAATCAGCGCATCAACTGCTTCTTGAAGCATGCGTTTTTCATTTTGCACGATAATGTCAGGAGCACCCAGATCAAGCAGACGCTTCAGACGGTTGTTACGGTTGATTACACGACGGTACAGGTCATTAAGGTCAGACGTTGCAAAACGTCCGCCATCCAGTTGTACCATCGGGCGAAGCTCAGGAGGGATAACTGGAAGCACATCGAGAATCATCCATTCCGGCTCATTGCCAGAATTACGGAATGCTTCGATAACTTCAAGACGCTTGATCGCACGGTTACGGCGTTGGCCCTGAGCCGTACGAAGCTCTTCTTTAAGCTGTTCCAGCTCTTTCTCCACTTCAATGTCCTGCAGCAGTTTTTTGACTGCTTCAGCACCCATTCCAGCGTGGAAGCCGTAGCCATATTTCTCACGGTAGCTGCGGTATTCCTTTTCGGACAGCAGCTGCTTTTTCTCCAGCGGCGTATCACCAGGATCAGTTACAACATAAGATGCAAAGTAGATGATCTCCTCAAGCGAACGAGGCGACATATCCAATGCCAAGCCCATGCGGCTAGGAATCCCTTTGAAATACCAGATATGGGATACAGGAGCTGCAAGCTCGATATGTCCCATACGCTCACGGCGAACTTTCGCACGTGTTACTTCAACGCCACAGCGATCACAGACGACGCCTTTATAGCGAACGCGCTTGTACTTGCCGCAGTGACACTCCCAGTCTTTGGTAGGACCAAAAATTTTCTCGCAGAAGAGGCCTTCCTTCTCCGGTTTTAACGTCCTATAGTTGATCGTTTCCGGTTTTTTAACTTCTCCGCGGGACCAGGAACGAATTTTCTCAGGCGAGGCAAGCCCAATTTTCATATACTCGAAGTTGTTCACGTCCAACAAGGAGCAACCCTCCTTCGTCATGTATGGCTATTTCATGCATACTAGCGGCTGCGTATTCGCTAGAGCGCACACGCAGCTGGGCTAGGTTTTTATTCAAGAGCGCCTACTTCAGCGCCTTCTAAATTAAGATTCAGCTTATCTCCTGCTGCGTCATCATCGTCATCCGACTCTCTCAGCTCGATCTCTTCTTCATTTTCGGTCAGGATTTTGACGTCCATACCCAAACTTTGAAGTTCTTTGATCAATACTTTGAATGACTCTGGTACGCCCGGCTCTGGCACGTTCTCGCCCTTAACAATCGACTCATACGTCTTCACGCGACCAACAACATCATCGGATTTGACTGTAAGAATTTCTTGCAAGGTGTAAGCAGCACCATATGCTTCAAGCGCCCATACTTCCATCTCACCGAAACGCTGTCCGCCGAATTGAGCTTTACCACCCAATGGCTGCTGCGTAACGAGCGAGTAAGGACCTGTGGAACGAGCATGGATTTTATCATCAACCATGTGCGCAAGCTTGATCATGTACATGACGCCAACGGTAACTTCACGTTCGAAGTTTTCACCCGTACGGCCATCATAAAGTACAGTCTTACCATTACGCTGCATGCCAGCTTCTTCCATGGCATCAAAAACGTCATTCTCCCGCGCGCCGTCAAATACCGGCGTCGCAGCATGCAAGCCAAGACGTTTACAAGCGAGACCCAAGTGAACTTCCAGCGCTTGGCCGATGTTCATACGGGAAGGTACGCCCAGCGGGTTGAGAACAACTTCTACTGGTGTGCCATCTGGCAGGAAAGGCATATCTTCTTCCGGCATAATGCGGGCAATAACCCCTTTATTACCGTGACGTCCGGCCATTTTATCACCCTCGGAAATTTTCCGTTTTTGAGCGATATATGCACGAACGAGTTGATTTACACCAGGAGGCAGCTCATCGCCGTTCTCGCGGGTAAATACTTTTACGTCCACAACGATTCCGTCAGTACCATGCGGTACGCGAAGCGAAGTATCCCTTACTTCACGAGCTTTTTCACCGAAAATCGCATGAAGAAGACGCTCTTCAGCTGTCAGCTCTGTTACACCTTTAGGTGTTACTTTACCAACGAGAATATCGCCTGCACTGATTTCTGCACCAACACGAATAATACCGCGCTCGTCAAGATTTTTCAGTGCTTCTTCCCCGACATTCGGAATGTCGCGTGTAATTTCTTCTGGTCCAAGCTTCGTATCACGGGCTTCCGACTCATACTCCTCAATATGGATCGAGGTATATACGTCTTCTTTAACAAGCTTTTCACTAAGAAGGATAGCATCCTCATAGTTGTAGCCTTCCCATGTCATAAAGGCAACGACCACGTTGCGGCCCAGTGCCAATTCGCCTTGCTCAGTTGACGGTCCATCAGCGAGAATATCGCCTTTTTGGATAACGTCGCCTTTGTGTACAAGCGGACGCTGGTTAATGCATGTTCCTTGGTTGGAACGCGTAAACTTATGAAGCTTATGCTTAACGAGATCGCCAGTTACCGACTTGCCGTCAATTTGCTCTACACGGCGAAGCCAAATTTCATTGGCAGATACACGTTCAATAATTCCATCATGTTTGGAGACAATACATACACCGGAGTCTTTAGCCGACTTATGCTCCATACCCGTACCGACAAGCGGTGCTTTCGGGATCAAGAGAGGTACAGCTTGCCGCTGCATGTTGGAACCCATTAGCGCACGGTTGGAGTCATCGTTTTCCAGGAACGGAATAAGCGCCGTCGCAACCGATACTACCTGCTTAGGAGAAACGTCCATGTAGTCAACGCGCTCGCTTGGCATCGTAAGGATGTTATCAGCTTGCTTGTTGTAACGAACGATAACGCTGCTCTCTTCGAATGTTCCTTCTGGAGTCAGCTTCGCATTCGCTTGCGCGATTACATAGTTGTCTTCTTCATCTGCAGTCAAATATGAAATTTGTTCCGTTACAATTCCTGTCTTCGCATCTACCCAACGATAAGGAGCTTCAATGAAGCCATATTCGTTAATGCGGGCAAAGGAGGACAAGGAGTTGATCAGACCGATATTCGGTCCCTCTGGCGTCTCGATTGGACACATCCGCCCATAGTGGGAGTGATGGACGTCACGGACTTCAAAGCCCGCGCGCTCACGCGTCAAACCGCCGGGTCCGAGTGCAGACAGACGGCGTTTGTGCGTCAGTTCAGCAAGCGGATTCGTTTGGTCCATAAACTGCGAGAGCTGTGAGGATCCAAAGAACTCTTTAATCGAAGCTATAACGGGACGAATGTTAATCAGCGCCTGCGGCGTAATTGCATTAGCATCCTGAATCGACATCCGTTCACGCACAACTCTTTCCATACGGGATAAACCGATACGGAATTGGTTTTGCAGAAGCTCCCCTACAGAACGCAGACGACGGTTGCCCAAGTGGTCAATGTCATCCGTGCTTCCTACACCTTGAAGCAGGTTAAGGAAATAGTTAATGGAAGCAATAATATCTGCCGGCGTGACGTGTTTCACTGCTTTATCAATAATTCCGTTCGCGATGACTTTAATCACTTTGGATTCGTCAAGCGGCGAGAATACACTGATTGCTTGCAGTGGAATACTATCTGCATCAAGTACGCCATTGGCGACATGATACGTTTTGAAGCCGACATTCGTTTCAAGCTTCTCCAAAATGTCATCCAGCAAGCGGCGGTCAATCATTTGACCTGCTTCGGCAATAATTTCACCTGTCGAAGGATCGACAAGCGTTTCAGCCAAGCGCTGGTTGAACAGACGGTTTTTGATATGAAGCTTTTTGTTAATCTTGTAACGTCCTACATTTGCTAGATCATAGCGTTTCGGATCAAAGAAGCGTGCTACAAGCAAGCTCTTCGCGTTATCAAGCGTAGGCGGCTCACCTGGACGAAGGCGCTCATAAATTTCAATCAGCGCTTTCTCGGTAGAATCCGTGTTGTCTTTATCAAGCGTATTGCGAATATACTCGTCATGGCCGAGCAATTCCAATATTTCAGCGTCAGTGCCGAAGCCTAACGAACGCAAAAGTACCGTAACCGGAATTTTCCGAGTGCGGTCGATACGAACGTAGACAATATCTTTAGCATCCGTCTCCAGCTCTAACCAAGCTCCACGATTCGGGATAACGGTCGCTGTGTAGTTTTTCTTCCCGTTTTTATCAACCTTCGTGCTGAAGTACACACTTGGGGAGCGCACCAATTGGCTGACAATAACCCGTTCCGCTCCGTTAATGATAAACGTGCCGGTCTCTGTCATCAGCGGGAAGTCACCCATGAAAACTTCCTGTTCCTTCACTTCGCCCGTCTCTTTATTAAAGAGACGCACTTTCACGCGTAGTGGAGCAGCATACGTCACATCGCGTTCTTTTGATTCATCGACCGAATATTTCGGTTCGCCCAAGCTGTAGTCGATAAACTCAAGCGATAGATTGCCCGTAAAGTCCTGAATCGGCGAAATATCTTGGAATAATTCAATTAAATCCGTTTCCAAGAATTTTTCGTACGATTTTTGTTGGATTTCAATCAGGTTCGGGACTTCCAGCACCTCGTTGATTCGGGCATAACTTCTCCGCGTGCGCCGACCATACTGAACAAGTTGTCCTGCCAACTTAACCTCACCCCTCATGTCTGTCTCACAGCAACGAAACGTACTGCGTAACTGCTTACTTATTCAAATAAAGAAAAGCCCTTATCGAATAGTTCGAAAAAAGAGCATGTTCCACGAGCCAACCATACGCAGCGCAAGCGTATAGAATCCATATCAAGTAATTTTGCCCAAAATGTAAACATTATACGTCAACTACGCATTCTATATGCATTTTGCGCTAAAAATTCGCACTTGACATTTTAGTTGACTAAAGAGATTTAGCCCAATTTAATGCTGACATTTTATAATCTTACCACATATAGAAAGTCAAGTCAAGAAATCAAATGACTCATTTAACAGCTTTGTAAATTCGATAGCCCTTATCTTTCGTCACTTCGATTACTTCACTGAACAACGTCTCAAGCTTCGCTTCCGCTGATGCGGCGCCCTGCTTTTTCTGAATGACGACCCACATCGTTCCGCCAGGAGCCAATAGCCCATAGCCTTCTTCAAAAATACGATGTACAATCTCTTTCCCAGCCCGTATAGGAGGGTTAGTGACGATCATATCAAATGTGGACTGCCGAACCGCTTCATACACGTCGCTTTGATAAACCGTTATATTCTTTATGCCGTTGTTGTGCGCGTTTTCTTTGGACAGCTCTACCGCTCTTTCATTCACATCTATCATCGTAACATGGCTTTCCGGAGCAAGCCGAGCAATGGTAAGACCGATCGGCCCGTATCCGCACCCGACATCCAATACGCTGCGTTCGCCCTTCAGCTCCAGTGCATCCAGCAGCACACGCGTGCCATAATCGACACCCGTTTTCGAAAAAACGCCAGCATCCGTCATAAATTTCAATTCAAAACCGCGCAGCTTTTCTTCGTGAACGCGCCGGTCACTTTTCACGCCGGGGCTTGGCGAATAGTAATGGTCTGACATGCGAATCCCCCCTGACCTGATAAGATCGAACCTTATACTTGCATAGATTCAAACGTAAACGGCTGTTGCCATCCTCTGGTGGCAAAACTTCCGTTTCGCGATGAAATAAAAGCATTTATAAGTGTCTAGCTTATAATTACTTTTATTTTAAACATAGAACGAACCCCTTGAAACGTAGCGTTTCAAGGGGCCCGCTATCTTCTAAAGAAGAGATATTACTTAACTTCTACAGCTGCGCCAGCTTCTTCAAGCTTAGCTTTAACTGCTTCTGCTTCTTCTTTAGCAACGTTTTCTTTGATTGCTTTAGGAGCGCTATCAACCAAATCTTTCGCTTCTTTCAGGCCAAGACCTGTGATTTCGCGAACGACTTTGATAACGTTGATTTTGGAAGCACCAGCGTTGTTAAGGATAACAGTGAACTCAGTTTGCTCAGCTTCAACAGCTGCGCCGCCGCCAACAGCAGCTACAGGAGCAGCAGCAGTAACGCCGAATTCTTCTTCGATTGCTTTAACAAGATCGTTCAGTTCAAGAACGGTCATAACTTTAATGGCTTCCAAGATTTGATCTTTAGACATGGTTATACCTCCAGAAGTGGGTTTAGTTTTTTTAAGCTGCCAGTTTAAACGAGCAGCAGATTCGATACGTGTGAAAAAAATTAAGCTTGAGCTTCTTTTTGCTCGCCAACTGCTTTAACCGCAAGCGCGAAGTTGCGCACTGGGGCTTGCAATACGCTGAGGAGCATGGAAAGCAATCCATCGCGGGACGGAAGTTCCGCCAGCGCTTTGATTTGATCCATATCAACGATTTTACCTTCAACAACGCCGCCTTTAAGTTTCAGAGCGTCGTTCTTTTTAGCGAAATCATTAAGAATTTTTGCTGGAGCAACTGCATCTTCGTTACCGAAAGCAATAGCTGTCGGTCCAGTTAGAATCTCATTCAACTCAGAAAGACCAGCTGCTTCAGTAGCACGGCGAACTAGCGAGTTTTTCAAAACTTGAAACTCGATGCCAGCCTCACGCAGTTGTTTGCGAAGTTCTGTAACTTGCGCAACGTTCAATCCGCGATAATCGGCAACGACAGTGCTGGAGCTATCACGAAGTTTTGCTGTAATAACTTCAACCGCTTGTTGTTTCTCTTGGATGATATTTGCGTTTGCCAAACTGTACACCTCCTGTATTATTTGTACATTCCGTTATTTGACGAGTCAGATCTCTTGCCGCGATGCATGAGAAAAGCCTCCGCTATAAGTAGCGAAGGCCATGATGGTTCGTTAGTGCAACCCAAGGCTGCACCCAAACGCTTTATCATAACACCTCGGTAGGAAATTAAGCCTTTCGGCACCTACTGTCTACGGTATGCGTGTTCGATTTTAGTTCCGTTCCTTGCTATTAGCGGTAGCTAGCAGCGGAGACGCGAGCGCCAGGGCCCATTGTCGAGGAAACGGCGATGTTTTTCAAGTATACACCTTTAGCTGCAGCTGGTTTAGCACGAACCAAAGCTTCTACAAGAGCGCGAAGGTTAGCATCAAGCTTATCAGCATCAAAGGATACTTTACCGATTGGAGCATGGATTTGACCAGCTTTGTCCAGACGGTATTCAATTTTACCGGCTTTAATCTCTTGCACGGCTTTAGAAACGTCAAACGTTACTGTGCCGGCTTTAGGGTTAGGCATAAGGCCTTTACCACCGAGAATACGACCAAGTTTACCAACTTCAGCCATCATATCCGGCGTTGCTACGCAAACGTCGAAATCGAACCAGCCTTGTTGGATTTTGTTAATCATGTCTGCGTCGCCGACAAAATCAGCGCCAGCAGCTTCTGCTTCCTTCGCTTTGTCGCCTTTTGCGAATACGAGGACGCGTTTAGTTTTACCAGTACCGTGCGGAAGTACAACGACGCCGCGCACTGCTTGGTCTTGTTTACGAGGGTCTACACCCAGACGTACAGCTACTTCAACGGATTCGTCGAATTTAGCTGTTGCTGCTTTTTTCACAAGCTCAATCGCTTCTAACGACTCGTAAGTCGCTTCGCTATCGATCAGCTTGGAAGCTTCTACATACTTCTTGCCATGTTTAGCCATTGTAAATATCCTCCTCAAGTGGTTATAGCGGAAAATCCTCCTAGGGAAAATCCTCCCACAGTGAAGCCTAAGCTTCACAGTCCGAGCATCCTTGTAACAGTCAGCCCTTCGTTTGTTATCCTAACGGATCAAACGCAATTAGTCAACGATTGTAACGCCCATGCTGCGTGCAGTGCCTTCGATCATAAGCATTGCTGCTTCAACGGAAGCTGCATTCAAGTCGGGCATTTTTTGTTCCGCGATTTCACGGACCTTAGCGCGATTAACGGTAGCTACTTTCTTCTTGTTCGGCTCGCCTGATCCTTTTTCGATACCTGCTGCTACGCGGAGCAATACTGCTGCCGGTGGAGTTTTAGTTTCGAATGTGAATGAACGATCCTCAAATACGGAAATAACAACCGGAATAATCAAACCTGCTTGATCTGCTGTACGAGCGTTAAACTCTTTACAGAACGCCATAATGTTAACGCCTGCTTGACCGAGCGCCGGACCGATAGGTGGAGCTGGATTCGCTTTACCTGCAGGAACTTGCAGTTTGACCATCTTGATGACTTTCTTAGCCATGACTATACACCTCCTTACCCTGGTAATCCACAACATACAACTAACGAGTTTGGTGCTTCTGCATCACTCCAGCAAGCTGGCGTTCTACAGAAATACCGGAACTAGATCTTCTCCACTTGAGTATAATCCAACTCAACTGGCGTTTCTCTGCCAAACATGTTGACATGAACCTTGAGCTTCGCTTTGTCCAGCAAAATTTCTTCTACTGTACCAACGAAATCCGCGAACGGACCTTCCTTGACCCGTACAGTTTCCTTCAGATCGAATTCGATCTTCGGCTTCGGTTCCTCCATACCCATATGCTTCAAAATCTGTTCGACTTCGTCTGGCATAAGAGCGATCGGCTTCGAGCCTGATCCTGTCGATCCTACGAATCCTGTAACACCCGGCGTATTGCGAACAACATACCAAGAATCGTCAGTTTGAACCATTTCTACGAGAACGTAGCCTGGATAAACTTTACGTTGAACGGTTTTTTTCTTGCCGTCCTTCTCGACCACTTCTTCTTCCATCGGAACTAGTACGCGGAAGATCTTGTCTTCCATGCCCATCGATTCCAAACGGCGTTCCAAATTGGCTTTTACTTTGTTCTCATAACCGGCGTAAGTGTGTACGACATACCATCTTTTTTCCATTTCAATTCACCTTTGGACCCTTCTTAAACAATCAGTTCAACTAGAGACGAGATCCCGATGTCAAGAAGCCAAAAGTAAATCGTCACAGCCGTAATCGTCAAAACGACAACGATAGAATAGCTTGTCAACTCTTTACGGTTTGGCCAACGAACCTTTTTCAGTTCTGCCCAGCTGTCAGCAAAGAAACCAAACGTTGTTCCGAAGCTTTGCTTCACTTTAGCCAAAAATGCCACGGTCACACCTCCATTTGACTATCTCGTCTCGCGATGAGGAGTCTGCTCGTTACAAAACTTGCAAAACTTCTTCAACTCGATGCGGTCGGGGTGATTGCGTTTGTTCTTGCTGCTCGCATAGTTTCTCTGTTTGCAGTTTGTGCATGCCAACGTGATAATAACCCGCATTGAATTACACCTCCCGAACTGCTACTAAATACCTGTTCACCCTGAAACATGCAGTACCTCAAGATGAAATGAAGGCCAACACGAAAAAAAACCTCATATTTAGGCCTACCCGAACACTTTATCACACGACATACTGGATGTCAATGTAAAAGATAGAATGCGAGCTTGTACAAAAGCTGGAAACAAGGCGGCATCGGGTCCGCCCTGTTTCTACAAGTATAGGCAGCATTTTCCGATTTAAAACGGAAATGAAGCCATCCTCTTCTACAATTACAGAGAAAAGGACAGCTTCTGCATTCTCACTTAAGCTATAAGTATGATGACACTGTTACCCGCTTATGTCCCGGACTTCCAAATAACGTTCCAGCTTCCGCTTCACGCGCTGTAGTGCATTATCAATAGACTTCACATGACGATCCAGATCAACTGCTATTTCCTGATAGGACCTTCCATCCAAATAAAGCATGAGCACCTTGCGTTCAAGATCACTCAAAATCTCGGACATTTTGTCTTCCAGACCGCTAAACTCTTCCTGGTTAATGATCAACTCTTCCGGATCTGATACCCGGGTCCCGCATATGACATCAAGCAAAGTACGATCGGAGTCTTCATCGTAAATGGGCTTATCGAGCGAGACATAGGAATTGAGCGGGATATGCTTCTGCCTGGTGGCCGTCTTAATCGCCGTTATAATCTGCCGCGTAATGCACAGCTCTGCAAATGCTTTAAAGCTTGCGAGCTTGTCCCCTTTAAAGTCGCGAATAGACTTATACAGTCCGATCATGCCTTCCTGCACAATATCTTCCCGGTCCGCACCGATAAGAAAATAAGAGCGTGCTTTAGCTCGAACGAAATTCTTATATTTGTTAATCAAATATTCGAGCGCCAGACTGTCGCCATTGCGAACCGCTTCTACGATTTCCTCGTCCGTACTGCAGTCATATTCGAGCGTACTCCATTCTTTGAGGTCGATGCTCACAAACTATCCCTCCGGCCTGCAAGGCGTACGCCGCTAGATTCATAGCCAGCAAATATAGAGCCAGTATACATTATGTAACCTGACAACGTCAACCGATTTAGACCCCGAATCGATAACAAAACCTATTCAAAGTGTCGAAAATTTTACAGATACATCCAGAAATAATTCGCCGCAGCCTTAGGGCGCCCGGTTATTTCTTGCCCCGCCTAAGCCTTTCCAGCTGCATGCGAATTTCAAGGCTAAGACTGTTGTCCACCGTATTGCGGCGGCTCTTCGTTTCTTCCCTCAGCGTAAGCTCAATTTGCTTGCGGTTCTGCTCAATTTCAATTAACAGCTCTCGTGCCGAGAGGCGAAGCGCCCCATGGGCGAAAGCGACATGCTGTTCTACGAGATCAGAAGTAGCGACATACAAATGGCGTCTTTTTTGAAACAGCTCAACTACCATACGCTCAATGCATTCATCCGCTGTTTCCTTTTCCTTCGTATACACAATTGTCAGCTTATGGTGCTTAAAGGTCGCTCCAAGCCCAGGCACCTGATGCGCATCGAAAATGACATAGACCGCCATGCCGGTAAACCCCTGATAATCCGCGAGCATATCAAGCAGCTTGTCCCTTGCTTCCTCGAGATCGATGGCTTTCAGCTTTTCCAGCACGGGCCAGGCCCCAATCATGTTGTAGCCATCCACTAGCAAAATATCGTCACGCCGTTTCATGCTTTAAACGCTCCGGCGCTGTCTAACCACTTCGTACATGAACACGCCCGCAGCAACGGAGGCATTCAGCGAATTAAGCTGGCCCTGCATCGGAAGCTTCACCAGAAAATCGCATTTTTCTTTGATGAGGCGGCCAATCCCTTTGCCTTCATTGCCGATGACGACAGCAAGCGGCATGTCGAATTTCATCGAATAAATTTCCTGCTTGGCACTGACATCCGTACCTGCTATCCATATGCCTTCTTCCTTGAGCCGATCAATCGTTTGCGCCAGGTTTGTCACGCGGGCAACCGGCACATATTCCGCCGCTCCCGCCGACGTTTTGGAGACGGTAGCCGTTAATCCGACCGCGCGGCGCTTCGGAATAATAACGCCATGAACGCCGGTGCATTCCGCGGTCCGCAGAATGGAGCCCAAATTATGAGGGTCCTCAATTTCATCCAGCAGCAAAATAAAAGGCGTCTCATTGCGGCTGCGCGCCGCTTCTAATATTTCTTCAATCTCGGCGTAGCGAAAAGCAGCCGCCTGCGCAATAACGCCTTGATGCTGAACGCCCTCGGCCATGCCATCAAGCTTCCTTTTATCGACAAATTGCACGATAATTCCGCTTTTTTTCGCCTCTGCCGTAATCGGCTGTGTCATGCTCTTCTGGGCGCCTTCGGCGATCCAAATTTTATTGATTTCACGCCCGGAACGAAGCGCCTCCAGTACGGGATGCTTGCCAGCAATAATTTCATCTTGCGGGGTAGTCTCAGTCATTATTCGCCCTCCTTTGTTTTCTTGGCTGCGGTGGGAGGGGCGGCTGGCTGTGCCGGCCGTTCCTCTCCGTCTTCTCTTGCTGCAATCGCACAGGCGAATAACTCATGCAAGCGCTGAATGCGGCCTTCATAATATAAATACCCAACGAGACATTCAAGCGCGGTAGCTTGACGATAATCGGCGGGGTCAGCATTTTTTGGCGGCGCACCTGACTTCGTATTGCGTCCGCGCCGCACCACATCTGCCTCTTCCTCGGTCAGCAGCGGCTGCCAGTGCTCCAGCAAAATCCGCCGCTGCGCCTTGGCCGAGACGATGCCCGTCGCTTCGCGGTGCAGGTGATGCGGCTTGTGATTCGGCAGCGACACCAAATACTGGCGAACCAGCAGCTCGAACACACTGTCGCCCACATAGGCGAGCACGACGGGATTCAGCAGGTTTGTTTTTTTCGAAGGCGAGTAAAACAATAAATCGTTCGCTAGCGCCTCGCTGTTATGCGGTTCACTCATAGGCGGCGCCAACGGATGCCTTGCGGCGTATCCTCAAGAGCGATGCCTTTCTCTGTCAGCAAATCGCGAATTTCGTCTGCTCTAGCCCAGTTTTTCGACTGGCGCGCTTCCGTTCTTTCGACAATCAGCTGCTCAATCTCCTCATCAAGCAGATCCGCTTCGGCCGACTGTGGCGGAATTAAGCCAAGCACCTCGTCCATTTGCTCCAGCACATCCAGAAAAGCCTGCACGCCCTCGGCACTCACATCTGCGCGATTCAAATATTGATTCGCTTCGCCAACCAGATCAAAGACTGCGGTAATCGCATCCGGCGTATTGAAATCATCGTCCATTTTCGATTCAAATACGCTCATAATTTCCGCCAAGCGAGCATCAAGCTCGAACGCCGCAACCGCAGCTCCCGTCTGCTCCGCGCTCTCCAGCACTTGCAGGCGATGGCGCAAATTGGATGCGCTGTTCGCGATGCGCTCCACGCTGTTCACTGCTTGCTTCAGCGCTTCTTCATTGAAATTAAGCGGGCTGCGATAGTGTCCCGACAAAACAAAATAACGAATGGCTTGCGGCTTCACTTGCTTTACAAGCTCATGTACGGAGATTCCGTTGCCAAGCGACTTGGAAATTTTCACATTATCAATGTTAATATAGCCGTTATGCATCCAATAATTCGCGAGTGGCTTGCCCGTTAATGCTTCCGATTGTGCAACCTCGCATTCATGATGCGGGAACTGCAAGTCGTGTCCGCCGCCATGAATATCAAGCGTGTCTCCGAGATATTTGCGCGCCATCGCCGAGCATTCGATATGCCAGCCGGGACGGCCCGGTCCCCAAGGAGTTTCCCAGAAAATCTCGCCTGGCTTTGCCCCTTTCCACAGCACAAAATCCTGCGGATTCTCCTTGCGGTCGCCTACCTCAATCCGAATGCCGAATTGCAGCTCCTCCAGATTTTGATGCGACAGCTTGCCATAGTCCTCGAACTTCGCGGTGCGGAAATAAATATCGCCTTCGCTCTCATAAGCGATGTCTTTGTCCAGCAGGCCTTGAATAAATTCGACGATTTCCGGAATATGCTCCGTTACGCGCGGGCTCAGCGTTGCCTTATGCACCGCAAGCGCTTCGAGATCCGCATTGAATGCCGCGATGAAGGTCTCTGCCACTTCTGGAACGGTAGATCCCAGCTCTTCCGCTTTGCGGATCAATTTATCATCCACGTCCGTAAAGTTGACTACATAATCAACCTCATAACCTGTGCTCTCCAAATATCTCCGAACGACATCGAAGAAAATAACCGGCCTTGCATTTCCAACGTGAATATAATCGTATACCGTCGGCCCGCAAACGTACATTTTAACTTTATCCGGCTCCTGCGATTCAAAAGCTTCCTTCGTGCGGGTCAGCGTGTTATATAGATGTAGCGTCATTTTCGATATTCCCCTCCAGTTACAGGCTCCCTGAGCTCTTTCAACTCTGTTTTCAAACGATCAATTTCATTTTGCATATCCCGCAGCATTTCGATAACCGGGTCAGGCAGCTGGTTGTGCTCCAATCTGTCCTTCACCCGCTCGCCATTTCGTTTCACCACTCTGCCGGGGTTGCCAACAACCGTACAATTAGGCGGTACCTCGCGCAGCACAACGGCATTCGAGCCTACATTTGAATTATCGCCAATTTTGAACGATCCCAGCACCTTCGAGCCCGAGCCAATAACGACATTGTTGCCGATGGTCGGATGGCGCTTGCCCTTCTCCTTGCCCGTACCGCCAAGCGTGACCCCTTGATAAATGACGACATCATTGCCAATTTCGCATGTTTCGCCGATGACAATGCCCATCCCGTGGTCGATGAACAGCCGTTCGCCAATCGTAGCGCCTGGGTGAATTTCAATGCCCGTCATAAAACGGCTGAATTGAGATATGATACGCGCAACCGTAAACCATTTGTGACGAAAAAAATAATGCGCTGCCCGATGCGCCCAAATCGCATGCAGGCCGGAATAAGTGAAGACGACCTCAAAGCGACTTCTGGCGGCCGGATCATTTTCGAATACCGCTTCAATATCTGAACGAATATGGCGAAACATCAGCTTATCTCCTCTCAAGCCAGCAGGCCGCTGCCCCTCTTAGAGACTGCGACGAAATGATTTACGCTAATTTCCTCGCAGCTCCTTAGTCCTGCCTAGCTGGCCGCCGCATATCCATATAAAAAAGCCCCCACAGCATTTGCATGCTGCAGAGGCGTGTGTTCAATCGCGGTCCCACTCTGCTTGAATAGCCTGACAACATATCTGCGCCGCTCGCAGCAAGCTTCGGCATTTCTGCCTTCGCCCGCTTCAACCTATGGCTGCCAGATAGCTCAGCTGCTATCCATCTCAAAGCCTTTAACGCAGGCCTACGTTGCCGCCTACCCCACAAGCGCCGCCGACGCAGCATGCGAACGAAACTTCTCTCGTTCCATGACAGCTGTTCGGGCCTCTGGCTCGGAACAAAGCTCCCAGGTGCAATTTTCCGCCCGCCGAATTAGACAACTTGCAGCTACATTGTCCAATAGCCGCGGGTAACCCGGCCTGGATGCAATGACGGTTGTCCTCTCTGCAAATCCAGCAAAACGTACTTTTCCTGTTCATAGCTTGTTAACTGTAAACTTCCTAATAGTAGCCCTAGTATACCCAATCCACCCTTATGTGACAAGAGGCATTGTGTCCGGCCGTAATCGTATAGTGAAAAAGAGTACGCCCAGCGCGAATACTCGCGCCGCAGCCTTCTCTCCGTGCAGCAAGCCTAGCGGCCCAACCGCTCGTTCAGTCTCGCGATGACTTTCGCTTGGCCAAGCAGCACGATGGATTGGTTCAAGTCCGGTCCATGCGTCTGTCCGGTCAAAGCGGCACGGATAGGCATAAACAGCTGTTTGCCTTTGAAGCCGGTATCCTTTTGCACCGTTTTAATGGAAGCCTTCACGCTGCCTTCATCAAATGCCTCGGCTGGAGTTGCTTCTACTTGTGCGAGGAAAGCCGCAAGCACGACAGGCACCTGCTCTTCTGCAAGCACAGTCGTCGCTTCTTCTTCATCTTGGGCAGCCTCTTGGAAGAAAATCTCGGTATGCGGTACGATTTCCGCTGCATAACGCAGCTTGTCCTGGTACAACGCTACGAGACTGCTCACCCATGCGCGGCCAGCTTCATCCAACTGCTCAGATACGCGGCCAGCTTTAACCAAATGCGGCAGGCACATCTCGACGACGCGCGCCAAATCTGTTTTCTTCAAGTATTCATTGTTCATCCAGCTCAGCTTCTGCGTATCGAATACGGCCGGGCTTTTGCTGAGACGCTCAGCATTGAATACTTCAATTAATTGCTCACGGGTGAAGATCTCCTGCTCGCCTTCCGGCGACCAGCCGAGCAGCGTAATAAAGTTGAACATCGCCTCTGGCAAATAGCCCAGCGAATCGTATTGCTCAATGAATTGGATAATCGACTCATCGCGCTTGCTGAGCTTTTTGCGAGTTTCGTTAACGATCAGCGTCATATGACCAAAGCGAGGCGGCTCCCAGCCAAATGCTTCATAAATCATCAATTGGCGCGGCGTGTTGGAAATGTGGTCTTCGCCCCGCAGCACGTGGCTAATTTTCATCAGGTGGTCATCCAGCGCAACGGCAAAGTTGTACGTCGGGATGCCATCTTTTTTCACAATGACAAAATCGCCTGTTTCCGCCGTATCAAAGCTGATTTCCCCTTTTACGACATCGTCAAATTTGTAGGTGCGGCCTTCCGGCACGCGGAAACGAATGCTTGGCACGCGGCCTTCTGCCTCAAATGCCGTGCGCTGCTCATCTGTCAGATTGCGATGCAGTCCGGAATAACGCGGCGTTTCGCCCCGGGCTGTCTGCTCCTCGCGCTCACGCTCCAGCTCCTCTTCGGTGCAGTAGCAGCGGTAAGCCAGGCCGCGATCCAGCAAATCCTGCCAATATTTTTCGTAAATATCAAGACGCTCCGTCTGACGGTAAGGACCGTAGTCGCCGCCAACGTCGATGCTTTCATCCCAGTCAATGCCGAGCCATTTCAAATAAGTGAGCTGGCTTTCTTCTCCGCCGGCAATATTGCGCTTCACATCCGTATCTTCGATGCGGATAATAAACTTTCCGCCCAAATTGCGGGCATATAAATAATTAAATAAGGCCGTTCTTGCATTTCCAATATGCAGATGCCCCGTCGGCGACGGTGCGTATCGTACGCGAATTTCTTGTGTCATTGGTAAATCGCCCCTCCCTAGTCGCTTGCAGTCTTGCGCTTTTAGTACTGCCAAACTCATAAGATAAGTAGGGTGAAAAAGAGTCTGCGCTGCGCGAAAAGAGCTTGCTTCCGATCGCCATTACCCCTGGGTTTCCTTGAATTAACCGGCTAGGCCGTTGAAACTCAGGGCCAAAAGCATAAGCTTACGATGCTGCTTTCCTACGGAAAGCTTTAAACGAACGCTACCGCTTCTCCAGAAACCCCTTTACTCTCCACTACGACTTTTTCACCCTACTTCTTACATCCTTGCAGTAAATCAGCTATTACTAAGCTTTCCTTAAAAAAAAGCCTGCTGCGTTTCCTAAATATAACCTTCGCCTTGCCTTAAACAAAATGCTTTTGCTATATCTTTAGCAAAACACTTTAGGACATGTATGCAAACGTAAGCAAGCCATTATAATCTTGATCGATTATAGCATCAAACATGAGCAGAAGCCTGCGTATCCAAAGTCAGCTTCATGCATAGGCCATAGGCTTTATGCGGACACAGCAGCCGCTATTACAGCCGAAACACGGGATATGGCAGAGGACGCGGACTCAGAGTACGCTAATGTGCTTCCGATCGTTATTTTGACAGGAAAATCAAGGGCATAACGGATTTCCTGTCCGCCCAAGACCTCAAATCCTCTCAAAAGCCAGAATAGCGGAACTTCAGTCCTCAAGGTGAAACGGCTTTCGCTGTCATTTTGCGGCGTGGCGCGTTTCATGCCGAGAAATATAGTGAAAGTATGGCGAAATCATATGCTTTCCTATATTTCAAGCGTAACGGCTGTCGCCAGCCTCTGGCAGCAAAGCTACCTGTGCATGAGTATCCGGATTCTGGTTTGCATACACACCCTAGATAAACCAAGAGCGTGAAGAAGTCTTTTTCCCATCCCAGCACTAAAAAATTATTGCGATTATATCACATCTTTAATCAGGCAAACAACGGATTGCGCCGCAATTCCTTCGCCTCGTCCGGTGAAGCCGAGCTGCTCCGTCGTCGTCGCCTTCACATTCACCTGGGACACATCTGCCTCCAAGGCGCCTGCGATAATTTCCGCCATTTGCGGAATAAAGGGCAGCATCTTGGGACGCTGTGCAATAATGGTCGAGTCAATGTTGCCCAGCTTATAGCCGCGCTCCTTGACGAGTCCCCAAATATTTACAAGCAGCTTCAAGCTGTCCGCATCCTTGAACTCAGGGTCCGTATCGGGAAAATGCTTCCCGATATCGCCCAGCGCCAATGCGCCCAAAATCGCATCGGTAATCGCATGCAGCAGCACGTCGGCATCGGAATGCCCTAGCAGCCCTTTTTCATATGGAATGGTTACACCGCCGATAATGCACGGCCTGCCTTCTACCAATTGATGAACGTCAAAGCCTTGTCCTACACGAATCATAGTCAGCGTTCCCCTCTCTCCCGCTTTGCGAGCAAAAACTCCGCCCATGGCAAGTCTTCAGGCGTCGTAATTTTTATATTTGTATAATCGCCTTCCGCTACGGCAACCGGTGCGCCCATTCGCTCGACAACCATCGCGTCGTCCGTCCCCAGAAAACCCTCTGCATGGGCCAGCTCATGCGCACGCACAAGCAGTTCACGACGAAAAGCCTGCGGCGTTTGAATCGCCCACAAGCTTCGGCGGTCAGGCGTCGATACGATCAAGCCGTTATCGCCCACCTGTTTAATCGTATCCTTCACTGGTACTGCCAGCACAGCCGCTCCTTCACGCTCCGCCACAGAGCAGCAGGCGCCGACCGCAGCTGCCGTCACAAGCGGCCGCACGCCATCATGCACCATGACCCACTCTATCGCAGGCGAAAGCGCCTGAATGCCGCTGTACACCGAGTGCTGCCTTTCGCTGCCGCCTGCAACAACTGCCTTCACCTTGGCAATGCCAAAGCGCTTGACCAGCTCTCCCACGCGCCCCACATCATCAGCGCCGACAACGACGATAATTTCAGCAAGGTTATCAAGCGAAGCAAACAGCTCAAGCGTATGTACAATGATCGGCTTGCCCTGCATTTCCAGGTACTGCTTGCTTTCTTTTGTCCCCATTCGCGAACCGCGTCCGGCCGCGACGACGACAACTCCCCATTTTGCCCCCATGCCCTATTCCCCTCAAATCTGTGTGCCGGTATTGTATCCCCTCTATCATACCTTTTTTACTGTGCTTTTTCCAACAGCTTCGGCTTTGCGAAAATCATCCGTCCCGCAGATGTTTGCAGCACGCTCGTTACAAGCACTTCCATCGTTGTGCCGATATATTCGCGTCCGCCTTCTACTACGATCATCGTGCCATCGTCGAGATAAGCGACACCCTGTCCATGCTCCTTGCCGTCCTTAATGACCTGCACAATAATTTCTTCGCCCGGCAGCACAACTGGCTTCACCGCATTCGCCAAATCGTTAATGTTGAGCACAGATACGCCTTGCAGCTCGCACACCTTATTCAGGTTAAAATCATTCGTTACCACTTTGCCATGCAGCGCCTTCGCCAGCTTCACCAGCTTGCTGTCCACCTCGCTGATTTCCTCGAAATCTCCTTCATAGATAAGCACGCGCACATCAAGCTCTTTCTGGATTTTGTTTAAAATGTCCAGCCCCCGGCGGCCGCGGTTGCGCTTGAGCAAGTCCGAAGAATCGGCAATATGCTGCAGCTCCTCCAGCACAAATTCAGGAATGACCAGCGTTCCCTCAATAAAGCCGGTTTTGCAAATGTCGGCGATCCGCCCATCAATAATGACGCTCGTATCCAAAATCTTATGCTCCTCGAACCCGCTCGTCTCATCGATAGCAGGAGCCGCTTTGCGCTGGTTCCACAGCTCAATCAGCTTTTCCGTCAGCTCATCCCGCTTGTTCCAAGCAATGCGCACGCCCAGATAGCCGAAGAGCAGCGCCATAATGGCCGGCAGCATAACACCTATGCCTCCAATGTCCGACACCGCCGGGTACAACAGCACCGACAGCAGCAGCCCTACGAACAATCCTGCTGCACTAGCAAGCAGATCCTTGACCGGCATAGCCGAAGTCTGCTCCGCACCACGCTGCATTAAACGAATGAGCGGATTTGCTGCCAAGGTCGCGAGAATGACCCCGCACAATGCGCCGATTCCGACATTCATGTAATAAGTGCCGGAATGCTCAAGCATCCCAATAGATGGCTCAGCCCATAATCCCGATAAACTGGTCATGCTGTGAAGCTCGCGTCCTGCCATTGCACCTAACATTATTCCAATTAATTGAATGATACGTCTTACCATATTCATCCACCTCCATTACAATTATGTTCCAATTGGGAACACTCTAACCGTCAAAGGTAAATGATTTTTCATTTTGAAATGCGGACCAAGTAAGCTTATAATGGAAACAAGATCAGAAGTTGCTAAAGTTGATGAAAGAGGTGTAACCGATGAGCGCACCAACATTGGATCAATTTCAACAGCAAGTATCCGAGTTACTGCTAAGGCATCGGAGCCTGCTAGATGTGATGTCAAAGTTTGGGCAGGCTGGAACGTCCGTCAATCGTGCGGTAACGAAAGCCGTGACCGACTGCGGCTGCATTGAGCTTGCTGCCCGCAAGCAGCATTATTCCGATGAGCCGAATCTTACCAACGCGAAAGAAACGCTGCAAAGCCACCTTTCTGGCGAGCTGTGCGAGCACTGCCGCGATGTGCTTAAGGCCGACCTCGGACGCAATCTGTTCTACATGACCGCGATGTGCAATCTGCTGGATATCCAGCTGGACGAAGTCATCGCCGATGAGTATGACAAATGCTCAACGCTCGGCCTATTTAATTTAACGTAAAGCGAATGCCTGCAAAGCCATTGCTACCTCAACATAATGGTGCAAGATGCACAAGTGTAACCGACTGTCGCCGTCCTCTGGCGGCAAAGCCATTTCAACAAAAAAAGCTGCAAACCACGTTTACATGGTTTACAGCTTTTTTGATGTTTCTTGTTTACTTGTGAAAAATGCTTCTACGCTAGCAGCGCTGCATATTAGGCAATCGTCTCCGACTGCACCTGCTCTTCGCTCAGTTCCGCATGCTTGTTTTTACGTCTGCGCGGCTTAATGCGCCGATCAACGTTTTTTTTTAAGCCCCACAGCGCATACAGCAAAAGCGGGATGAAAATCAGCTTCGACAAATATTGATTGAACCAAATACCGATTACAAGAGAAAACACGACGATAATCGGCACAACCCAAATCGCACTCTTCGGAATGCCAATTTTCTTGAAGTTCGGGTAACGAACCGTACTCACCATAAGAATGGAAAGAACGAGCGTGCTGATTAACAGCACAATAACCGAAATATCATTTTTGAAAAGAGCCAGCGTTGCCAAAACACCACCAGCTGCTGGAATCGGCAGTCCGATGAAATAACCGCTCGGCGTCTTCGTTACGACATTAAATCTCGCCAGGCGCAAAGCTCCGCAAATCGGAAATAACGCGGTAATAATCCAAGCCACTGCTGTATTTAAATCCTGAAAAGCGACGACATACATAATGAACGCTGGAGCGACTCCGAAGGAAATGACGTCGGATAACGAATCGAGCTCCTTGCCGAATTCGCTCTGTGCATTAAGCGCACGTGCCACTCTGCCATCTACGCCATCCAGCAGCATTGCAATAATAACCATCATCGCTGCAATTTCAGGTTTCTCATTAAACACCATAATAATGGCGATTACGCCAAGAAACAAATTCCCCACCGTGAAAAGGCTCGGTATTGACTTTATAATCATCTGTTCCACCTCTTCTCTACTATGCCCTAAGACCAAATACTAATGTATGATGATCGGGCCGTTCACATTCCATCAATTGTATGGGATTTAGATTTGCCTGTCAATGAACATTTGATCCTGAATCCGTTTCAAACCTTCCTTGATCGCCCGCGCCCGAACTTCCCCAATTCCGTCAACATCATCCAATTCGCCGATGGTCGCCATCATAATATGCGGCAGTCTGGCGAAGCGCTCAATCAAATTATTCATAATAATGAGCGGCAAACGCGGGATTTTGTTCAACAAGCGGAAGCCTCGCGGCGAAATAGCTTCTTCTGCCATGGAACCGGTATGCGGGTAGCCAAGAAGCCGGATAATCGGCGATGCGTCCAGCAGCTCATCCGAGCTCAGTTTTTTCATCGCCAGCCGGATTTCCCGGATTTTCTCATCTGAATTATCTTTCGCATAATCCTTAAGCAAATACCAAGCATCCTCATCTACACCGTCGACCAGCTCTTCCAGTTGCATCGCAATGAGGCGTCCTTCCGTTCCCAGCTCGGTCACATAACGCTTGATTTCCATTTTGACTCGCAGCACCATCTCTACCCGCTGCACGACATGGGCAACCTCTTGCAAGGTGACCAGCTCTTCGAACTCAAGCACAGACAAATTTTTGAACGATTGGCCCAGCACCGCCTTATATTTTTCCAGCGTCTGAATCGCCTGATTCGCTTTTGTCAAAATGTTGCCCATTTCCTTGAGCGCATACCGCAAATTGCCTTGATACAGCGTAATAATATTGCGGCGCTGCGATATGGATACGACGAGCTTGCCCGTCTGCTTGCCAACCCGCTCCGCGGTACGGTGGCGGATTCCCGTCTCAATCGACGGAATGGAGCTGTTCGGAATAAGCTGCGTGTTGGCATACAAAATCCGCCGCATATCCTCGCTCAAAATAATTGCGCCATCCATCTTCGCAAGCTCATACAAATAGTTGGGCGAGAAATCGCAGTTGATGGAGAAACCCCCATCTACAACTTCCATTACCTCAGGACTGTATCCGACAACGATTAATGCTCCAGTCTTCGCCCGCAGCACGTTCTCTAAGCCGTCACGGAACGGGGTACCGGGCGCGACTAGCTGCAAAAGCTGGTTCATCGTTTCTAGCTGGCTCTGTTCCTTCATCATCTTCCCCCTATCCTAGTGCTGCCGAGAGCGCTTCCGCTACGGTGTTTACACCAATAATCTCAATGGATGCCGGCGGCTTCCAGCCCTTCAGGCTTTTCTCCGGCATAATAACTCGTTTGAAGCCCAGTTTCTCGGCTTCCTTTACCCGCTGCTCAGCCCGCGAGACAGCACGTACCTCGCCCGTCAATCCAACTTCCCCGAACACAACATCGTAAGGTCTCGTTGGCGCATCCCGAAAGCTCGAAGCGAGACATACCGCTGCTGCTAAATCAACGGCTGGCTCATCGAGCTTAATGCCGCCCGCGACATTTAGATAAGCATCCTGCGTCTGAAGAAACATCCCGTTGCGCTTCTCAAGCACTGCAATGATCAGCGCCATCCGATGATGGTCAAGCCCGGCCGTCATGCGGCGCGGCGAAGGGAAATTCGTCGTTGCCACCAGCGCCTGCAATTCCACCAATACAGGACGTGTTCCTTCCATGCTTGCTACAACAATAGAACCTGCTACGCCAAGCGGGCGCTCTGATAAAAACAGCTCAGAAGGATTCAGCACCTCACGCAAGCCTTCCTCGCCCATTTCAAAAATTCCGATCTCATTCGTCGACCCAAACCGGTTTTTAACCGCGCGCAGCAGCCTGTAGGTATGATGGCGCTCACCTTCAAAATACAATACGCAATCGACCATATGCTCCAGCATCCGCGGTCCGGCGATGGCGCCTTCCTTCGTCACATGTCCGACCAGCACCGTTGCAATCCCTTTGATTTTGGCGACTCGCATGAAATGCGCGGTGCATTCCCGAACCTGGGATACGCTGCCCGGCGCTGATTGCACACCCGGATCATAAACCGTCTGGATGGAGTCAATAACGAGAAAATCGGGGTCCACCGATTCAATCGCCTCGTTAATATGATCCATGTTCGTTTCGCAAAGCACATACAAGGACTCCGTCAGCGCACCAAGCCGATCCGCTCTTAGTCTTGTTTGCCGCACCGATTCCTCACCTGAAATATAGAGAACCTTCAATCCCTTCGTTGCCAGTGCATGCGAGGTTTGCAGCAGCAGCGTGGATTTTCCGATACCGGGGTCGCCCCCTACCAGCAAAAGGGAGCCCGGCACAACGCCCCCGCCAAGTACGCGGTTCAGCTCCTTCAAGCTCGTTTCAATGCGCGGTTCCTTCCCGCTCTCTATATGTATGATCGACTGTGGCTTTTCTTTCGTTTGCGCAACACGCAAACCGACTCCCTGCGTCTTGACAACGGTTTCCTTCTCTTCAATCATGGAATTCCATGACTGGCACCCTGGGCATTTGCCCATCCACTTAGGCGACTCTGTTCCACATTCATTGCATACGAATTTCGTTTTTATTTTTGCCATGTCCGGCTCCTTTTACTAAAAACACTATCATTAAAAGTTTACCATTTAATGTGGATTGTATAAACCCTTTCTTCCTTATACAGCAAGAAAGTTCCCTGTCATCCACAAGAGGAAGAAGGGAACTTTCTGAAAAAGATAACCTATACACGCTATCGTTTAAGCCTGGATAGCCGCTTGCCGCGCCACAATAACCCGGTGCGTTGAAAGCTGGGAGCCCAGCATAATGACTTCATTTTGCTGACTTTTGCAGCCTTCCCCTGCTTTCGTTTGACGATGCGCATGTGCCTGACGGAAGGAGTCGCTGTTGACCCAGCCTTCAAACGACGCTTTATTTTCCCATGTTGTGCCGACTCTCAGCTCATCATAGTCCACCAAGTTTTCCATAAGTAGCACTTCCATCCGGATAAAGCCGGGAGAAAGCTCAATTCCCTTCGTATGCTGGAACCGCTCGGCAACGGCTTCCCCGTGCCCTTTCTTCACTTTAATGGTGTTCGTGACCACGATCATGTTGTTACTCCTCCTATCAAGCCTGAAGGCTTTCCAAATAAGCATAAACCAAGCGCGATTCCTCGCCACCCATCTTGGCGTGAACGATGAGTGGAATTCCATGCGGGCCAATGGCATCCTTCGCTGCAGGATCGTCACTTAAAATCGCATGAACTACTTCCAGCTTGCCTAACATCGCAGCAGCAAAAAGATCCAGCCTTGCACCACGCTCCAGCAAGTACAGCGCAATATCCCTGCGCCCGACATGGGCGGCTGCGCCTAGCGCATTTTCCCAATCGCCATCGCCCCAATCACAGGAAGCGTGCAGCAGCTCGGGCTCTTCACTCAGCATTTGCTTTACCTTGTCAAAATCCATGTGCGCAGCTCTAACGAACTGCTTAATATATTCATTTGATAAATATGACGCCTCTTCAGCCGTTATTCTGGCAGCATGCAAACCCATCCTTATTACCGCCTTCCGTCATCTGTTCCGGTCTTCGTCTTTGTATATGAAAGAGTGTATGTTCAAAGTAATGTCTACTCTTATAAGATACACGATAATGATTCTCATTGTCAAATAAAAATGAATGGGGATTGTCTGTGTAAGGCATAAAAAAAGCTTCCAGAATCCGTCAAGATCACGGGTTCTGGAAGCTTTCTATTTTTGTGCCGAGCTGCATAAAGCTGGCTCGACGGATGTGCGGATAACCTGTAATCAGCTGTGCAGCATCCTCACTTTTATTATGACTTAGCTGCCGGCTCTTCGGACGCTTTCTCCAAATCAAGCGGCTCCGATTTCGTTACTGTCAACGCCCCATCCTTCTCATCAATCGTGAAGCGGTCGCCTTTTTGAATGTTGCCAACGAGCAATTCCTCGGACAATCGGTCTTCGATATGCTTCTGAATCGCACGGCGCAATGGACGAGCACCATACTGCGGATCGAAGCCTTCTTTCGCGAGGAACGCCTTCGCTGTATCGGTCAGCAAGAAGTCTACATCTTGCTCACGCAGGCGTTTGCGCAAATCGTCGGACATTAAAGTGACGATTTCGGCGATATGCTCTTGCTCCAGCGAGTGGAACACGATCGTTTCGTCAATCCGGTTCAGGAACTCCGGACGGAAGCTCTTTTTGAGCTCAGCCATTACTTTATCCTTCATTTGAATGAAGTCACGGCCAGCGTCATGAACAGCTGTGAAGCCCAGCGAAGAATTCCGTTTAATTTGATCCGCGCCCACGTTCGACGTCATAATGATCAGCGTATTGCGGAAATCGACTACACGGCCTTTAGAGTCAGTCAGACGGCCATCTTCCAGCACTTGCAGCAAAATGTTGAATACTTCTGGATGGGCTTTCTCAATCTCATCGAGCAATACAACCGAATATGGCTTACGGCGTACTTTCTCGGTCAATTGACCGCCTTCCTCATAACCAACATATCCCGGAGGAGCTCCAACGAGACGGGAAGTCGAATGCTTCTCCATATATTCCGACATATCGATGCGGATAATCGCATTTTCATCGCCGAACATCGCTTCTGCAAGCGCACGGGCAAGCTCGGTTTTACCTACACCAGTTGGACCGAGGAAAATAAATGAACCCATCGGACGCTTCGGATCCTTCAGTCCAGCACGAGCACGGCGCATAGCGCGCGATACCGCTTTGACTGCTTCTTCTTGGCCAATGACACGACCGTGAAGAATGGATTCCATTTTCAGCAGACGCTCGGTTTCTTCCTCTGCCAACTTGCTTACCGGAATGCCGGTCCAGCTTGCTACTACCTGTGCAATATCCTCAGGTGTCACTTCGGAATCGGTGCGTCCTTGTTTTTCTTTCCATTGGTTTTTCGTAATATCGAGCTCTTCACGCATCTTCTGCTCGGTATCGCGAAGCGCAGCCGCTTTCTCAAACTCCTGGCTTTGAACAGCGGAGTCTTTCTCCTTGCGGATATCCTCCAGACGGTTCTCCAGCTGCTTGAGGTTCGGCGGAATCGTATACGAATTGAGGCGAACTTTCGAGCCCGCTTCATCAATTAAGTCAATCGCTTTATCCGGCAGGAAACGATCCGTAATGTAGCGGTCGGACAGCTTAACCGCTTGAACAATCGCTTCATCCGTAATTTTCACCCGGTGATGGGCTTCATAACGATCGCGCAGGCCGTACAAAATTTGTACCGCTTCTTCCGGAGAAGGCTGATCTACCGTAATCGGTTGGAAACGGCGCTCCAGCGCAGCATCCTTCTCGATGTATTTGCGGTATTCATCCAGCGTAGTCGCACCGATACATTGCAACTCGCCCCGTGCTAGTGCCGGTTTCAAAATATT
Organism: Paenibacillus sp. BIHB 4019; assembly: GCF_002741035.1. NCBI lineage: Bacteria > Bacillati > Bacillota > Bacilli > Caryophanales > Paenibacillaceae > Paenibacillus > Paenibacillus sp. BIHB 4019. The sequence continues at coordinate 2,725,645 of NZ_CP016808.1, read as the reverse complement.
CGAAGCATCAATCGCGCCCTCAGCCCCGCCTGCACCGATCAGCGTATGCAGCTCATCGATGAAGAGGATGATATTGCCGGCTTGGCGGATTTCATCCATAATTTTTTTCAAGCGGTCCTCAAACTCACCGCGGTATTTCGTACCAGCTACGACAGAGCCCATATCGAGCGTCATTACGCGTTTGTCGCGCAGCGTTTCTGGAATTTCGTTTGCAATGATTTTTTGCGCCAGTCCTTCAGCGATCGCCGTTTTACCAACGCCGGGTTCCCCGATGAGAACCGGATTGTTTTTCGTCCGGCGGCTAAGCACCTGAATAACGCGCTCGATTTCTTTACTGCGGCCAATAACCGGATCGAGATTGCCTTCCTTAGCGAAGGAGGTCAAATCGCGGGCAAGTCCGTCCAACGTTGGCGTGCTCACATTAGATGGAGCGCCATGGTTGCTGGAGATTGCTTCGCTGCTGCCAAGCAACTGCAGCACTTGCTGGCGTGCTTTATTCAAGCTGATGCCGAGATTGTTCAGCACGCGGGCTGCAACCCCTTCTCCTTCACGAATGAGTCCGAGCAAAATATGCTCCGTACCTACATACGTATGGCCCAACTTTCTCGCTTCATCCATAGAGAGCTCAATGACCTTTTTCGCGCGTGGCGTATAGGCAATATTCGTCGGCTGCTCCTGGCCTCTTCCGATTAAAGCTTCAACCTCATCCTGGATTTTCTCTAGGCCCAGGCCAAGTCCAATCAGCGCTTTCGCAGCAATGCCTTCCCCTTCACGAATCAGTCCAAGTAAAATATGCTCTGTGCCAATATTGTTATGTCCAAGACGAACCGCTTCTTCCTGCGCCAATGCAAGCACCTTCTGTGCCCGTTCCGTAAATCTTCCGAACATCATCGTTACGCACCCCCATGTTCCATTTGACTTCGCAACTGCTTGCGAATAAGTTCTGCCCGGCGATAATCCCGCTGCTCTGCATTCATCGTTTCCTTAAATACTTGCTGCAAGAAGCCAGGCTGTGTCATAATCATTAATTCATTCATGACTTGAGGCGTTATATTATCCAGCAATCCCAAATCAACGCCCAACCTTACATCTGAAAGCCGCTGTGCTGCTTCCTTCGTATCCATAATAGCCGCATAGGATAAAATCCCATAGGACCGCTTTACTCTATCTTCAATGCGCAGCTTAGACTCAGCAAGAAGCCGTATTCGAGCTGCTTTCTCATGCTCAATAATTTGTCTGGCTACGCTGTACAAGTTGTCAATAATTTCCGACTCCGATTGCCCGAGTGTAATTTGGTTCGAGATTTGAAACACATTGCCCAGCGCTTCGCTGCCTTCCCCATACAATCCGCGAACCGCGAGTCCTACCTGCGTGACCGCCTGCAAAATCCGATTGATTTGCGATGATAGCACGAGTGCCGGCAAATGCACCATAATGGATACGCGAATGCCTGTTCCAACGTTGGTTGGGCATGTCGTTAAATAACCGCGTTTCTCATCAAAAGCGTATTCGGTCTCTGCCTCAAAAATATCATCGATCCGATTCGCCAGCGTCCAAGCCTCCTGAATTTGAAAACCCGGATACAGGCATTGAATTCGCAGATGGTCTTCTTCATTAATCATAATGCTCACCGATTCATTATCGCTGAGGATGAAGGCTCCGCCTCGAGATTCATTAGCCAGATTAGGGCTGATCAAATGCTTTTCGACCAATACACGCTTCTCCAGCTCCGTAAGATCGGATAACACGATCGTATCAAAATGGCCGATAGGCTCAAGCTTTCCAGATGCCCCGATCGCAGCCAACTGCTCCATAACCTCAAGCGACTGCTCCTTCGTAGCAAGCAACGGAAACGGATGATGGTTTAAATTTCTGGCGATGCGTATACGGCTGCTGATGACGATATCTGACTCGGGACCATCCCCTTTCATCCAATCGCTTAACGCTTGCTCTGAAAAACGACGACTCTTCAAGAGGTATCCTCCTTACTTCACGACTTACAGCTCTGCTATTTTACGCTCAAGCTCACGAATACGATCCCTGATTTGAGCCGCACTTTCAAATTCTTCTTGCTCAATACGATCATACAACTCGCGTCTGAGCTGATCAAGTTCTCGTTTATTTTGCAATTGCCCTCCGGAGCGTTTCGGAATTTTCCCCGTATGCACCGTACTACCATGTACCCTTTTAAGCAGCGGATCTAACTTATCTGAAAAATGTTTATAGCAGGCGCTGCAGCCAAAGCGTCCGATCTTGCTGAACTGTGCATAAGTGAAGCCGCATTCGTCACAGCGTATGACCGGGCAAGGCTTCGTCCCTGCTGAACCCGATGTTCCAGATGGGTCAAAATCAAGCAGACCCGACAGCAAGCTGTGGATAGAGAAGCCATTTGCCGTTCCTGGAATGCCTTCACCCCGTTCACGCGCACAAGCTTCACAAATGTGAAACTCTGTCTTCTCTCCGCCGACAATCTTCGTAAAATGAAGCGTTGCCGGCTTCTTGCCGCATTCCTGACAAATCAAGACAAATCACCCCTTTCCATGCACTTACGCACGGTAAAGTTATTTAACCAGAAGCGATATAAGCATCGCTCTTAGCAAACGGGCCCTTACCTCATCACGCAGCGGGAGCTTGACGGCAATCGTTTCCCGATCAATTGCTGCCCGCAGCAGCTGTGCTTCGCGCTTCGTCACCAACAGCGCTTCTTCAAGCTGATAAATCAGCCCTTCCGCCACGCTCTGCTCCACGCAATCTCCAATCGTCTGCCGAATATGAAATTGAATCGTCTGCAAGGCTGGCAGCTCTACCCGTTGAATCCGGACATAACCTCCGCCTCCACGCTTCGATTCAACCATGTAACCCTTCTCCAGCGTAAAACGTGTACTTATAACGTAATTAATCTGGGAAGGGACGCACGAGAACTTCTCAGCCAGCTCATTGCGCTGTATTTCTACCGAGCCTTCCGTGCTTTCCTGCAGCATATTCTTCAAATACTGTTCAATGAGATCGGAAATGTTTCGCATATCACCAACCTCCCTGGTACTGCATGGAGCACAAGCTTACGCTCATTCATATGCAGCTCCAACTGACTTTGACTTTCTTTGACTTTAACTTTATTATACGCAAAATTTAAGAAAGGTCAAGAGATGGAATCTTAATTTTCTGACTATTCATCCACAAGCATTTATACACAAGGCTACTACTTAGCATGATGCGAAAAAGCACTATTTATACCCGACCAGCATAGATCGGCCCTATTTATAAACAGGCTGTGCATAAAAAGTGAACGAATGTGCATAACTCGTGTTTACATTATGTTCATATAAAGCTAATTAAACTTACGCACATGTGAACAACCGTGCGAATACAGACTTATTCTTTCCACAAAAAAATACTATGCCCCTCATCCACGGCTGTAGATAAGTTGTGCACAGCATTTTCGCTATAAGATTATGTATCAGTTTACAGGACAACAAAAAACCTGCCGCAATGATTGCGGCAGGCTTCTCGTGCTTGGCGACGTCCTACTCTCCCAGGACCCTGCGGTCCAAGTACCATCGGCGCTGGAGGGCTTAACGGTCGTGTTCGGGATGGGAACGCGTGGTTCCCCTCCGCCATCGCCACCAAACGGATAGAACGGGTATTGCTACCCTGAAAACTGGATGCGAAAGACAAGTCTGAAACTTTAGCGTGTTGTTAGGATAAGCCCTCGACCGATTAGTATTCGTCAGCTGCACGCATTGCTGCGCTTCCACCCCGAACCTATCAACCTCGTCGTCTTCAAGGGGTCTTACTAATTGGGAAATCTCATCTTGAGGGGGGCTTCGCGCTTAGATGCTTTCAGCGCTTATCCCGTCCGTACTTGGCTACCCAGCGGTGCTCCTGGCGGAACAACTGGTACACCAGCGGTACGTCCATCCCGGTCCTCTCGTACTAAGGACAGCTCCTCTCAAATTTCCTGCGCCCGCGACAGATAGGGACCGAACTGTCTCACGACGTTCTGAACCCAGCTCGCGTACCGCTTTAATGGGCGAACAGCCCAACCCTTGGGACCTACTTCAGCCCCAGGATGCGATGAGCCGACATCGAGGTGCCAAACCTCCCCGTCGATGTGGACTCTTGGGGGAGATAAGCCTGTTATCCCCAGGGTAGCTTTTATCCGTTGAGCGATGGCCCTTCCATTCGGTACCACCGGATCACTAAGCCCGACTTTCGTCCCTGCTCGACTTGTAGGTCTCGCAGTCAAGCTCCCTTATGCCTTTGCACTCTCCGAATGATTTCCAACCATTCTGAGGGAACCTTTGGGCGCCTCCGTTACATTTTAGGAGGCGACCGCCCCAGTCAAACTGTCCACCTGACACGGTCCCCGAACCAGTTTCATGGTCCTAGGTTAGAACTCCGATACGATCAGGGTGGTATCCCAACGTCGCCTCCACACAAGCTGGCGCTCATGCTTCAATGGCTCCCACCTATCCTGTACAGATCGTACCAAAGTTCAATATCAAGTTACAGTAAAGCTCCATGGGGTCTTTCCGTCTTGTCGCGGGTAACCTGCATCTTCACAGGTATTAAAATTTCACCGGATCTCTCGTTGAGACAGCGCCCAAGTCGTTACGCCATTCGTGCGGGTCAGAATTTACCTGACAAGGAATTTCGCTACCTTAGGACCGTTATAGTTACGGCCGCCGTTTACTGGGGCTTCGGTTCACAGCTTCGGGTTACCCCTAACCGCTCCCCTTAACCTTCCAGCACCGGGCAGGCGTCAGCCCGTATACTTCGCCTTACGGCTTCGCACAGACCTGTGTTTTTGCTAAACAGTCGCTTGGGCCTTTTCACTGCGACCCCCTCGGGCTATTCACCCTACCGAGGTACCCCTTCTCCCGAAGTTACGGGGTCATTTTGCCGAGTTCCTTAACGAGAGTTCTTCCGCGCGCCTTAGCATGCTCTGCTCGCCTACCTGTGTCGGTTTGCGGTACGGGCACCTTCACCTGGCTAGAGACTTTTCTCGGCAGCCGGAGTACATGACCTTCGCTACTGTAATTTTCGCTCCCCATCACAGCCCAGCCTTACGATGAGCGGATTTGCCTACTCATCAGCCTCACTGCTTGGACGGACTATTCCATCAGTCCGCGTCACTGCCCTTCTGCGTCATCCCATTGCTCATAACGGTTTACGGTGGTACAGGAATTTGAACCTGTTGTCCTTCCACTACGCCTTTCGGCCTCGCGTTAGGTCCCGACTTACCCTGAGTGGACGAGCCTTCCTCAGGAACCCTTAGGCTTTCGGCGGACAAGATTCTCACTTGTCTTTTCGTTACTCATACCGGCATTCTCACTTGAATACAGTCCAGCACTCCTTACGGTATACCTTCAACCTATATTCAACGCTCCCCTACCCAAGTACCATTCGGTACATGTCATAGCTTCGGTGGTGTGTTTAGCCCCGTTACATTTTCGGCGCAGAGTCACTCGACCAGTGAGCTATTACGCACTCTTTAAATGGTGGCTGCTTCTAAGCCAACATCCTGGTTGTCTTTGCAACTCCACATCCTTTCCCACTTAACACACACTTGGGGACCTTAGCTGATGATCTGGGCTGTTTCCCTCTTGACAATGGATCTTAGCACTCACTGTCTGACTCCCGAG
>NZ_CP016808.1:2420000-2715000 GCF_002741035.1 Paenibacillus sp. BIHB 4019 | reverse complement strand
GATTCAGCGTCAATCCATCGAACTTCAGCTCAATAACATAGCTTGGGTCTGGGAGCGGATCAACATCTGGATTTTTCGTATTATAATCGTTTACCGCCCGCAGCATCCGCTGGTTCCAGGCATGCAGCCCTTCAATGTTTTGCGCCTTGTCCAAGCTCCACAGCTTGGCACGGTGACGATGCGGCTCAAAGCCCTTAAGAAGCTCTCCACCAACACGTTGTGTTGGCGAATCCGGCAGCACGGTTCCCGTCTCCTTCTCCAATGCGACCAGCTCATCATAAAGCTTGTCATAATCAGCATCGTCAATGGACGGCTGATCAAGCGTGTAATACTGGTAGTTATGGGCGGTAATTTCATCAATTAGCGTAATCATTCGTTCGGTTTGGGCAGGTGAAGCTGCAGCTGTTTCCGCTTGGTTCATTTCCACAGCAAATGTCCCCTTTCAATAATGAGCTAAACTTTCGTTATTGGCGCAAAGCCTGCAAGCAGGCGTTTCACCCCTGTCGGAGCGGGAAAAGCGATCTGAAGCTCCATGTCATTGCCTGTTCCTTTCACGGAAACGATAACGCCTTCGCCCCATTTGCCGTGGGCTACGCGGTCGCCGGCAGCGAACTGCTTCGCGCCTGCATCACCAGCTGCGCCCGCTGCTCCTGCACCGGCCGCTTGCGGCGTGCTTACTCGAACGCCGCTGCTTGTGCTCGTGCCGAGCGATCGGCCGCCAGAGCCAATTCCGCCATTTGCCGCAGGGCGCGAAGGAGCCGTGCGCCCGCCAGAGCCGAAGCCAGCCGAGCTTCCAGCGCCGTACCTGCTGCCTCCTCCACTGCGGCCAAAACCGCCCGAAGCGGAAGCATCCTTTTTGAGCTCGCTCGGCACTTCATCCAGAAAGCGTGAAGGCATATTCGATGCGGTCCGTCCGAATAAAGTGCGCATCCGGGCCGAAGTCATAAACAGCTGCTTCTCTGCGCGGGTTATGCCTACATAGGCAAGTCGGCGCTCCTCCTCCAGCTCATCATTGTCGCTTAAGGCGCGGCTGTGCGGGAAGATGCTCTCCTCCATGCCAATAATAAAGACAACTGGGAACTCCAAGCCTTTGGCGCTATGCATCGTCATCAGTACAACAGCGTCACTTGGGGCAGCATTGCCCTGCTCATCCTGTTTATCCATGGAATCAATATCCGCGATGAGAGCAAGATCGGTCAGGAAGGATACGAGCGTCTTGTCTTCGTTGCGATTCTCAAATTCCATCGTAACGGACAGGAACTCGTCAATATTTTCGACCCGTGCCGTCGATTCCAATGTTTTCTCGCGCTGAAGCTCCAGCTTGTACTGGGTCATCTCCAGCACCTTCTCCGTCAGCTCCGTTACCGACAAATATTCAACCATGCCAGCAAGGTTGCTGATCATTATATAGAACTCTCCAAGCAGCGCTTGCGTACGGGCATTGATATCCAGCCCCTGTAGATTGCCCAAAACGTTGAAAATCGAAGTACCGCTCCGCGCTGCCTCCTCGGCCAGCTTGCCAACCGTCGTATCGCCAATGCCGCGCTTCGGCACATTAATGACGCGTGCAAGGCTAATATCGTCATCCGGGTTGGAAATCAGCCGCAAATAAGCGAGCAAATCTTTAATCTCTTTGCGATCGTAGAACTTGATGCCGCCCACGATTTGATAAGGAATATCCGATTTGATCAAAATTTCCTCTATAACCCGAGACTGCGCGTTCGTCCGATACAAAATGGCATGATCCCCAAATTTGCGTCCGCTATTTTTATTTTTACGAATTTCGCCTGTTACAAAGTAACCCTCGTCATGCTCAGAATCGGCCTGATACACCGTAATTTCGTCTCCGGCACCTTGATCGGTCCAAAGGTTCTTCGGCTTGCGTCCGGTGTTGAGGCTGATGACCGCATTCGCCGCATTCAAAATATTGGCCGTAGAACGATAGTTCTGCTCCAGCATAATCGTCTGCGCTTCGGGATAATCGCCCTCGAAATTCAAAATATTCGTAATGTCCGCTCCGCGCCAGCGGTAAATCGACTGGTCGCTGTCGCCGACGACGCAAATATTGTGATGCTTGTCTGCTAGCATGCGGCACAGCATATACTGCGCACGGTTCGTATCCTGATACTCATCGACATGAAGGTAACGGAATTTGTTCTGGTAAAAATCCAGCACCTCCGGCACTTCCTGGAACAGTTGAATCGTCTTCATAATCAAATCGTCGAAATCGAGCGAGTTGTTGCTTTTGAGCCGCTTCTGATAGGACTTGTACACCTTAATGACGATATCCTGAAAATAGTCCCCCGCCTTCTGCTCATACCGCTCCGGCGTTAGCAGCTCATTCTTCGCGGCGCTAATGGACGCTTGAACAGCCTTCGGCTCGAATTTCTTCGTGTCGATATTCAGATCCTTCATGCAATTGCGAATAACCGACAGCTGGTCGCCTGAATCCAAAATCGTAAAATTCGAAGTAAAACCTATCCGGTCAATGTCCTTGCGCAAAATTCGCACGCACATCGAGTGGAAGGTAGATACCCAAATATCGTTGCCCGACGGGCCGATCAGTGCGCTAACTCTGTCACGCATTTCACGCGATGCCTTATTCGTAAAGGTAATCGCCAAAATGCTCCAAGGCGCTACGCGCTTCTTCTCAATTAAATAAGCGATTCGATGGGTTAATACGCGGGTTTTGCCGCTGCCTGCTCCCGCCATAATCAATAGCGGCCCATCGGTTGCTTTTACCGCTTCGCGCTGCGGTGGGTTAAGCTTCTGTACCGCCTCGTCGATGCTTATAAAATTAAACATGGTCGTTCTCCTTTGTTCGCATTTGTTCGCCTATCAACAGTGTAGACAACGGGCCGTGAAGTGTCAATTTACCGATGCAAATAAAGCCCTAAATAGACGATTGTTTTTATAAAAGCTAGGCTTCGTTTCTTGTATGCTTGCGAATCGTGTTGTGAACGGCAGGCACAGTAGCCAGTGCTGCCTCCAAATCTGCATAAATAATATTGCCGACGACAACGGTATCGCAAGCGGATGCCGCCTCGCTCGCCTTCTCTGCGCTGTCGATGCCGCCACCATAAAATAGCTGGGCCTGCGCGATCGTATCATACGCTTTGTGAACGAGAGCCATATCCCCGTAACGTCCGCTGTATTCGATATAAATGACGGGTAGGCGCATGAGCCGGTCTGCCATTTGCACATGAGCGAGCAGCTGCTCCTCATCCAGGTCGGCATTCGCGCCTGTCAGCTTGGCCGCGGTCGCTTCTTCATTCAATATAATATAACCTTGCGCCGCCGTTTCCTCCCATGGAATGAAAGAGCCGAATGCTTGCAGCCCTTCTGTCTGGCGGCCATTAATCCACTCTGCCTGGCTCGTGTTCAATACGAGCGGCACGAAATAGCCATCAAAGCCGGGAACCGCCGCATCCATCGTCGATACCTCCAGCGCGCAATCTACCGCATAACGGCGAATGCGCGCCATTAAATCTACGGTATTTTCAAATGTAACGCCGCTAGAGCCTCCTACTAATACAGCGTCTGTACCCGACATGCAAATCGCATCCAGCTCCTCATCCGAGATGCTGCGCTCCGGGTCCAGCTTAAATACATGTCTCCAACCTGCATACCATTGTACGTCCATCCTCAACATTACCCCGCTTATCCCTATCCGTTATGCGGCTCACTTAGGAGCTGCGAGGAACTTAGTAACGCTTTTGTTGACAAAATCTCCACGGTTTCGGGAGTTTATCCAACAAATTAGCGGTACTTTCTTTCGCCGCAGTCTCTTGTCGTTATGAGCGCTTCAGTTATTTAAGTAAATACGGCTCTAAATTGCAGCCTGCTTCTTCCTATGCTAAGCGAGCCGCATGGCGGTGTCAAACTGCTTCGATAAGCTCAAAATTCGTTCCTGTGAGTGATCCGGCCGTCTCCTTCAAAAAAAGAGCCGGCACTGCGTTTCCCGCAATGCCGGCTCCCCTCCTTGCTGCTTTCTTACTTCACCAATTGTCCGCGCGTTACGCCGATTTGGTTCGTTGCTTTCAGCGTACGCCATACTTTTGTGCCTGTAATACGGCCATCGAGCGCATCGCGGTATAGAGAAAGCACTTCCGTTACCCGCTCCGGCGTTTCTTCCAAAAACTCGACGCGGAACGATGGAATGCCCAGCTCCAAAAATTGCTTAATATATTCAGCGCCTGATTGCTCAATAGCATTGTACACCGTATTGCGGCAGCCTTCGTCTACGCGAACCGGATGGGACATGCCAATACGGTCCTGCAAGGAAGCTCGCGAATCTTCGCACGGGCGTCCACAATTCGTAAAGTTGGTGCCTTCACTCATAAAGGTGCAATAGACGCAGTGCTCCGTATGGAACATTGGCAAATGCTGCTGGATTACGACTTCCAGCTTCGCTGTATTAGCCTTGTTCAGCATGTCCATCATTTGCTGAATGTTCAGGTCGTAAGACGGCGTAATCATATCGAGGCCAACTTCTTCAAAAAGCTTCACTGTTTTGTGATTAGCCACATTAAGCGAGAAATCGCCAATCAGCTTAGGGAATGGCTGATCTGGGTTTTCGGCCTTAGCGCGCAAATAATAATAAAGCGCACCTGTGTTACGGACAAGCACAGCATCTGGCTTAAGCTTCAAAATGTTAGCATGGTAGCCGTTTTCACCCGGCATATGAATGCGCGGGGTTGCCAGGGCGATCGGCTTGCCAGCCGCACGCGCCAGCTCCACAGCCGCCGGAAATTGCTTTATAAATTCAAAATCAGCATAAATCATATCGACATCGGCGGCGATAGCCGCTTCGACTTGCGGCAAGCCGCGGCATAGAGCCGTCAGGCGCGGCGCAAGATCGCCTTCGTGCGAATAGCCGGAGACAGCTGCTGGAACAGCTTCTTGATCCGCGGTATCGGCCAGCGGGTCGATGTTATTTTTCACATAGACGGGCGGCTTCGGACGTTCTCCAGCCAAATGCTCCACCGCTTCGCGGCGCATCCGGTTAAGCTCGCGCACGGGCACAATTAGTTCGCCCTCAAGCAGCACTTCCAAATGGTCGAGCTGATAAACCGTTCCGCCTAGACGGCCCAGTTGATCGCTAAGCAGCTCGGCATCCATCGGACGCTTCTGCGCCTGCTCCAGCATCAGTTCGGATACTACTTCTACCGTCGTGCCTTTTTGCATATCCGTCCATACCGTCCGCAGCGGCTCGCCAAGCTTGCCTGTTACCGAAACATGAAGCGGGAAAACGCGGTAGGGCTTTTCCGTCTCATAGGTCGCACGCAGACGCTTATCCAGCGCCGGGTCATTCGTCTTCCAGACGCGGTCGCCTACATGCACCTTGCGCAAATCAACGTCGCTGCGCCCTGGGACGAGCTCCAGCAGCGTGCCTTCCTGCGCTTCGCCTTCAATCTTCACGCCTTGGCGGCGAATGTCGTAGACGCGGCCGCCCTCTTCCTTCTTCGTAGGATCGCCAGCGTCGAAGACGACGCCATCGCCACGCTTAAGCGGAGCTTCCAGACGCACCGTTACCGCATCGCGAAGAATGCGCTCGACACGGCCAATGAAGACGCCGCGGCTTTTGGGAAACGTGCCTTCTACGAGCATTTTATTGTTCGTGCCCGACAGGAAGCCATGTGTGAAGCCGCGAGAGAAGCTTTGCTGCAATTCGCGAACTTCCTCTACCGATGGCTTGGACAGGTCGCCGTCAAAATATTTATCAATCGCCTTGCGGTATTTGCTGACCACATTGGCTACGTATTCCGGGCTTTTGAGACGTCCTTCGATTTTAAAGGAAACGACGCCCGCTTCAATCAGCTCAGGCACGAGATCGATCGCCGCCAAATCCTTCGGTGACAGCAAATACGAAATATCGCCCATCGGCTGATGCTTGCCATCGACCATCAGGTCATAAGGCAGACGGCATGCTTGTGCGCATTCGCCGCGGTTCGCCGAGCGTCCGCCCCACATTTCCGATGTTAGACACTGGCCGGAATACGATACGCATAATGCGCCATGCACGAAAACTTCCATTGGAAGCTTCGCTTGTTCGCCGATCGTTTTGATTTGCTTCAAGTTATTTTCGCGGCCGAGAACGACTCGCTCCATATTAAACGGCTTCGTAAATTCCACCGCTTCCGGAGAAGTAATCGTCATCTGTGTCGAGCCATGAATCGGAAAATCCGGGGAAAGCTCGCGAATGAGCTTCACGAGTCCCAAATCCTGCACGATAACCGCATCCACACCTGCATCTATGCACATTTCAATGAGCGTCTGAGCATCGCGAAGCTCGTCCTCAAACACTAGAATATTAAAAGTCAAAAAGCCCTGCACGCCATAGCTATGCAAAAAGGCCATAATCTCAGGCAGCTCCTCGCTGCGGAAATTATTCGCTCTCGCACGCGCATTGAATTTTTCCACACCAAAAAAGACAGCATCCGCACCGTTCGCAACCGCCGCCCGCATACATTCCCAGTCGCCTGCCGGAGCAAGCAACTCTACATCTTGACGCGTTATATTTGCTTTCATAGTACCGCACATTCTCCTCAATAGTTAGCAATCTGTTGCTACTAGTGTAACAAACCGCCGCCAGCTATTCCACCATACATTGTTGACAAAATAATAGAAAGTCCAGACATGCTATCAAAATTTCTGTTAAAAATTAAAAAAGGAAGGAGCCTCCTTGCCGCTCCCTCCCTTGCTTTCGCCAACCTTAGGACTTCTTCGCAGCCTCTTCGTTCTCAATCTTCTGCCCGTCGCTCAGCGTATGCTGGCCGGAGACGACAACGGTCTCGCCTGCTTTCAATCCTTCCAGCACTTCCTGATAGACGCCATTGACGCGGCCCAGTTTAACTGCGCGCTTCTCGGCTGTACCCGCATTGGACAGCATGACGAAAGTTTCGCTGCCTTCACGCACAATGCTCAGCGAAGGAACGGCAATAACCTCTTCCTCCGCAACGGTCGTCAGTTCCACCTGAACGCGTCCGCCTGGTTTTAACGAGCCATCGGTATTTTCCGTTGTAAGCTCAAGCGCGTACATTCTCGTTTTGGCATTAGGTACCGAAGCGAGGTAGACCACTTTCGCCTTTTTCTTCACCGAAGGGTTATCGGCATTGTAGTAAACGAGCTCTTTCTTGCCTCGTGCAAGCTCGGCCGCCGGTTCGCTCAGCTCGGTTTTAATTGAAATTTGCTTCACATTTTGCACAACAGCTACTACCGTACCTGCATTTATCGTCATGCCCTCGCTTACAGCAAAATCAGTAATCGTACCGTCCGCAGGAGCAGTAATTTGATAGCTGTCCAGCTGAATATCCGCCTGCTCGACGGCTAATCTCGCCGCATCGATTTGGGACTGCAAGCCGGAAAGCGAGCTGCCATTATCCAGGTCGGAAAGCTGCTGCTTGGCCGACTCCAGATTACGGCGTGCGGCATCAATCAAATTTTGATCGTCACCGGCACTAGCCTGAATGTACTGCGTCTCCAGACTAGCAATATTATTCAGCAAAGTGGAACGGCTTGAAGCTATATCCTGCTTAGCCTTTACCAATGATTGCTCTGCTGCCGTCAAGCTGGTTTCCGCGCGCTTGCGGTCCAGCACTGCGAGATTCGACTCCAATTGAATGATAGCTTCACCTTTTTTAACCGTGTCGCCATTGTTCTTCAGCACGCGGGCGATTTTGCCAGAAGCCATTGTCGGGATATCCAGACGTACCGAGGCGCTTACCTCAGCGACCTGCTCGCGTGGATTACCCATGCTGTGCTTGGCTGCCGCCTCAGTTTTAATGACTGTCACTTGTTGCTCTACTGCTGTCTCTTCTGCAGCAGGTGCCGCGCTCGAGCATCCGGCAGCCATTAAAGCTACCGCAAACACGGTTGCTAGTGCGGCTTTGCTTCGCCTCTCCTGCTTGATCAAACGAAAAAACATATGTTCCAGCTCCCCTCTATATTGTTAACCCTGTTAACCATTTATGTTCTAAATGGTTAACCTTCCAAATTGGCAGGCTTATTAAAATCTACTGGTGCAGATTGGCCTTTCCCTTTGCGGGACAGCTTGCCCGTAATCGCTTCTAGCATCTCATATACGACTGGTACCACTACAAGCGTGAGAAGTGTAGAAGTGATCAAGCCGCCGATAACAACGACCGCAAGCCCTTTAGAAATAAGTACGCCTTCACCAGCGCCCATTGCCAGCGGAATCATTGCTACTATCGTTGCGCCCGCAGTCATAATAATCGGACGCAACCGGACTCTGCCCGCTTCAACCAGTGCATGGCGGACGGAGAAGCCTTCATGCCGCAGCTGCTGTGCACGGTCGAGCAATACGATCGCGTTGGTGACGACGATGCCGATCAGCATCATAAATCCGATGAGCGATGTAATATTAATCGATTCATTCGTAACCAGCAGTCCGAGCAAACCGCCAATAATGGCGAGCGGCAGCGAGAATAAAATCGCAAACGGCGTGCTGGCATTGCCGAAGCACAGAACGAGTATAAAATAAACGATTGCGATAGATACAGCCATAGCCATAAACAGCTGTGTGAAGCTTTCGGCGATGTCCTCCGACACCCCTTGAATCTCGGTAGACACACCCGTTGGAAGCTCAATCGCATCCAGCGCTGCCGCTACTCTTGTGCTGACCTCGGTCTGGTTCGCTGCATCAATGGTAGCCGACATCTTCACGACCTGCGAGCGCGATTCCCGGCTCAAAGAAGCTGGAGCCTGTACTTCCTCTACTTTAGCAACCTCTTGCAAATAAACGATGCCTGCCGTAGGCGATGAAATCGGCATTCTGCCAAGCTTCTCAAGCGAGCCTTTATCTTCATCGCGAAGCTTAACCACCGTGGAATACAAAACATTATCAAAGCGAACATCTCCGAGACGCTGCTCTGCAAGCCACATCCGGACGGCATCTCTGACGGCGGCAGGATTAAGTCCAAGCTCTCTAGCCTTCGTCTGGGAAACAGCAATGCTGATTTCCGTTTTCGCGTCGCTAAGCGTATCGGTGATTTTGGTAAGCTCAGGGAACTCCTTCATTTTATCCTTGATGAGCGCGGCCCCCTGTTCGAGCAGCTGCTGATCATCACCTTTCAGCACATAAGAGAAGCTTCCGCCGCTAAGGCCTCCACCACCGCTTGCCATCTGGCCCGTTACTTCCGTGCCTTGGGGCAGCTGGTTTTTAATTAGTTCCACATAATTGTTCAATACTCGCGTTGAATCCTCTGCTTCGCTGATCTCAGCAGTTAGCGAGGTTGTATAAGGAACGGTATCGTCACTGTCCGCATAACCGACCAAGGACTCTACGAAGGTGAACAGGCTGCCGCCTTGGCTGTCTTTGGCATCCAGCAGCATCTTCTCGATCTCCTGTGACTGCATGTCATTGCTTTCCAGCGACGTTTCATACGGGTATTTTACCTGGAAGAACACGAGCTTCTCCGGTCCGCTCGAAGGCAGGAAGTTAACCGCCAAATTCGGTATCGTAATCGCCATAGTCACAATAAGCATAACAAGCGACATCAGCAAGGTTTTGATCCGATTAGACAAGCACCATACTAGAATACGCTCATATAGACGCGTTACTTTGCCGTCATGCGCATGCTCGTTCTGCTTTATCTGCTTGCGGCTGCGCAGTACGAGCAGCTTTGTCATCATTGGAATGACCGTTAATGCCACGACCAGTGAAGCAAGCAGGGCACATGATACCGTCAGCGCGAACGGCCGGAACATCTCCCCAACGATTCCGCCAACAACAGCCAGCGGCAGAAACACGCCTGCCGTAACGAGCGTCGAGGACGTTATCGCCATGGAAACTTGGCGGGTAGCCATAATGATGACGGATTCGCCGCGCTCCTGCGCTTTTTCCAGATTGCTGTATATGTTCTCAATGACGACGATACTATCGTCCACAATTCGCCCAATGGCGATGAACATGCCGCCTAGCGTCATAATGTTCAGCGTAATATTCATGCTCGACATCATAATCAGCGTGATTAAAATCGAGAGCGGAATCGAGACGAGAACGATCATCGTCATCCGAACATTGCGAAGGAATAGCAGAATCATAAGCGAGGCCAGCGCAACCCCGATCAAGCCTTCCTTCAAAATGCCGCTGATCGATTTTCTGACCTCATCGGCGCCATCGTAGATTTTTTGGAACGTAATCGCTGGCTGCTTGGTCTCCCAATCGGTAAGCACCGCGTTGACTTCATTGGAGAAATCAACCGCATTGGCTTCGCTCATCTTGTAGAGACGAATGCCTAGCGCAGGCTGATCGTTGAAGCGGGCAATAAACTTTGACTCGTTTACAGCCTGGACATCTCCCAAATCCTGAAGCAGCACCGTTTGGCCTGTGCTCGTCGCAAACTCCAAATTGCGAAGGCCATAAATGCTGTTCAAATCGCCAGTCACCCGTGCCATCTGCGATTTGCCGTCCAGCTCTACAGAACCGACTGCACCGTCCGTCAGAGCAGATTGAATGGCACTGGTTACCTCTACCGCCGACAAGTTGAAGACGGATAAAGCATCTGCATCCAGTAAAATATCAAGCGAGGTTGAACTGACCCCGATCGAATTGACATGGTCAATGCCATTAACGCCTTCCAGCGATGGCTCGATGTTATCCTCATAAAGCTTGTTAAGCTCGGTTTGCGACATGCCCTCCCCGGCATATAGCGTTAAGTAATAAGCGGGCTGGGAGGAAAAGCCGAAGGTCAGAACTTTAGGCGTACTCGCGCCACCCGGCAGCACTACCTCCTGCAGCATGCTTTCCAGCTCCGTCTTTTTCTCCTTTACATCGTAGCCTTGCTTGAACTGGACAACGACGCTGGAAACATTATCGCTAGACGTGGAGCTGAGTGTATCCAGCCCTTGTATGTTCGCGATTTTATCCTCAATCGGCTTCGTCACCTCATCCATCACATCCATTGGCGGTGCCGGATATGTAGTTTGAATCATGACAACTGGAAAAGAGATATCGGGAATCGTCTCCATCTTCAGAGTCGCCGTTGCGTATAGCCCCCCTCCTACAAGCAGGGCAATCAATATAACCATTGCAGCCACTTTATTCATCGAAAAGCGGATTAAACCATTCAACCAGAACCCCTCCTACTCGCGTGTATACCTCAACGTTAAACTTTCTGTATGAACATAACGTGAACCATGCAAAAAAAATGATGCAGGCGGCCATTTTTTTTGCAGCGTTCGCCTTCGCAGTAGTGAAAGGATAGGCGATCAAGGGATGCTCTTATCGTTAGCCCATCATCTGAGAGGAAGCGGGCGGCGCCTTCAGCCTGTCAGGGAATCCGCTTCTTGGCTGCCATGCTCGGCAGCGTCACATCTACGCGTGCCCCGCCTTCCACCCGGTTCGTAATACGGATGACGCCTTGATGCAAATTGACGATTTTTTGAGCGATGGATAGGCCAAGACCGCTGCCACCCAGCTTTTTGCTGCGGGATTTGTCTGCCTTATAAAATCGTTCAAACAACCTATAGCCGTCTTCGTCAGGAAACCCGCTCCCATTATCCGATACGGATACTTTAACGGAGTCTGTATCAAGGCTCATCTCAATGCGAATGTATCCGCCTTCCGGAGCAAATTTGATCGCGTTGCCGATAACATTGATCCATACCTGGCTCAGCTGATCCTCGTCGGCATTAATTTTCACATGGGGCAGCTCCAATATCATTTCAAGCGATTTTTCCGACCACAGCGGTTCGCAGGCGACAATAACTTGCCGCAGCTGCTCATCAAGATCGTAGGTCACCGGATCAAAAGCAGGCACGGCGGAATCCAGTTCCGCCAGTTTTAGCAAATTGTCGCTAAGACGCGACAGACGCTGGCTTTCTGTATAGATGATTTGCAAATAACGCTGCTTCTGCTCGGGATCATCGACCGCATCCAGCATAAGCATCCGTGAAAATCCGGCAATTGACGTCAGCGGCGATTGGATTTCATGCGAGACGCTGCTGACAAACTGCCCACGCAGTTCATCCATCTGCTGGATCTCCTTCGCCATGCCGCTGAAGCTTTGTGCCAGCTGCCCTAGCTCATCCGTGCGCCTGCCTGACTTTAGCTCAATGTCGAAACGCCCACTCGCCATCCGCTCCACCGCCTGCTTCATTTCCTTAAGCGGACGCACCAAATAGATGGCTGCCACAAAAATACACAGGCCGCCTACCCCCAGCACAACAGCAAGCGCTACGAACAGCATCTGGTTGAAAATAGCCACCTGGCTCGACTTCTGATGCACGAACAGCCCGTAAGATTTATGATCCCATGTAAATGGCATCCCGAGCACAAGGCCATTCCCTGCTGTGAAGCCAAAACCAATATTCACGAACGGCTCGCCGCCTATGACAGATTTTGAAATGCTGTCTCCAGGAGTAATGCCGTATTGTGCAAACAGCTTCCCCTCCTCATTCAACCAGCCCTTCTCATCCATAACCATGAGTGTATATGAAGGAGTAGGCTGCAATATCTTTACAATCCGCTCTCCTTCGTCTAAGCCATATTGCTCATATATGGTCGCAATAGATTGTCCGTATCCTAAAACTTCCTTCTTCACTTCCGTAATTACCTGGTCCTTAAACAGCGTAATCGTAATAAAGAAGGCGCTGACCAGACCGACCAGCACCGCCGTTATAAAACTAATAATGACCCTGACATATAACGTTCTTAGCATGCATCCACCATTTCAAGCCTGTAGCCAAGTCCCCGCTTAGTTACAATCGTAAAAGGCGCATCCATTTCTGCAAAACGTTCGCGCAATCGCTTAATATGTACATCGACTGTCCGCTCGTCACCGAAAAACTGCGGGCCCCAAATTTGGCTAATCAGCTCGTTGCGCGTGAAAATTTTGCCCGGATTGCCCGCCAGCTTGAACAACAGCTCAAATTCCTTCAGCGGCAGTGCCACCCGTGCCTGACCCTGCATCACCTCAAACGTGTGCCGGTCCAGCACAAAATCGCCCAACTGCAGCCGCATAGACGCCTCAATCCGGTAGCGTTTCAGCAACGCCCGAACGCGCAGCACCAGCTCGTAGGGCTCGAAAGGCTTCACCATATAATCATCGGTTCCCAGTCCAAACGCTTTGATTTTCTGATTAATTTCACGCTTTGCGGTTACCATCAGCACAGGGATATTTGGGTATTCTTCCTTTACAAATTTACATAGCTCCCAGCCATCCATGACGGGCATCATGACATCAAGCACAACTAAGTCTGCTTTTTGCTTTCTCAGCAGCCGAATGGCCTCTTTGCCATGGCTTGCCTGAATCGTCTGAAATCCCTCACTGCTTAGCTGCGCGTGCATAAGCTCGCGTATATCTGGATCATCATCCACTAACATGACACTTGCCATCGCTTACTTCCTCCCGCTCTTGTTGGGCTTCTCCATAGTTTTCGGCAGTTTCTATTCAAAATTATAGCTTATGGCCAGAAAAAACTGTCAAGTCTTATCTATAACTTGTACGAACGAGAAAGCTTTTGGTAACCTTTTGTTTTGTTTATATGCGATTATGTCAAATTTGCACTTTTCATTAGATATCGGCAATCGGGCAATGGTATAATGAGAATTAGCTTTTCTTATAAATAGGAGGAATGATTGCCCATGAAATTAGGAGTATTCAGCGTGCTTTTCGCACAGAAGTCATTTGAAGAAGCGCTCGATTACATAGCTGCCAAAGGACTGGATGCTATTGAAATCGGCACTGGCGGTTACCCTGGCACAGCCCACTGTGATCCTGATGTCCTGCTTGCTGATGAGGAAAAGTTGAAAGCGTTTAAGCATGCGGTAGAATCACGCGGCCTGATTATCAGCGCCCTGAGCTGCCACGGCAATCCGCTGCACCCGCAGAAGCATCTTGCTGCTGCAGATGATGCGACCATTCGCAAAACGATCGAACTCGCAGGACGTTTGGGCGTTCCTGTCGTCAATACATTTTCCGGCTGCCCAGGCGACCACGAGGATGCTAAATATCCGAACTGGCCGGTTGCACCTTGGCCAAATGATTTTCAAGAAATTTTGGCTTGGCAGTGGGAGCACAAAGTTATCCCTTATTGGACTGAAATCGGCGCGCTTGCTGTCGAGCATGGTGTGAAAATCGGACTTGAGCTGCACGGCGGCTTCTCCGTTCACAGCCCGGCAACGCTGCTTCGCCTGCGTGAAGCGGTTGGCCCGGTTATCGGCGCCAACTTGGATCCGAGCCACATGTGGTGGCAAGGGATTGATCCGGTTCAAGCAGTGCAAATTTTGGGTCGCGCTGGCGCGATTCACCATTTCCACGCGAAGGATACGACGATTGATCCAATCAACGTCAACCATCACGGCGTAACGGATATGCAATCGTATTCGCTGATGCTGGATCGCGCTTGGCAATTCCGCACCGTCGGCTTCGGGCATGACCTGAAAGTATGGGCAGATATTATTAGCGCGCTTCGTCTAGTCGGCTACGACTATGTCGTGAGCATTGAGCATGAGGACGGCTTGATGTCCGTTGATGAAGGTTTTACGAAAGCGGTGCAAAACCTGCAGCAAGTGCTGATTAAAGAACCACTAGGCGAAATGTGGTGGGTATAGATTGAAGAAGGGCGGCTGCATCCGATGAGGATGTGGCCGCTCTTTTTTTGCAATATGACTGTGGACGAGGAGTTGAAATCTTAACATTCCGCTAATAAATATCACTCTCCGCGTTAATCCTACTAGCGTACTCTATAAGAGCAACCCCCACTAAAACAGAGGATAGGTGATCCGCATGACTGGCTATGCTTCTGATGCCGCTGCCCCTACATTCGTCCCTCAGCTTAACACAAGCCAAACCTGCTATGAGGCGCTCCAGCTGCTTCGCAGCTACCCGGAAGCACCCTGCGCTGTCGTATGCAATTCGCTGGCAGAACCCGTCGGGCTCGTAATGCGCGACCGTTTTTTTCTCCAATTATCAAGCAGCTTCCTTGGCTATTACCAGACGGACATCACCAAGCTCATGAATACCCGCTTTCTCTCCATCGTCGCCCCCTCCGCTGACACAGGCTTAAGTCCCGACACCATCTCCTCAATGAAAAATAAAGCTATTGATCTTCACCCCGAGCTGCGCAGCGATTGCATCGTTATTACGAATGAACAAGGCCAATTCGTGGGTATCATCGATGTTGCCGCCTCGGAAACAGCTCCAGCTTATGTGTAGATTGAGATGCTCCCCCCAGCGACTGCCTCTCTGAATAAGAAAAGAGCCGTAACCCGAACCCGCCCATGGCAGCCTCGGATCACGACTCTTTTTTTGTGTTCGCTGAGATTAGCTTATCCCCGCGTCATTTCTACTCCGTTGAGCACTAGCCGGTAACGAATGTCCGCTTTAAGCGAATCCGAGACGGCGCAATATTTTTCCTTGCCGAGCTCAATCGCTTTCCAAATCCGGTAATCCGGCACATCGCCATTCACTTTGAAAATCAGATCAATAGCCGTAAAGCCTTTCGGCATTTCCTCTTTGCGCGTGCCTTCCGCATCAATCTCGATGCTGGTGATTGAACCGAGGAACGCATCCATAATCATCGTAATATCGATGCCGATGCAGCCCGCGAGGCCTGCCAGCAGCAGCTCCATCGGTGTAGCTCCTTGCCCGTCGCCGCCATATGCTGCGGTTGCATCCATACCAACGCTGTAGCCAGATGGCCCTACAGATGTAAATGCACGTTTGCCTGTCCATGTTGTTGTAACCTTCATTGCGGTGTACCCTCTTTCTTTCGTAAGAATCGAAGGCCATGCCTCCTACTTTAACGCTGAAGTTCTTGTATGGCCTAGGTCGCTTCGTTATGTGCTGCGCATTTTGTAATGTTCTGTTGTTCGTTATTGCTGCTCTTGCTGCACGCCTCTGTGCTGGCCCAGCTTGTTTAGAAAGCGGCGCGCCCTTTCGGTAGCTGGATGGTCGAAAAACACCTCCGGCGCAGCCTCCTCGACAATTTGCCCGTCATCCATAAACACAACCCGGTTCGCGACATGGCGAGCGAAAGCCATTTCATGCGTCACCACCAGCATCGTCATCCCTTCGCGCGCCAGCTGCTGCATGACATCGAGCACCTCGCCAACCAATTCCGGATCAAGCGCCGATGTCGGCTCGTCAAACAATAAAACGTCCGGCTCCATCGCGAGCGCCCGGGCAATTGCTACCCGCTGCTGCTGTCCGCCAGACAGCCTGGATGGATATTCATCCAGCTTGCCTTCCAGCCCAACGCGCTCCAGCATTTTTTTGCCGATCGCGATGGCTTCGCTTTTGGGCAGCTTTTTCACGATGAGCAGTGATTCAATGACGTTGCCTAGCGCCGTTTTGTGCGGATACAAGTTAAACTGCTGAAAGACCATCCCGCTATGGCGGCGAATGGTTCGGACATTCTGCGTGCGCTCGCGTGGCTTCATTTGTGTATTCAGGCGAACACCGTTCATCTCAATACTGCCTCCGCTCAGCGTCTCCAGCCCATTCAAGCAGCGAAGCAGCGTGCTTTTTCCCGAACCGCTTGGCCCGAGCAGCACAATGATCTCCCCCGCATTGACCTGAAGATTGATCCCCTTCAACACCTCGGTGCCCTGAAAAGATTTCGTTAACTTTTCCGTCGTAATCATCGTATTTTTCACGCCCCAACCCAAGCGTAAACGGCTGTCGCCGTCCTCTGGCGGCAAAGCTTCCGTTTCGCGATGAAATATAAGCCCATAATAAGAGTGAAACTTATCATTTCTTATATTTTTAATAAGCTTTGGACAAGCGCTTCTCAATTGCTTCCAAAATAGCTGAAAAAGCGGTGCTCATCACCCAATACATAACTCCAATTCCGATATAAAACGGCATATTGACGTAATACTGCGCAATAAGCAAGTTCGCCTGGCGCAGCAGCTCGGTTACAGTAATAAATGAAACGAGCGAGGTTTCCTTGAGCATCCCGATAAACGTATTGCCCATTGGCGGAATGGCCACCCTTGCCGCTTGCGGAAGCACGATCCGGTACAGCGCCTGCCATGAGGTCATGCCCGTTGCATAAGCGGCCTCCATCTGCCCTTTGGGAATGGACACAATCGCCCCGCGGAACGTCTCCGATAAATATGCCCCGACATTAATGCTTAGCGCTAGTGTTGCCGCTGTAAGCGGCCCGAAAACGATGCCGTAATCAACCAGTCCATAATAAACGACAAAAATTTGGATAAGCACCGGGGTTCCGCGAATAATGGAGACGTAGCCCCGCGCCAGCCATTGAACCGGTCTGTTGCCTTTCAAACGAGCAATCGCTACTACTCCGCCGATAATAAGGCCAAAAAACATCGACATCATCGTCAGCAGCAGCGTATAATAAGCACCCTTAAGCAGAAAAAAGAAATTTTCAAAAACGAGATTCATATCGTGAAGGTTCCCTTCATATGAGCCAAAAATTTTGACGAGAGCCGGGCTTATTCAGCCGTTGGCTCCTCGCCGAACCATTTTACAAAAATAGTTTTATACGTGCCGTCGGCTTTCATCGCCTTCAAAGCTTCATTCAGCGCATCGCGGAATTCAGGATTGTCTTTGCGCACTGCGATGCCTGCATTGTCCGATTTGATTGGATCGCCAACCGCTTTGATTTTAAAGCCATTTTTCTCGACGATCGGCTTCAGAGCATACATATTGTTGATCGTCGCATCGATACGGCCTGCATTCAAATCCTGCAGCGACGTAATGACATCATCATAGGTTTTGATGGTGAAGTTGCCGACTTCAGGCAGCACCGTTTTGCGAAGATACGTTTCGTCGTTCGTACCAAGGCCTACGCCAATGTTTTTGCCTTTAAAATCAGCCAGCTTCGTGATCGTATCGTTTTTCTCGGCAACGATGATTTTGACAGAGTTCGTAATATACGGTTCAGTAAAATCCATCTGCTCCTTGCGCTCGTCAGTAATCGTCATTTGGCTAATGACGACATCAAATTTCTTCGCCTGCAGACCGGCAATCATCCCGGAAAACTCCTGTGCGACAAACTCGGCTTTAACGCCAAGGCGCTTCGCAATTTCTTTAGCAATATCCGCGTCGAAGCCATCCATTTCCTTGTTTTCGTTCAAAAAGTTATACGGGGCATAGGTTCCCATCAAGCCTACCTTAAGTACGCCAGCCTGTTTCACCTGCTCCAGCAAATTGGAAGAGGCTGTTGCTTCTGCTTCCGCTGTTGGCGAAGCTGACCCCGCATTTCCGCTGTTGCTGTTCTTCGAGCCGCAGCCCGCCACAATAACCGCCATCAGCAAAATAGCTGTCATCATCCATAATGTTGTTTTTTTCATTTGATTCCTCATCTTCCACTCTCTCCTTCATAGCTTCTCTAATATTTATATTGTTGCTTATTAATGTGTCCGGCTTTCTCAGGGAAATGCAGCTAAATGCCTAATAAGCCGAAAAATTCAAAGCGCGCCGTTTCCGCAGCCAGCAATTCCGCAGATTTTACCGCGATAGCATCGCTTTCCGGCGTGCTGCGAAACAGCCAACGAGACAGTACGCCTTCAATGAGGCTCATCAGAAATGCTGCTCGCAGCTTGGCATCAATGGCGGCGGGCAGCATGCCCAGCTCAGTGGCACGTTCAATATTGAGTACAAAAGATTGCTCCATCGCCATTTGAGTAACCGTTATTTCCTGTCTCACGACTTCGCTGAATCCCGTGCCATCCAGCAGCATGCCCATTAAATACCGATTTTCCTTGGCAAAATGGAACAGCTCGGTCAGCAAATGCTCAGAGGCCGAAACCATGTCCTGCACCGAACCAGCATTTTTACGATAGCCTTGCCCAATAACCGTAAGCAGCCGCTCCCGGCCATCCTGTACAATTTCTATAGCTATTGCTTCTTTGCTTTTGAAATACCAATAGAAAGTGCCTTGTGCAACCCCTGCATCCGCTACAATATCCGAAACTTTCGTCGAATGGTAACCATGAAGGGCAAAACGCTTCAGTGCGGACTCCATAATCTGGTGTTTGCGCTCCGCATTGTTCGCCGTATTCCGATCTACGGTTCCGATAAAGCATCGCCTCCATTGATTGACTCGTCAGTCAGTTTTGTTTTAAATCCTATCGGATCACTGGTATATTGTCAAGTAGGCAATAAAAAAAGTCCGCCCAGGTTGGATTCAACTTGGACGAACTTTTTTTGTTTTTCCTTATGCCAACCATACTTTGGCGATCATGACGTAATCAATAAACAAAAACAATCCCAAAGATACAGCTGTGAAACC
Organism: Paenibacillus sp. BIHB 4019; assembly: GCF_002741035.1. NCBI lineage: Bacteria > Bacillati > Bacillota > Bacilli > Caryophanales > Paenibacillaceae > Paenibacillus > Paenibacillus sp. BIHB 4019. The sequence continues at coordinate 2,695,770 of NZ_CP016808.1, read as the reverse complement.
AATCGCAAAAATGTTCTTCTTGCGCTCTTTGACCAACCGGACAAAGCCGATCAATAACAAAATTGTAAACGCAAGCATGAACCAGTCAAACGTGTTAATGTTGCTGGTCGTTTGTGCTGCTTCTTCTGCCAAAAACATTTGAATGACCCCTCCCACAGTTAAGCTTTTGCTCCATTCCACTTGCTTTAGGACCAGTCTTCCAAACTAAAAAATCCATTTGGCCATACGCATCCTATCCTAACCTATATGTTATCTTTTCCATGCGTCCGACGCAAGTCCGAATCTGTTTTCGTAACAACTTTGTCACGTTTGTCCATGAAGTACGCCGCATCCTGACTAACCGCTAGCAGGAGGCTTTGCTGCTATCTCATTATACGGTGTCCAGCTTTGTCCAACCTTATAACCTGCAGCCGTCATTAAATGTAGCTAAAGGAACAATCAAACATAGAAAAAAGGCTAGCCCCTATCGGTTGGCTAGCCTCATAATACCAAGCTTAATTAGATGCTGCCGCAACGGAAGATTCCGTCTCGCGACGCTGGATAGTCCGTTCACGGTCACGTTCCATAATAGGCTTCAGGTATTTTCCTGTATAGGACTTGTCTACCTTGGCCACTTCCTCAGGCGTTCCCGTTGCCACGATCATTCCGCCGCCGCTTCCGCCTTCCGGTCCCAAATCGATCAAATAATCGGCTGTCTTAATAACGTCCAGATTATGCTCAATGACGAGTACCGATTCGCCCGAATCAACAAGGCGGTGCAACACCATCAGCAGACGGTCAATATCATCGGCATGCAGGCCTGTCGTCGGCTCATCCAAAATGTACATCGTTTTGCCCGTACTCCGGCGATACAGCTCGGAAGCCAGCTTAACACGTTGTGCTTCGCCGCCAGACAATGTAGTTGCAGGTTGTCCCAGGCGCATATAGCCTAAACCTACATCAAGCAGCGTCTGCAATTTGCGCTGAATTCTCGGAATATTTTCAAAAAACTTGCAGCCATCCTCAATCGTCATTTCGAGAACATCAGCAATGCTCTTGCCTTTATATTTCACTTCCAGCGTTTCACGATTGTAACGCTTGCCTTTGCAAATTTCACAAGGAACGTACACGTCAGGGAGGAAATGCATTTCAATCTTGATAATGCCGTCTCCACGGCAAGCCTCGCAGCGGCCGCCCTTCACATTAAAGCTGAATCTGCCCTTCTTATAGCCCCGTACCTTGGACTCATTGGTCGAGGCATAAAGGTCGCGAACGTCATCAAACATGCCGGTATACGTAGCAGGATTCGAGCGCGGCGTTCTGCCAATCGGCGATTGGTCAATGTCGATGACCTTCTCCAAATGCTCGATACCGCGCATTTCCTTATATTGTCCTGGACGTGTTCTCGCTCGGTTCAAATCACGAGCAAGCGTCTTATATACGATTTCATTGACGAAGGTCGATTTGCCCGAACCTGATACGCCAGTAACTGCCGTAAAAATGCCAAGCGGAATTTTCACATTGACCCCGCGCAAATTATTTTCCTTCGCACCGCGAACTTCCAACCACTTATCGCCCGCAGCGCGGCGCTCCAGCGGTACCTCAATAAACTTGCGCCCGCTCAAATATTGGCCAGTCAACGAATGCTCATTGTGCATAATCTCCGCTGGTGTTCCTTCGGCGATAACGGTACCGCCATGAATGCCCGCACCAGGGCCAATATCGATAATGTAATCAGCCGCCAGCATCGTATCCTCATCATGCTCTACAACAATAAGCGTATTGCCAATATCCCGCATGTGCACAAGCGTCTCAATCAGCCGATCATTGTCCCGCTGATGCAGTCCGATACTCGGCTCATCCAAAATATAAAGAACGCCCATCAGGCTCGAACCGATCTGCGTTGCCAATCGAATTCGCTGTGCTTCACCGCCGGACAACGTTCCCGCCGCACGGTTCATTGCCAAATATTCCAGCCCCACATTGACAAGGAAGCCCAGCCGGCTGTTAATCTCCTTCAAAATCAGATTGGCAATCGTTTGTTCCTTCTCCGTTAATACCAAGCCTTCGAAGAAGCGCTGCGAATCGCCAATGGAAAGCGAAGTGACGTGAGCGATGTTCTGGGAGGCAATCGTTACAGCTAGTGTTTCCTTGCGCAGCCGCTGGCCTTTGCAGCCGCCACATGGCTTGGCACTCATATAAGCTTCGATATACTCACGCATGGAATCGGACGCTGTCTCGCGGTAGCGCCGCTCCAAATTATTAACGATACCTTCAAATGGCACATAAGCCTCTTTGCGATGACCAAAGTCATTCTCATATAGAAAGCGAACACGTTCTCCACCCGTACCATAAAGCAGCTTATTCATTTGCTCGTCGCTGAGCTCAGAAACCGGCACATCCTGTGGAATGCCATAATGCTCGCAAACCGAGCTTAAAAACTGCGGATAATAATTGGATGTGCTTCCGGCCCAGGCAAGAAATGCTGCATCTTTAATGGATTTGCTCGTATCGGGAACGAGCAAATCTGGATCGACGATCATCTTCGCGCCTAAACCGTCGCAATCCGGACAAGCACCGAAAGGGCTGTTGAATGAAAACATCCGCGGTGCGAGTTCTTCTACGCTAAAGCCGCATACTGGACAAGCCAGGTTTGAGCTGAACAACAGTTCTTCTTTCTCCATTACGTCAACGAGCACCCGGCCATCGGCCAATTTAAGTGCCGTCTCTATTGAATCAGCCAAGCGGCTGTGCACGTCTGCCTTCACGACGATGCGGTCGACAACGACCTCAATGCTATGTTTTTTATTTTTCTCCAGCTCGATCTTCTCACTGAGCTCGCGCAGCTCGCCATTTACGCGAACACGGACGAAGCCCTGCTTCTGAATATCGGCAAACAGCTTCGTATGCTCGCCCTTGCGGCCGGAAACGAGAGGTGCCAAAATTTGCAGCTTCGTCTTCTCGGGATATTCCATAATACGGTCAACCATTTGGCCTACGGTCTGCGAAGTAATCTCGATCCCATGTTCTGGACAATGAGGCTTGCCAATCCGTGCGAACAGCAAGCGTAGGTAATCGTAAATTTCCGTTACTGTACCTACAGTCGAACGAGGATTGCGGCTAGTCGTCTTCTGGTCAATCGAAATGGCCGGAGACAAGCCTTCAATGGAATCCACATCGGGCTTCTCCATCTGGCCGAGAAACTGTCTGGCATAGGCAGATAAGGACTCCACATAACGGCGCTGTCCTTCGGCGTAAATCGTATCAAATGCAAGGGACGATTTGCCTGAGCCGCTCAATCCCGTTAATACAACAAACTTGTCGCGCGGAATGGTGACATCAATATTTTTCAAATTGTGTGCACGAGCGCCTTTGACTACAATTTTGTCGCTACCCAATCTTATTTCCTCCTCTATCCTGTCCATCCTCTTGATTCGCTTCTACAATCCTGCACGCAGTTCCAGCAACGCGTCACGAAGCTCGGCTGCCCGCTCAAATTGCAGGTTTTTCGCCGCATCCTTCATTTCAACTTCCAATCTATTAATCATCGACTGACGGTCCTTCTTCGACATCTTGCCAGATCCGGCATCCGCCAAATAATCGGCCTTCTGCTCGGCAACCTTGGTCGCTTCAATCACTTCCAATACCTTCTTGCGAATCGTCTGCGGCGTAATGCCATGCTTCTCGTTGAAAGCTTCTTGAATCGTCCGCCGACGTTCTGTTTCCTTCATTGCACGGCCCATAGAATCCGTCACCTTATCGCCGTACATGATAACCCGGCCTTCGCTGTTGCGCGCCGCGCGTCCAATCGTTTGAATGAGGGAGCGGTCTGAGCGCAGGAAGCCTTCCTTATCCGCATCCAAAATCGCTACCAGCGATACTTCGGGCAAATCAAGCCCTTCCCGAAGCAGGTTAATGCCCACCAGTACGTGGAACACGCCCAGCCTTAGATCGCGCAATATTGCAATCCGCTCCAGCGTCTTAATATCCGAGTGCAAATAACGCACCTTCACGCCAATTTCCTTAAAATAATCGGTTAGATCCTCCGCCATCTTCTTCGTCAGCGTCGTCACCAATACCCGTTCATCCTTCGCTACCCGATCGCGAATTTCGCCCAGCAAATCATCGATCTGTCCCTTCGTTGGCCGAAGCTCAATGATCGGATCAAGCAGGCCGGTAGGACGAATAATTTGCTCTACCATTGTCGGGCATTGCTCCAGTTCAAAAGGACCCGGTGTAGCAGAGACATAAATCGTCTGCTTAGCCTTCGCCTCAAACTCCTCGAACTTAAGCGGCCGATTGTCCATCGCCGATGGCAGCCGGAAACCGTGATTGACGAGCATTTCCTTCCTAGCCCGGTCGCCATTGTACATGGCGCGAATCTGCGGCAGCGATACATGCGACTCATCAATCACAATGAGCATGTCATCCGGAAAATAATCGAAGAGCGTATACGGCGTTGCTCCCCGTTCCCGGAACGTCAATGGACCCGAATAGTTCTCGATGCCTGAGCAAAAACCCATCTCGCTCATCATCTCAATATCATAGCGCGTACGCTGCTCAAGCCGCTGCGCCTCCAGCAGCTTGCCCGCTTCCTTAAGCTCGGCAAGCCGCTCCTCCAGCTCTCGCTCAATATTAACGAGCGCAAGCTTCATCGTCTCCTCATGAGTTACAAAGTGAGACGCTGGAAAAATCGCAACATGCTCACGCTCGCCCACGATCTCGCCGGTCAATACGTCAATTTCCGTAATCCGTTCAATCTCGTCGCCGAACAGTTCAATTCTAATCGCCCGCTCATTATTGGCAACGGGAAAAATCTCTATAATATCGCCGCGGACACGGAATGTCCCGCGAATAAAGTTAATATCGTTGCGCTGATATTGAATATCGACCAGCTTATGCAAAATCGCATCGCGGGGCTTCTCCATCCCTACGCGCAGCGACAGCAGCATGCTGCCGTACTCCTTCGGCGAACCTAAGCCATAGATACAGGAAACGCTGGCTACAACAATAACGTCTCTGCGTTCGAACAGCGAGCTGGTCGAAGAGTGGCGCAGCTTATCAATCTCTTCATTGATGCTCGAATCCTTCTCAATATACGTATCGGTTGAAGGAATATAAGCTTCCGGCTGAAAATAATCGTAATAGCTGACGAAATACTCCACGGCATTATCGGGAAAAAAAGACTTAAATTCGCTGCACAGCTGCGCTGCGAGCGTCTTGTTATGCGCAATAACGAGCGTAGGCCGATTCACCTGCGCAATCATATTGGCAATCGTATAGGTCTTTCCCGTTCCAGTCGCCCCAAGCAGCGTTTGAAATCTCTCTCCTGCTTCAACGCCTTCAACCAGCTGCTTAATGGCACGCGGCTGGTCGCCTTGCGGCGTATAGTCGGACTTAATCTCAAAGTTACGGGCTTGCGGTGCAAGATTACTCACTTCAGCCATCCACTCCTTCTTCGTTCCTCAGCTATCTATCATTATAGTCTATATCGTGCAAAAGAAGCAGCAAGCCTCAATTTGTTCATGCTGTTACAAGTAATTCCAGTTCATGCAGACAAATCTGCTCTTCTATAAGAATATGTGTTCCCGTTTATTATAGCTCTAAGCATTCTCCGATGCAACCAGCTAAATTTCCCTACATGAGGCCAAATAAAAAAGCGCAGTGACAGAATCAAAAAATCTGTCACTGCGCTTTTGGAACAATATTTGCTATCAGCCTGTCCAGCAGGCCTAGACAAAAGCCATTTAGAACGGTAGTACCGCAGCTCATGCTATACTGACGTTTTTTCGCCAGACGCGGCATTATTTACAGCAGCCGGCACTTTAGATGAACCCCGGCGATGCGCCGTACGCTTGCGTTTCAACAAGTCAATCAGCGAAGCAGGGCCTGAGGCCGCATAGAAATTCGCATCCTCGTCCGGCGCCAAAATAACTCCGAGCTGATGATGCTCATTTTCATAACGCGCACGCTGCACAAACTTTACTTCACCCGCATAGTTCAGCACTTCCAGCTTGCAAAAAGCCGAGTTGAGATGCAGCGCGGCATGCAGATCAGCCTTCGAATGCACGCGAACACCATTAACCTTGGAAATAATTTCTCCAGCTTGAAGCCCCAGCGCCTCAGCCGGCGTTTGCGGCAAAATGCCTAGCAAGCGCAAGCCGCGCTGGTCATGGACGAAAAGCGGGCTGCTGGCATTTTCCAGCCTGCGGCTGCGCCAGATGATCGCTTCATGGAGCAGCAGCGAGCAGAGCGCGGCAATCGGCAGCAGCACGGGCAGCCACCAAGCCAGCAAAGCGGCTGCTGCGAGTGCGACGCTGTAAAGCAGCAAGCCTTTCGCGGCGTGTCTGGCCTTCTCCTCAGGCAGCATCGAGCGTGTCAATTCGCTAAAGCCGATAATCATCGGCAGCGCGGCGATCGTCCAGCCCTGCGACCAATCTGCGCCAAGCAGCGGCGTCCACGGCAATGCTGCTGTTGCAGCGCCAGTGCCTGCACCTCCACCAACAGGAACGAGCAGCAGCAAAGGCACCGGCCAAAAGCTTTGCAGCATGTAGCCGCCGACAATTTTCCCTCTCTTGCCCGAGAGGAACAGCGGCGTCGCCAGCTTGCCGCCCTGATTTCGCACTAGCAGCGCCTCTGCCAAGTGCAGCAGAGCTACGAGCATGAACAGCCCCGTCATATCCATGGCGGCGAGTGAAGCTGCAGCTTGACCGGCTATGCCTTCGCCTGAAGCCAGCGGCGTAAACCCAACGATCCACTGCAGCAGGCCAAGTACGCCGGCAGCATAAGCGAAGCATAAATAACGGATGCGAAACAGCATGAGCAGCGCTGAGACGCCCCATAACCACATCACTGATTGCTGGGTAACGGCAACGCCAATAAACGCGCCTACAAGGGATACAGCTAGTCCTACCAGCAAGCCTGTGACGATTGCCCGGCCGAGCAGCCGGGGCCATATATGCAGCTTGACGGCGAACAATTGCCGTTCAAGCTTAATCTGCTTTGTGTATTGGAGCAAAATAAATAAAATAGCCACATAATAAAAAGGTTGTACCAGCAGTTGAAGCAACGCCAGCTGGAATTGCTGCAACAAAGCAAGAGCCTGATTCACCGCATACACTCCTTCATTTTTACCAACTTATTCCTTTAGCCGCCTTTGCGGCATTTTCCCGCCTCACACCTGCTGCCTATTCAAAAGAAAAGGCTGACTCCGAAGACAGAGTCAACCTTGTAATGGATTCGACAACGAGGCGTTATTTCCTGCCTACCCGTTCAATCGCTTCCCGAAGCTGCACATCGTTGTTCTTGTCTTTAATCCATGCAATAACCGCCTTCTCCAATGCTGCGGCTGTCGACTTGTCCAGTTCTCCCGTCACCGGAAGACTTGAGTTTCGCTGAAATTGCTTAACAGCTTGCACGGTTTCCTCATTGAAATAACCATCATTGCGCTTCGGCTCATACCCAAGCCCTTTAAGCATAATTTGCGCACTGCGAATTTGCTCATTGTTCATATCGCGCTTCAGCGTTTCGGTTATCGTCAGCCGCGCAACGGTGTAAAGCGATGGAGGGGCTACGGCCACGGTCGGCTCAACGCCCTTCTCATGAATCCAGACGCCTTCTGGCGTCAGCCACTTGGCAATCGTCATTTTCACAAGACTGCCATCTCCCAGCGCTTTATTGTAGCTCACCTGTACCGTTCCTTTCCCGAACGTCGTCTCGCCGACCAGTATCGCACCGGCTTCCTCGCCCAGCGCGCCAGCCAATATTTCCGAGGCGCTGGCGCTGCCTTTGTTCATGACTACGGCGACCGGATAGGCTTTGCGGCTGCCTTTGGACAACGTCTTCTCCCGCTTGCCGTCGCGATCCTCCACCTGAACAATCGCACTGCCCTTCGCAATAAACTGCTCGGCAATTTCTACAACGACCGGCAATACGCCGCCAGGGTTATTGCGGACGTCAATTACGAGGCCCTTAAGCCCTTGCCGTCCCTTATCGCCTGCTCCTTCGCTGACCTGGGCACCAGACTGTACCTGAGCCTGCCCTGCCGCCTGCTGCTTCGCTTCCTGCTCCAGACGGGCAAGCTCTTCCTTGAAGCGTTCAGCCGTATTGAGCGAAAACTGGCGGATTTCAATGACGCCAATCCGGTCATCGGACAAATGGGCATATACGGTCTCCACATCAATATCATCCCGTATTAAAATCAGCTGGATCGATTCGCTTGTGCCTGCCCGCTGGATCTGCAGCTTGGCCTTCGTCCCTTTCGGGCCGCGAATTTTGTCTACAGCCTCATTCAGCCCAAGACCCTCCAGCTTCTCTCCATTGACCGAAATGACGACATCCTTCGCCAGCAGCCCCGCCCGTTCGGCAGGAGAGCCTTTGATCGGGGATACGACGACGAGCTTTCCGTTTTGCAGCGTCACTTCCGCACCAATACCTGTGAAAGATCCTTCGATGGATTCGGAAAAATGCTGCGCTGACGTCTTCTCCATATAAACGGAGTAAGGATCATCCAGCGATTCCAGCATGCCTTTGACTGCGCCGTCTACCAGCTCTTCACGATCCGTCTTCTTCACATATTTGGTTTCAATCAAATCAAGCACCGCATTCATTTTGTCAATCTCGGCTTCATTCAGATCATGTTGCCCGCTAGTTTCGGCAGCTGCCGGAGCGGAGCCTGACGCCTGATAGCTGCTCACGACAAGATCGCGAGCCACTACAAGCGTGACCAGAACAGAAGCGAGCATCGTAATCATCACAAAAGCAATGACTGTACGGCCTCTAAACTGCATATTCAGGACACCACCTTCTCGTTTGACCACAGCATTAAATAGAACCTACTTCAGTTCATGCCTTCCCGTTTGGAGGACACGCCCTAGTATATGACAAGTTCTGTCCTTTTATTTGCGTCCGACCAGCGACCTGCTTATTCCATATTTTTCATTCCGGGAACTATAGAGAATGGATAACGTTAAATATCCTTTCTCAATAGTTCAAGCGTAAACGGCGCTGCCATCCTTTGACGGCAACGCTCGTTTCACGCAGAAGCAGAAATAGAAATAGAAGCTGACTAATTATGAAGTCATGTATAATTGATTGGATTTCGAACAAGGGCAGCCCGAAGGCTGCCGCTTGTTGCTGATCGTCCTATTTTAAATAGCTGCTTGGATCAGTTGTTGATCCGTTAATACGCACCTCAAAATGCAAATGCGGTCCGGTGGAATTGCCCGTACTGCCAACCTCGGCAATTTTTTGGCCTTTTGTAACACTGTCGCCTTTGCTTACTTTAATGCCGCCTTCGCGAATATGGCCATACAGCGTCCACATGCCGCCGCCATGGTCGATAATGACAGCATTGCCATAACCGCTCCAGCGCTGCGCCATAATAACAACGCCGCTTTCCGCTGCATGAATAGCCGTTCCCTGAGGAGCTGCAAAGTCGATGCCGGTATGGAGCTTCTTAGAGCCCGTAATCGGGTGAATCCGATAGCCATAGCCCGAGCTGACACGATACGAGTCAAAAATAGGCATGCCCAGCTTACCGCCCGTATAGACTGTACCGCCGCTTCCGCCTCCGTTGCTGCCATTGCCTTTACCCGCAGCAGCAGCCGCAGCTGCAGCAGCTTTTTCTCTCGCGATTCTTTCCGCTTCCAGCTTCGCCACCTTCTCGGCTTCCAGCTCGGATACCTTCTGTGCGAATTCAATCATTAGCGCTTCCTGCTCTGCGCTTATATCTTCGAGATCCTCAAGCTGATGATCATATTCAGCAACGAGCTTGTTTTTCTCGGCTTCTTTTTTCGCTAGATCGCTTTGGTAGTTTTGCAGCTTGGTGTACATCGTTTTGACTTCTTCAAGCTTGTGCTCGACCTCAGCTTTTTTCTCCTCAACCAGCGCCTGATCAACCTTGTTTTGCTCTAAAATGCTGCGATCCTGGCTTAATATCAGCTGAAGCGAATCGAAGCGGTCGATAAAATCGGAAAAGCTGCTCGCATTCAGCAAGACGTCAAGATACGACACCGAGCCGTTCTCATACATAAGCCGCAGACGCTGCTGAATCAGAATGTCGCGTGTTTTGACACGGCCTTCCGCTTCTACCAGCTCCGCGCCAGCCTGTTGCAGCTCCGACTCCGTTTGATCAACCTTTGCTTGCGTATTATTCATATTGACTACAACAGCATCCAACTGTGCCAATACGGCTTTAATAGAAGCTTGTACATCAGATTTGAGTGTCGATACTTCCGTCTTTTGCTGCTCTGTCGCGTCAGCTTCCTTCTGCGCCTTGTCAATGGCCTTCTTGGCATCTGAAAGCTGCTTATTAATGCTGTCCAGCGATGCGGCACTGCTGCTCAGTGGCTGTACAAGCAATACCGTCATTATCACCATAAGAACGATTAGATTTCTTCTCTTCACCGATGCTTCCACCTACACTTTCAAATATTTTCGAATGGATATCGTACTGCCCCATATGCCGATCAAGGTGCCAAGTCCAATCAATACACCGCTAATTTGAAGTCCTACTTCCTGAACCGATACGAGACTAAGCATCATTAGCCCAAGTCCCTCCTGCGTCAATGTAACAAACTGTGCGTAGCTGATGAGCAGCACAACCGTCGTCAATATCGAAGCAATCATGCCAATAAGCGCACCTTCAATAAAAAACGGCCAACGGATAAACGCATTCGTCGCTCCTACCAATTTCATAATGCCGATTTCCCGGCGTCTAGCGACAATCGTCACTTTAATCGTGTTGGAAATGAGGAACATAGCGGTTACCGTAAGCGCCAGCACAATCACGAGGCCAATGGTACGTACCGCATTCGTAATTTTGAACAGCGTCTCGATTTTGCCTTCCCCATATTTCACGCTCGTAATAGGCGCTGTTTCATCGCCTGTGTTAAGCGTTTCGATCTGCGCAGCTGCATTGCTGACAGACTGGGGATTGAATACTTCTACGGTAAAAGAGTCCGGGAGCGGATTGCTCGCATCGTCATAGCCGTCAAGCAAGCCTTCGTCGCTCAAGTTTTTGCGAAGCTCCTCGAGCCCCTGTTCCTTCGTAACGAGCGTAACCTTCTTCACCTCAGGAATGAGGCGGATTTTATTCTCGACCTCATCCATCTTCGCCTTGTCTATATCCAGCTGCAGAAATACGCGAATTTCCACCTTGCTCTCCACCGAGGAGGCAAAATTGTTGACATTCAGCGCCAGCAGCATAAAAGCCCCTAGTAAAAATAACGAAATAAAAATCGAGCTAATGGAAGCAAACGACATCCAACCGTTGCGAATAATATTTTTGCAGCCTTCTCTAAGGTGGCGGAGCAGGGTTCTAAATTTCATAACCGTACTCCCCTCTTGCCTCATCCCGAACGACCAAGCCATTCTCGATTGCGATGACACGCTTGCGCAAGCTGTTTACTATATCGCGGTTATGCGTCGCCATGACGATGGTCGAGCCGCGAAAGTTGATTTCCTCCAGCAAAGCCATAATTTCCATGGACGTCTCCGGGTCCAAATTGCCGGTAGGCTCGTCCGCTACAATAACCGACGGGTTATTCACTATTGCCCGGGCAATCGACACACGCTGCTGCTCTCCCCCTGAAAGCTGGGCCGGCAGGCTGGCATGCTTATGCTTGAGGCCGACGAGATCGAGAACCTCCATCGTCCTTTTTTTGATAATCCGCTTTGGAGCTTCGATAACCTCCATCGCAAAAGCGACATTTTCAAACACGGTCAGCTTCGGAAGCAATCTAAAATCTTGAAAAATAACGCCTATGTTCCGCCGTACAAATGGAATTTTCCGCGGCTTCAGCTTGCCTATATTAAAACCATTTACGGAAAGCTGCCCTTTCGTAGGCACTTCCTCGCGATAGATCAGCTTCATGAAGGTTGATTTCCCTGCCCCGGAAGGCCCTACCAAATACACAAATTCATTGCGATCTATGCGTACGGACACCCCTCGCAGTGCATGAGTACCGTCGACGTAAGTCTTCCAAATGTCTTGCATTTCAATCACGTTATCACATCCTGTTTTTAGTCAGCATTAGTAATTCGACAATGACGTGGTAAATCCTTTCTTTTCGACGGTTTCTTTCCTCATTTTTCACAATTCTCATATTCATTCTAGCTGCTTGCATATACATAACAGAGTCGTTTTTGCTTGACCCGGAGGAAGGGGGATTGTCCCATTGAAAAAATTGCATCTCATCAGCATTTATGTATTTGCCCTGCTGCTTGCAGCGTCCGTCAGCTCAGGCGGACTCACGTATTATGCCGAGCAGCGCACCGTTCCGGCAGGCGTAACCGCGGGAGGGCTGGATATTGGCGGGCTGCCTATCCCAGAAGCGATTAAACTGCTAAATGACTATGAGCAGGCGCTTGGAGCGCGTGAACTGACAGTCGCCACCGGCAATGCCGGCTCGGACAGGCGCACGTGGAGGGCCGAAGCGTTTGGCTACAAGGCCGATACCTCCGAGGTGCGCGGGGCTTTGCAGCAGCTTGGCAAAGGGGCGTTATGGGAAGCAGTGAAATACCGCTATCATTTTCCGCGAAACTTTGAGCTTGCGCAGACGTTTGATCAAGCTTTGTTCGAAAAGCTTATACGCCAGCAGTGGGGCTGGCTGGAGCAAAATGAGCCCAAGGATGCAGCTCGTATTATTACGGACCAGGATGAAATTTTTTATGAGCCGGAAGCAGAAGCATACCGTATTGAAATGAGCCGACTATCCGCTGACGTGAAAAGCTGGCTTTGGCTCGCCGCCGCTGCTAAATCCCCTGCGGAGCAAGCGGCATATAACACCGAACTTCCTGTCCTTACCCTTTCTCCCTCCGTCACGATCGAGCAGCTTAAAGCGCAAGGGGTTGAGCGCAAAATGATGTCATTCACGACCGACTTCGCTGCAAGTGCCGAGGGCCGCGCCTATAATGTCGCCTCAACGGCGGCTGCTCTCGACAACTGGCTGCTGGCTCCTGGCGAAATTTTTGATTACAGCAAAGTCATTCGCAGGGTTGAGGAAAAATACGGCTTTCGGGAAGCTCCCGTCATCTTGAACGGCAACCTTGTTCCCGGTATCGGCGGCGGCATCTGCCAAGTGTCCAGCACGCTTTACAACGCCGCACTGCGCGCAGGCCTTGAAATTGTCGAAAGACGCAACCACTCGCTGCCCGTCTCTTATTTGCCCGTTGGACAAGACGCTACCTATGCCGACGGCGCCATAAACTTTCGGTTTCGCAATTCAACGGACAAGTACATTGTCATTCGCGCAACATCTGCGGGCCGCAAGCTGACAATCAAGCTGTTCGGAAAAATGTCCGAGGATGTCCAATACCGCATTGAATCGGTTACCGTCGGCACTTTGTCTCCAGAGGTGCAGCAGCTACAAGACCCTGCGCTGCCAGCTGGCACACGCAAGGTGATTGCTCCAGGACGAAACGGCTATGTCGTCGACACATACAGAGTGGCGCTGGAAAAGGGCAAACCTCCAATTAAGGAACGCATTTCGCGCGACACTTACCGTGCCCAGCCTACTGTCATTCATATTGGCACAGGGAAAGCAGGGGGCACCGATCAAGCACCAGCACCACAACTCGATCCGGCTCCAAACGCACCGAGTACACCAAATGGATCGGGCACACCGACAGAGCCGCTGCTTGAGGACGGCATTAGCTAGCTTTCATTTTACATTTGATTAATATAACATAAACATGACACCAATAGATTGTTAATTATAATTTATGTCATTATTATTAACATAATGAGATAACGAGATTAAATCGTCGATATAGCTAGAAATACACTTATTCAATCGCTTACTTGGATGATTTTCAAGCCTTGCGCTCTCTATGCTCCCTACTATACTCTCTTATTAATGTTAGGTTACATTACATATTAGAGAGGGAGTTTAAAGATGCCAAATCTTCTTTCATCATGGAAAAAACACAGTGCTGCTTTGCTTGCCGGCGCATTGCTGCTCACAGGGCCTCTAACAGCCTCTACCGCTGCGGCAGCAGCTGTTTATCAAGAAGAAGCTACAAAAGCGATAGAGCTTAAGCTGGGGGATGCCAGCATTTCCCCTGATAAGCTCATCCCAGCTGCGGAGCTAAAAAAACTGTTTGATCAAAGCGCCAAGCTTGCAGGCGGAGACGCTACGTTTACAGCTGCGGTGAAAGGGGCGACCATCACTCGCAAGGATGCTGCAGTTATGATCGCAAAGGGACTGCATTTGTCCCCTGCTGCCGAGCCATACAAAGATGTGCCGGATAAAGCATCCTATGCTTCATCAGTGGGAGCAGTTATGGAAGCGAAGCTGATGCTTGGCGTGAACCAATCCCAATTTGCCCCAAACCAATCGCTGACTTATGCAGGCGCTTATGCACTTGCCTATCGCATTTATAATTACAGCATGCCATTCCTGCTGCCGGAAGCGACAATTGCCAGCATTCAGCAAGCTGTCGGCCAAGGCAAGCTCACCTACAAAGAGCTGGTTCAGCAATATTTGGATCGCATCGAGAAATACGATGACCAAGGCATTAAGCTGAACGCGATTTTGACGATCAATCCAAAGGCGCTCGAAATAGCCGAGGAGTTGGATAAAGAACGCGCAGCCTCTGGTATCCGCGGCCCGCTGCACGGCATTCCCGTCATCGTGAAGGACAACTATGACACGAATGATATGCCTACGACGGCAGGCTGTCTGTGCCTGAAGGATTCGATTCCTTCTGAGGATGCCGAGCAGGTTGCCAAGCTTAAGGCAGCAGGCGCCATTATTTTAGCCAAAGCCAACTTGCATGAGTTTGCATTCGGCATTACAACGAGCAGCTCCTTAGGCGGCCAAACCTTGAACCCTTATGCGCTGGACCACTACCCTGGAGGGTCCAGCGGCGGCACAGGCGCTGCCATTGCAGCGAACTTCGGCGTCATCGGCATGGGCACCGATACAGGCGGCTCCATCCGCATCCCATCGACCTATAACAGTCTGGTCGGCATTCGCCCAACGATTGGCCTCTCCAGCCGCGACGGCATCATTCCGCTCGCCCTGTCGCAGGACGTAGGCGGACCTATGACCCGCACCGTAACGGATGCAGCCATCGTACTCGATGCAACGGTCGGGTATGACCCTGACGACGTAGCGACAGCAGCAAGCATTAGCCACATTCCAAGCAGCTACACGAGCTATCTGGATGCAAAAGGCTTAAAGGGCGCACGCATCGGGGTGGCGACAGAGCTATTCGGCACTACAGAAGCGGAGCAGCCGACCACTGAAGTGGTACAAGCAGCTGTTAAGGACTTAGCTAAATTAGGTGCGGTAACTGTCGATATTACCATTCCAAACCTGAAGGAAATTATGGCTTACCCAAGCCTCAGCGGCTATGAATTCAAATTCCAGCTGAATGAATATTTGGCAGAGCTGGGCTCCAAAGCCCCTTACCACTCGCTTACTGAAATTATCGCTTCCGGCCAATTCGACAAATCGATGGAAGCTTCGCTCAAAACACGTGATGCCCGGCAATCGCTGAATACAGAGGATTACAAGGACATCGTGCTGTTCCGTACGAAAACGACAAAAGACGCGCTGCTGAAGGTGATGGCTGACAATAGGCTGGATGCGATTGTCTACCCATCCACTACGCAAACAGCTGCATTAATTGGCGAAGCGCAAAATGCAGGCGGCAACAATCGCCTCAGCCCGTTCTCCGGGTTCCCAGCCATTACCGTGCCTGCCGGCTACACAGCTGAAGGGCTCGGAGCGAGCATTGAATTCCTCGGCCGCGATTACAGCGAACCGACACTGATCAAACTGGCTTACTCGTACGAGCAAGGAACGAAGCATCGCGTCGCTCCTGTACTTGCCCCTTAAAGGGGAAGCACCTATACTTGCGATTACAATGATCACAAGCTCACGCGAGAATTCAAAAAAATCTCCAAACCCGCCGTAAAGGAGGATTTGGAGATTTTTGTTTTTAAACCCTAAGCATAGCTTAACGGCTGCGCTCAGCGTATTCCGTTACCCATGCGGCTACCTTCAGCAGATCCTCATCGGCACGGCCGATAGCTGCTTCAACCTGTACAGTCGCTGTGCCGCCATAGACGTTGCGTGCATCCACAACCTGCTCCGGCTGGAGCACCGCATAAATGCGATCATCAAACAGCTCGGAAAATTGCTTGAATTCCTCCAGCTTCAGATCTAGCAAGTATTTGCCCTGCTCGATGCAATAAAGCACCGTTTTGCCAATAACTTCATGCGCTTGGCGGAAAGGCAGCCCTTTGCCCACGAGGAAATCGGCAATATCCGTCGCATTGGAGAAATCCTGATTGACCGCTTGGCGCATCCGGTCTTTGTTGACCTTCATCGTCGCAATCATCGGCGCGAACAGCTGCAGCGCGCCTTGCAGCGTGCGAACCGTATCAAACATGCCTTCCTTGTCTTCCTGCATATCCTTGTTGTACGCCAGCGGAAGCGATTTTAAAACCGTCAGCAGGCCAACCAGGTTGCCGTAGACACGGCCTGTTTTGCCGCGCACCAGTTCAGGAACATCCGGATTTTTCTTCTGCGGCATAATGCTGCTGCCTGTGCAGAAAGCATCATCCAGCTCAACGAAATTAAACTCGGTGCTGGACCACATGATGAGCTCTTCGCTCAGACGCGACAGATGCATCATAATGATCGAAGCATGGGAGAGAAATTCCAAAATAAAGTCGCGGTCGCTGACTGCATCCAGACTATTTTCATAAACACGATCAAATTTCAGCTGGCTCGCTACAAAATGGCGGTCGATCGGAAACGTCGTTCCCGCAAGCGCGCCTGCGCCAAGCGGCAGCATATTGATGCGTTTGTAGCTGTCTTGCAGGCGCTCAATGTCGCGTCCGAACATCGCTACGTAAGCCATCAGATGATGGGCGAACAAAATCGGCTGGGCACGCTGCAAATGCGTGTAGCCCGGCACGATTGTAGCCGTATTCGCTTTCGCCTGCTCTACGAGCGACGATTGCAGCTTTTGCAGCAAATCCACAAATTCAACAACACGCTTGCGCAAATAGAGATGCATATCGGTCGAAACCTGGTCATTACGGCTGCGTCCGGTGTGCAGCTTGCCGCCTACCGAGCCAATGTCGTCAATGAGCGTTTTCTCGATATTCATATGAATATCCTCGTCGGACACCGAAAACTCCAGATCATTGCGCTTAATGCGCTGCAAGACGCGGTGAAGGCCGTCCTGAATCGTCTCCACATCTTTATCCGGCAAAATGCCCTGCTTGCCCAGCATCGTTACATGAGCCAAGCTGCCTTGAATATCTTCTTCCGCCAGTTCCTTGTCGAACAGGATGGATGCTGTATATTCCTCCACCAGCTGATCGGTCTTCTTCGTAAATCTGCCGCCCCATAACTTGCTCACGTTATCGCACTCCCTCCCGGAAAAGGCGCGGGGCCGCTGCATGCAGCGGCCTCTCCTTTGCTTCCGGCATCTATTAATAAATGACGTACACTTATTTTTATTTACCGCTGTATTTCGTTCCGACTTTCAAACGCAGCGCGTTCAGGCGGATAAAGCCTGTAGCATCGCCTTGATCATAGGCTTGTGTCGGATCAGCTTCCATCGTAGCGATTTCTGGGTTGTACAAGCTCACAGGGCTTTGTACGCCAGCGCCAATGATATTGCCTTTGTACAGCTTCAGGCGCACAGTACCAGTCACGTTTTTCTGGGATTCCAGCACAAGTGCTTGCAGCGCAAGGCGCTCAGGCGCAAACCAGAAGCCGTTATATACAAGCTGGCTGTATTTTGCAATGAGGGAATCACGAAGATTCATGACTTCACGGTCCATCGTGAGCGACTCCATTTTGCGGTGGGCGCTGAACAGGATTGTGCCGCCCGGCGTCTCATACACGCCACGGCTCTTCATGCCGACAAAACGGTTCTCGACCATGTCCACGCGGCCAATACCGTGCTTGCCACCCAAGTCGTTAAGCTTGTCCATAACTTGCAGCGGAGTAAGGGACTCGCCGTTAATCGCCGTACAGTTGCCCGCTTCAAAGGACAGCTCCACGTATTCGGATTGATCCGGCGCATCTTCCGGCGCTACGCTGAGCACGAACATATCTTTGTTCTCATCGGAGCTCGGGTCGAACCAAGGATCTTCCAGCATGCCGCTCTCAAAGCTGATGTGCAGCAGGTTGCGGTCAGTGGAGTAGGGCTTGGCAGCCGAAGCTTGAACTGGAATGTTGTGCTTCTCCGCATAAGCGATCATTTCCGCGCGTCCCGGGAACTCTTCACGGAACTGCTCTTCACGCCAAGGCGCAATCACTTTAATATCAGGAGCAAGCGCAGCAACGCCAAGCTCAAAACGAACTTGGTCGTTCCCTTTGCCAGTCGCGCCGTGAGCGATAATAGTCGCACCTTCAGCGCGGGCAATATCAACCATACGCTTAGCGATCAGCGGGCGGGCAATCGAAGTTCCCAGCAGGTATTGACCTTCATAGAAGGCGCCAGCTTGGAACATAGGGAAAATAAAATCAGACGCGAACTCATCGCGCAGATCGTCGATATACACTTTCGAAGCGCCAGTCGCAAGCGCTTTTGCTTCCAGTCCGTCCAGCTCATCCTTTTGTCCGATGTCTGCTGTGAATGCGATAATTTCCGCATCATACGTTTCTTTCAGCCATTTGAGAATAACGGACGTGTCCAGACCGCCCGAATATGCCAATACGATTTTTTCCTTAGCCATTGTTATTGTCGCACTCCTTAAAATCAATATGAATAATCTCGGCGAATATCCCGCTATGCGGGTGGCAAGCCGAATAACGCCGAGTTAAGCTTTGTTACATAATGGCGGCCATGATGGCCTTTTGAGCATGAAGACGATTTTCCGCCTGGTCAAAAATGATCGAGTGGTCGCCGTCAATGACGCCCTCGCTCACTTCCTCGCCGCGATGCGCAGGCAGGCAGTGCATGAACAAAAAGTCCTTCTTGGCATGTGAAGTCAAGGCTTCATTCACTTGATAAGCGGCAAAAGCAAGCTCGCGTTCCTTCTGCTCCGCTTCTTGTCCCATGCTTGCCCATACGTCCGTATAAACGACGTCAGCGCCTTCAATCGCTTCTCTCGGATCGCGGCACACATGAATGCGCGAGCCTGTCTCAGCTGCATGATCCTTCGTTTGCTGTACGATGTCTGCATCCGGCTCATAGCCTTCCGGAGTCGCTACCGACATGTCGATGCCCAGCTTAGCCGCTCCCATCAGCAGGGAGTGAACCATATTGTTGCCATCGCCGATATAAGCCACTTTCAGCCCTTCCAGCTTGCCTTTATGCTCCAGAATAGTCTGGTAGTCGGCCAGCGCCTGGCAAGGGTGTGAAAGGTCGGTCAAGCCGTTAATAACCGGAATCGTAGCACCGCGCGCCAGCTCCACTACTTTGCGATGAGCGAATGTACGAATCATAATGCCGTCCAAATAGCGGGAAAGCGTCTGTGCCGTATCCCAAATGGACTCGCCGCGCCCGATTTGCAAATCATTGCCGCTCAGGAACAATCCGTGACCGCCGAGCTGGTAAATGCCTGTCTCGAACGATACGCGCGTACGTGTCGAGGATTTTTCAAAAATCATCCCGAGTGTTTTTCCTTTAAGCAAATGATGCGTTTCGCCCGCTTTCAGCTTTTGCTTAAGCTCGATAGCGAGATCGATCAGGTAACGGATTTCCGCTGGCGCATAATCGACCAGCATGAGAAAATCGCGGCCTTTCAGGCTCGCAGCCATTTCTTCTTTTACTGCTTCTTGCAATCGTATCTCCTCCACTTCCATCTATGCATTTCATTAATGATAGCTGTTATTTATTGTCGCTTGCGCCTGCCAGCAGCTCTGCCAAAATGCCCACCGCTTGATCAATCTCCTCGTTCGTCACGAGCAGATTTGGCAGCAAACGGATGACATTCGGCCCCGCCGAAATGACGAGCAGCCCTTTATCCTGCGCTGCAGTAAGCAAGCCAGCGATTGGTGCCGCGCATTCGATACCTACGAGCAGCCCTTTGCCGCGAATGTCTTTCACGAAAGAATTGCCTTCAAGCTTCGCTTTCAGTTGCGACGTCAAATATTCGCCTTTCTCCTCCGCACGCTCAGACAGACGGTCGCCGACAATCGTCTCCAGCGTCGCCTTCACAACAGCTGTTGCGATAGGTGTTCCGCCAAAGGTCGAACCGTGGCTTCCTGGGCCAAACGCTTCGCGAAGCTCTTCCCTGCACACAGCCGCCCCTACCGGGAAGCCGCTGCCCAGCCCTTTGGCCAGCGTGAAAATATCCGGTTCAATGCCGTAATGCTCATAAGCGAACAGCTTGCCTGTACGGCCCATGCCTGTCTGGATCTCATCGACGATAAGCAAAATGCCATGCTTGCGGCATAGCTTGCACAGCGCATGCACAAATGCCGGATCAGCTGGATAAATGCCGCCCTCCGCCTGAACCAGCTCCAGCATGACCGCCGCTGTTTTGTCGCTGATTGCCGCTTCCAAAGCTTCAATATCATTGTAAGGAATGTAGCGGAAGCCCTCCGGCAACGGAGCAAAGCCTTCCTTTACCTTCTCCTGGCCCGTCGCTGTCAAGGTTGCCAGCGTCCGTCCGTGGAAGGAGTTTTCGAATGTAATGATTTCATAACGGCCATTGCCTTTAATCTTCTGCTGGTATTTGCGCGCCAGCTTGATTGCCGCTTCATTCGCCTCTGCGCCCGAGTTGCAGAAAAACACAGCGTCGCCGCTGCTGTTGTCCGTCAACAGCTTAGCAGCTTCCTCCTGATTCGGAATATGAAACAGGTTGGATACATGCCACAGCTCATCAAGCTGCTTCACTAAAGCTTCTTTGATTTTGCGAGGCGCATGTCCCAAATTCGTAACGGCGATGCCGCTCATGAAATCGAGGTAGCGCTTGCCCTGATCATCCCATAGCCAGCTTCCTTCGCCCTTCACCAGCGCGATTGGGTATCTCGCATAAGTAGGCAGCAGCGAATTTGCCGCTGCCGCAGATGCTGTTTTCTCACTCATCGTTTATATCCTCCCTCCCGCTCTCGCGATTTAAACCCCTTTGACAATACGCGTACCGACTCCGCCCTCGCGCACTGCCTTAGTCAATACGCCTGGCTCCTCGCCGCTGACGATGACGACTTCCTGCACCTGTCCTTGAATACATTGTACAGCTGCGCGGACCTTCGGAATCATTCCGCCATATATTTCTCCGCTTGCGATCATCTCGTCAATATCGGCAACGGTGACCACAGGCAGTACTAGCTTCAGACCATCAACCGTGCGCATAATGCCCGGCACATCGGTTACTACGATCATTTGATGCACACCCAGATGGGAAGCTACAGCTCCAGCCGCGGTATCCGCGTTAATGTTGTAGCGCTGCCCCTGTGCATCAATGCCTACTGGCGCGATAACAGGAATATAACCCATTGCCATTACGCCTTCTATAACAGCAGCGTTAATGTCCGTCACATCGCCTACAAAGCCGATCTCATCGGCGTTCGCCACAGGACGTGCGGTAATGAGCTGGCCATCCACACCGGATAAGCCGAGCGCCTGAGCGCCGCAGGAAGACATTTTCCGCACAATTTCCTTGTTGATGCGTCCTGACAAAACCATTTCGACGACATCCAGCACCGCTTCGCTCGTCTTGCGCAAGCCGCCGACAAATTCCGTCTCAATGCCGAGCTTTGCCAGCGTCTCCGAGATCGCCGGTCCGCCGCCGTGTACAATAACCGGGCTAACGCCAGATTGCTGCAGCTCCCGCAGCTCGCCGAAGAAGGATTCAGGCAGCGCAGCAAGTGTGCTGCCGCCGCATTTCATTACAAATCGTTGCGTCATGCTATTATGAGCTCCTTTATCGCTTAATGCCGCCGCATTCACCGTTATGTACGGTAAGCCGCATTAATTCGCACGTAGTCATAAGTCAGGTCACAGCCCCAAGCCGTTGCCGCGCCTGCTTCCATATGCAGATCCACATGAATGACGACCGTATCGCCCTTCAAATACTCCAGCGCCTTCTCCTCGTCAAAAGCGACCGGCTTCGACTGCTGCAGCGTCACAATGCTGCCCAGAGAAATGTCGACCGTATCCGGGTTGACAGGCTCGCCAGCGCGGCCTACTGCCGCAATAATCCGGCCCCAGTTCGCATCTGCGCCAAACACTGCCGATTTCACAAGGGAAGAACCAATGACCGTCTTCGCAATCGCTTGCGCCGATGCATCGCTAACCGCTCCACGCACTTGAACCTCGACAAGCTTCGTTGCGCCTTCGCCGTCACGCGCGATCGCTTTCGCAAGCACCTCGCACACATGGCGAAGCGCCGCGCCGAAAGCTGCCCAGCCTTCATGCTGCGCATTAAGCTCGCTGTTGCCGGCAAGTCCGCTCGCCATCGCAACGAGCATATCGTTCGTGCTCGTATCGCCATCTACCGTAATCATATTAAAAGTATGGTTCGTCGCTTCACGCAGCAGCTGCTGCAGCGCCTCGCTGCCAATTGCCGCATCCGTCGTAACGAAGCCAAGCATCGTTGCCATGTTCGGGTGAATCATGCCGGAGCCTTTCGCCGCTCCAGCGATATGAATGAGCTGTCCGTCAATTTCAACGGATACACAGACCATTTTTTGCACCAAATCGGTCGTCAAAATCGCTTGGCAGAAGCTTTCTGCTGCTTGCTTATCCGAACCCAGCTTAGCTGGCAGCTCGCTGATGCCGCTGCGCACTTTGTCCATCTTGAGCAGCTCGCCAATGACGCCGGTAGAAGCTACCGCCACTTCATCTGCTGCAATGCCAACACGCTCAGCAAATTTATTGCGCATTTCATAGGCATCCGCCTCGCCCTGCTCGCCAGTGCATGCATTGGCGTTGCCGCTGTTGACCAGCACAGCACGCAGGCGGCCGCCTGCGCCAATGCTCTCGCGCGTCACCTTAAGCGGTGCCGCCTGAAAAACATTTGTCGTGTAAACGCCCGCCGCTGCCGCCGGAACCTCGCATACGATTGCGCCGAGGTCATTGCGCGTCGTTTTTTTGAGGCCGCAGTGTATGCCGCCCGCTGTAAAGCCCTTCGGTGTTGTAATCGAGCCTTCCGCCACAACCTTATAAAGGGGTGCAGTGTGTCCCTGTCCCATAATTACATCGTTCTCCTTCGCTTCATTCTAAATTAGGTTATGCTGCTTCTTATGGATAAACAGGAACAAACTGCAAACCAAGCGTCTCATCCCAGCCCATCATAAGGTTCATGTTCTGAATCGCTTGTCCCGCTGCGCCTTTGACCAAATTATCAATGACCGAAACAATCGTCACTCTGCCCGTACGGCTATCGAACGCAAAGCCGATATCGCAATAATTCGAGCCCCATACTTCCTTCGTGGCAGGCAATTGTCCTTCAGGACGAATGCGCACAAATGGACGGTTCTCGTAATAGCTGCGATACAGGTCCATAAAATCATCCGCGCTTCTGCCGTCTTTCACCGTTGCATACATCGTCGTCATAATGCCGCGCGTCATCGGCACGAGATGCGTCGAGAACGTAATCACAACCGAGCGGCCCGCAACATCGGAAAGCACCATTTCGATTTCTGGCGTATGCTGATGCTGATTCAGCTTGTACGCTTTCAAGCTCTCGTTCAGCTCGGAATAGTGCGTGCCAAGGCTCGCGCCGCGTCCCGCTCCAGAAACGCCGGATTTCGCATCAATAATGATGCTGTCCGGATCGATAAAGCCAGCTTGCACAGCTGGAACAAGGCCGAGAAGCGCCGCCGTAACGTAACAGCCCGGGTTCGAAATGAGATTCGCACCCTGTACACGGTCGCCGTACACTTCGGCCAAGCCGTATACCGCTTGCTTCAAATACGCCTCGTCCGCAGCGGGCTTTTTGTACCATTTTTCATATAAAGCTCTATCTTGCAGGCGGTAGTCGCCGGATAAATCAATCACTTTAAGACCTACAGCTAGCAAATCAGGTGCCAGCCTGGATGCGACAGCCGCTGGTGTTGCCAAAAATACAACATCCGCCTTGCTGCGGATCGCTTGTGGCTCTACATCATCTAGCAATTCTTCGCGAATGCCTGTTAAGTGCGGGTATCCTTCTGTAATCGGCGTCCCCGCGCTGGATGATGAAATAACCGAGGTCACCTCAGCAAGAGGATGTGAGGCTAACAATCGAATAAGCTCAACGCCGCCGTAGCCGGTTGAACCGATAATAGCTATTTTCAGTTTATCGCTCATATCCATCATCTCTCCCTATGAGACTATCTAAAAGTATATTGTACATGATTCGGCAGTCGATTAAAACACACTGTTTTTCCGTATTATTATACATGTCATTTCATATTAATACAATGAGCGAATGGATGTATTTTTGTGTCTAGCACGCTCGTACAACCCGTTGTTTGGTATCATTGCCGCTATTCCTATTCAAGCTTAAAACCTTCCCCTACTACCTCTGATGTATTGCTAATGATGACGAAAGCAGTTGGGTCAACTGAACGAACGAGCTGCTTGAGCTTTGCTACTTCCATTTGCCCCACGACGACCATTAGCACGGTCCGCCCCTCCCCGCTGTAGCCGCCATGCCCATCAAGCTTCGTCAAACCGCGGTCGAGATCATAAAGAATCGTCTCTGACAATTTTTCCGGCTCGCTGCTAATAATAAAAGCAACCTTCGACACCGGCAGCCCGCTTTGAATAATATCAATTGTTTTGCTCGTTACAAACAGCCCGACTAAAGCATACAACGCCACTTCCGGCGAAATAAGCAGGCCTGCCGCAATGATGACACATCCGTCAAAAATAGCGACGGAGAGCCCCAGCGACAATCCCGTGTACCGATGCAAAATTTGCGCAGCCAAACCAAGCCCTCCCGTTGAGCCGCCTCCGCGAAAGACGATGCCAAGCCCGAGCCCAACGCCGATCCCGCCATAAATAGCAGCAAGCAAAGGATTATGAGTCGGTGTATCCCAATGGGAAGTAAGCAGAACGAATAAAGGCAGCACGACGGAGCCAAGCGCCACTTTTAACGCATAACGTTTGCCCAGCAGCCACAGCCCTACAAAAAACAAAGGAATATTAACAGCCCACTGCGTATAAGCTGGCGAAATGCCAGCAAAACGCTGGACCAAAATCGAAATGCCGGAAACACCGCCTGAGGCAATCTCATTAGGCACCAGAAATAAATTAAAGCTTGCCGCCATTATAAAAGAGCCCAGCAGCACCTGGAGCATGCTCCAAACGAGCTGTTTGCCAGGGCTGAGCGGTTTTTTCTTCCGTTTATTTATTACCTTCGAATTGGCCGCATGCAGCTTGCCGTTTCGTGCATCATTCATCTCTTTACTCATCTCGAATCCCACCCAAGTTCATAAATTCATCCCTATAAGCGCTCATAAAAAAGAAGAGTTCCACCCTTGTTCGAGTCGGAACTCTTCTTAGCTTACGTCAATATGGCTTGAACCATGCGTATTCATCCATATTCTATTTCCTATAACCGCATTTGCCAGATGCGGTAGCTAACTGCTAGGAGCGCTATAATAGCCTGCCGTTTAGTCGTGGCGAATTTGATGGCGCAAATATCCGTTAATGAAGGCATTCAGGTCGCCATCCATTACAGCGCCTACATTCCCTGTCTCCACCGAGGTGCGATGATCCTTGACCATGCTGTACGGATGAAAAACATAGGAGCGGATTTGGCTGCCCCAGGCAATATCCGATTGCTCCCCGCGAATTTCCGCGAGATGCTGTCGCTGCTCTTCAATTTTCCGCTCATAAAGCTTGGAGCGCAGCATATTCATCGCCCGCTCACGGTTCTGGATTTGTGAACGCTCCTGCTGGCAGGCCACAACGATCCCCGAAGGAATATGCGTAATACGAATCGCCGATTCCGTCTTGTTGACATGCTGTCCGCCCGCTCCACTGGCACGGTATGTATCAACCTTCAAATCCTCACTGCGGATTTCGATATCGATGTCATCAGTTATTTCCGGCACTACATCGCAAGATGCGAAGGATGTATGGCGACGGCCTGACGCATCAAACGGCGAAATGCGAACGAGGCGGTGTACGCCCTTCTCCGCTTTAAGGTAGCCGTAAGCGTTGTAGCCTTTGACCAAAATCGTAACGCTCTTGATGCCTGCCTCATCACCAGGGAGATAATCCAGCAGCTCAACCTTGAAACCGCTTTTCTCTGCCCAGCGCGTATACATCCGGTACAGCATTTGGCCCCAGTCCTGCGACTCGGTGCCGCCAGCGCCAGGATGCAGCTCAACGATTGCGTTAAGCTTATCATACGGCTGGTTAAGCAGCAGCGTCAGCTCAAAATCATTCAGCTTGCGCAGCAGCTGGGCTGTTCCTTCCAGCAGCTCAGGCTCAAGCGTCTCGTCCTGCTCTTCCTCTGCCAGCTCCAGCATCGTTTGCAAATCTTCCATCTCGCCGTTCAAACGCAAATATTGATCGACGACCGATTTGACTGCATTCATTTCGGAAATCACGTTTTGCGCCTTGTCATTGTCATCCCAAAAATCAGGCGCCGTCATTTTTTCCTCATAGTTGGCGATTAATTCGTTTTTTAGATCTAAGTCAAAGAGACCCCCTGAGATCTTGGAGCCGCTTCGCTATTTCCCGCAAATCTTGTTTCACCGTTGGTTCTATCATAGCGTACGTTTCACCTCAAATTTCTCATCTTGTCTGGTTGCCCAGCTTTTTCTTGCTCTGCTGCTGCCTGATGGCATAAACGCGCCTGCTGCGAAGCGCTGCAGCTTTTGCCGCATTGCTCCGCACACTGGCGCGTTAAGCCTTGCCTATCCGATCACAGCACCTTATTTACCGTGGCACTGCTTGTATTTCTTGCCGCTGCCGCATGGGCAATCATCATTGCGGCCAACCCGGTCCAAACGCTTCGCCGGACGTTTTTCCTGGCTTTCGCCTGGGCTGTTCGTCGTCGTCTGGCCTTGAGCTACCTCTTGGCGCTCCAGGTTGCTTTCTACGCGCGACTTCATAATGTATTTGGCAACTTCCTCTTGGATCGTATCAATCATCGCCTTGAACATCTCAAAGCCCTCAAATTGGTACTCGCGAAGCGGATCCGTACCGCCGTATGCCCGAAGGTGGATACCTTGACGCAGCTGATCCATTGCATCGATGTGATCCATCCATTTGCTGTCAACTGCGCGAAGTGAAACGACCTTCTCGAATTCACGCATCGTCGTTTCGCCAAGCTCTGCTTCACGCTCGTCATAATAAGCAACGACTTTGCCATAAATAAATTCGGTAATTTCCTCAATTTCCTTGCCCCAAATATCGTCTCTCGTCACGGTGCCTTCATTCAGAAGGTTCGCATCTACGAAGTCGATAATGGTTTCCAAATCCCACTCTTCCGGAATATCCTCCGTACAGTGAGCTTTAACCGTGCGATCAATGACCGCTTTAATCATTTCCATGACGATTTCACGGATATTATCGGAAGTGAGCACATCCAGACGCTGCTTGTAAATTACTTCACGCTGCTGGTTCATGACATCATCATATTGAAGAACGACTTTACGAAGATCGAAGTTGTTTCCTTCTACACGCTTCTGAGCCGATTCTACTGCACGGGTAATCATCCGGCTTTCGATCGGTTGATCCTCTTCCAGACCGAGACGATCCATCATGGCCATAATGTTATCCGAGCCAAAACGGCGCATCAGTTCATCTTCCAGCGACAAATAAAACTGGGATGAGCCCGGATCGCCTTGACGTCCGGCACGACCACGCAGCTGGTTATCGATCCGGCGGCTCTCATGGCGCTCCGTACCAATAATATGAAGGCCGCCAAAATCAGCTACCCCTTCACCGAGCATAATATCGGTACCGCGTCCCGCCATGTTAGTAGCAATAGTAACAGAGCCCTCTTGACCGGCACGCGAAATAATTTCAGCCTCTTCCGCATGGAACTTCGCATTCAGTACTTTATGGGCAACACCGCGGCGTTTAAGCATTTCTGCCAGACGCTCGGAATTTTCAATGGAAATCGTACCGACCAGTACAGGCTGTTTGTTCGCGTGGCGAGCTACGATCTCTTCCACAACAGCATTAAACTTGCCTTTTTCCGATTTATAAACGACATCTTGAAGGTCTTTACGAATCATGGAGCGGTTCGTCGGAACTTGAATAACGTCCAAGCCGTAAATCCGCTTGAATTCTTCTTCCTCCGTCTTCGCCGTACCCGTCATGCCCGCAAGCTTGCGATACATCCGGAAATAGTTCTGGAACGTAATCGTAGCCAAGGTCATGCTCTCATTTTGTACTTTGAGCTGCTCCTTCGCTTCAATCGCTTGATGCAAGCCATCGCTGTAACGGCGACCGGACATTAGGCGTCCAGTAAATTCATCGACGATGATGACTTCGTCATCTTGAACGACATAATCGACATCGCGCTTCATAATGACATTGGCTTTGAGCGCCTGTTGGATATGGTGATTGAGCGTCACATTTTCATGGTCAAAAAGATTTTCAATGTGGAACGCCTTCTCCGCCTTCTCCACGCCTTCTTCCGTCAGCATGACATTGCGCAGCTTCACATCAATCGTGTAATCCTCTTCCACCTTCAAACGGCTCAGGAAGCGGTCTGCCGAATAATAAAGCTCAGTCGACTTGGCAGCTTGTCCCGAAATAATAAGCGGTGTACGCGCCTCATCGACAAGGATGGAGTCAACTTCATCAATGATTGAGAAATAAAGCGGGCGCTGAACCATTTGTTCTTTGTAAAGAACCATGTTGTCGCGCAAGTAATCGAAGCCAAACTCATTGTTCGTACCGTACGTAATATCGCAAGCATAGGCGCTTTGCTTCTCCTCATGCGACAAGCCGTTCAGGTTGCAGCCGACCGTCATGCCGAGGAAATTGTAAAGCTGAGCCATCAGCTGGCTGTCACGAGAAGCCAAATAATCATTGACCGTTACGACATGTACGCCTTTCTCAAGCAGCGCGTTCAGATATACAGGCAGTGTCGCTACGAGCGTTTTACCTTCACCGGTTCTCATCTCAGCGATTTTGCCCTCATGGAGAACGATACCGCCCATCAGCTG
This sequence comes from Paenibacillus sp. BIHB 4019, assembly GCF_002741035.1. NCBI lineage: Bacteria > Bacillati > Bacillota > Bacilli > Caryophanales > Paenibacillaceae > Paenibacillus > Paenibacillus sp. BIHB 4019. The sequence continues at coordinate 2,666,740 of NZ_CP016808.1, read as the reverse complement.
CACATCGAAGTGACGCATGCCGAGCGTACGCTTCGAAGCTTCACGCGTAACTGCGAAAGCTTCTGGCAATATTTGATCAATCGTCTCTCCTTTAGCAAGGCGAGCTCTGAATTGTACAGTTTTAGCTGCGAGCTCCTCATCGGACAAAGCCGAGATGGTGGACTCCAGTGCATTGATTTCTTCTACTTTACGCGTGAGGCGCTTAACCTCGCGCTCGTTCGCATCACCAAATATTTTTTTCACTAATCCGAGCATGGGGCTTCCCCTTTCACCTTACGCTTGTTTGCCTTAAATTGTAACAGTTTGCAGGATGCACCGCAACGCATCACCATTATTTTCAGGTAAGAATATAACCATTTTTACCAAAAGGAAAAAAGGCGTATCGCCTACGTATTCAACTGAGTTCATTATACATCGCGCAGAGGGCGAAATCAAAACGACTTCCTATTAAAAAGCGGCTCTCTCCCCTATGGTTAAATACACCATGTCAAGCGTAAACGGCTGAAGCCGTCCTCTGGCGGTTAATCTGCCGTTTCGAGGGTGAAATGGCTGTCACCGTCCTTTGACGGCGCAGCGCGTTTCATTCCGAGAAATAGAGAGAAAGGGCGGGAAAATTATATCCTTTCCCAATATTTCATAAAAAAATGAAAAAGCCCTCCCTCCCGCAGGAGGAAAGGCTTGAATTTGCAATAAATGTATAAGTACGACTGGCCTTCTATTAGCCTTGTTCAATTAATCCATATGTTCCATCATCGCGTTTGTATACGACGTTCACCTCTTCATTTAAGCTATTGGCGAATACGAAAAAGTTATGGCCGACCATATTCATTTGCAAAATGGCCTCCTCCACATCCATCGGCTTGAGCAGAAATTTCTTTGTCCTTACGACTTCGAAATCCTCTTCCTCATGCTCAAGAACGCCTACGGCGGAGCCTTCTTCCCTGAATAACGATTTCACACCGCTATCATGGCGGAATCTACGGTTGACTTTCGTTTTGTGTTTGCGAATTTGTCTTTCCAGCTTATCCACAACTGTATCAATAGAGGCGTACATGTCGGCACTTTTCTCCTCTGCTCTCAAAAAGTTGCGGGCAATCGGAATCGTGACCTCGACAGCGTGTATGCCTTTCGTTACCGATAAGGTTACGGTTGTTTCGGAGGTAGGGGCTTCAAAATACTTCTCTAAGCGGCCGAGCTTCTTCTCGACATAATCCTTGAGTGCATCTGTCACTTGTAAATGTTGACCTCGAATGATGTATTCCATGGGGCATGCCTCCTTTACATGTTCTTATTATAACATAGTAGGGGAGGTATAGTAAAACTATTTTCTATTTATTTAGAATTTTCTAATAATTTATGTCGAAGATTTGAACAGAGGTTGAGGTGGGCAGGCAGATGGCAAGATCGAGCATTGTATATCCGCTGGAGCGGTTTACTTCCTGCTTGTTCACTGTCTTAAGCGTCAGCTCCAAAAAATAAAAGCCCCGGTTGCCCGGAGCTTAAAGTTACATATAAATGAATCCTATAGACTGGCTAATGCAGCCTGATGATTACAATTTAGTGACGTTAGCAGCTTGTGGACCGCGTGCGCCTTCTACGATGTCAAATTCAACCGCTTGGCCTTCGTCAAGAGTTTTGAAACCTTCTGTTTGAATAGCCGAGAAGTGAACGAATACGTCGCCGCCTTGATCAGTTTCGATAAATCCATAACCCTTCTCCGCGTTAAACCATTTAACTTTACCTTGCATGCATAAACAGTCCCTTCATCTTCAAATACTGTGAAACACCTTACTCATGTGGCCCACAATTTGACTATAACACCGCGTTATTAGAATTGTCAAACAATTTATTGTAAGCGAATACATTGCATATGTATCAGGCCTACCACGCATTCAGTCCGCCATCTACAATTAGGTTATGTCCCGTAACATAACGCGAAGCATCCGAGGCCAAATAAAGAACTGCTCCGACCATTTCATCCGCTTCCGCCATCCGTCCCAGCGGTATGCGATTAGAGTAGTTTTGCACAAATTCATCATTTTGCCCGCTATTCACGCCTCCAGGTGTAATCGTGTTCACCCTAATCCCATGTTTCGACCAATATGTAGCCAAATATCGCGTTAATGCGACAACTCCACCCTTGGAGGCCGCATAAACGGCTGGGGAAGTAATCGGCAATCCCATATAAAATGAACCTTCATAGATGCGATGATCAGGCGCCATAATGCCATATATAGAAGCCGTTTGAATAATAGCTCCGCCACTGCCTTGCTTGATCATCTGCTTGCCTACTTCTTTTGCTACTAGGAACATCCCGTCCAAATTGACAGACATGACTTCGCGCCACTGTTCAAGCGAATATTCTTCGAAAGGAGCAAAAAACTCCTCTAGATTGGAGGATTTGCTTGCAGCATTGTTATGCAAAATATGTATGGCCCCTAAAGCTTCTACAGCATGATCGACCATTGAAACTACCTGTTCAGGGTTCGATACATCTCCCGCTATCCCAATGGCCTTTACAGCATATTTTGCTTGAAGCTGCTCGGCAAAATTGCCCAAAGCCGCTTGATCCAAATCGATGGCTGCGATATTAGCTCCCGCTTCTGCGAGGCCCGCGCATACTTTTTGTCCAATAATCCCCATAGCTCCGGTTACAAATGCGGTTTTTCCTTTTAGACTAAAGGCTTCAATCATAACGGGCCTCCTTTTTTTCTAGCATCCATTAATAATTCCACTATAGTCCAATCCAATGGACTGTCTATATCTATCGAGCGCTCCTCCGGCATTTCATATAATAATGTATCTTCATAAAAAACCGCCGGTTCATGAATAAGCTTCTCTCTTTGCCAAATATATATAGATGCATTCATGTCGAAGCATTTAGGCGCGTCCTGCCTTCTTACAACAGGCTTGGATAACCGCTTGGACAACGCCACAAACCCCTTTTCATTTTGCTCTACCAAATTAAAATAAGGCGAACGCCTCGCAGGCATGCCTGTGATAAGATTAGATGCATCTTGCTGCTCAAATAATTGAACGGCTTGAATCAAATCATCAACCGTCCTAAGCGGCGAGGTTGCATCTAGATCAACAATCGTCGGAAACACGACACTCAATTTAGCCTCCACCTGTAAAACGCAATGCTGGATAGCAGGTATTTTAGCCGATGTATCCAGTGCCATTTCTAATGGACGATTAATGACAAAATCTGCTCCCCATTGTAGTGCGGTCCGCAAAATATCTTCAGAGTCGCTGCTCACAGCCACATATTCAAATAATCCCGATCGCTTGGCCACCTCAATGCTATAAGCGATCAGCGGCTTTCCATGCATGTCTCGAATATTTTTATTCTCTACTCCCTTGGAGCCGCCTCTTGCACAAATGGTGCACAGCCTACTCATTATAAACCCACTCCTTACTGACGATAGCCTGCTCGATACGATTAATCATTTGAACGGTTTGCAGACCTTCACTATAGGAACATACATGTTCAACCGTATCATTCAAGATCGCCATATGTTGTGCAAGATAAGTCAAGTCTCTCTCTACCTGAAAATGCTCCACCTGCCCATCTGTTTCAAGCGATGCTTTCGTTAGATCTGCTTTATAAGTATGACGATCCGTCACAACCACTATTTCTCGGCGGCCAGGCCTATCCATATAATTCAGTTGAAGCGTCACAAGAGGCGTTTTTTGGGTCTCCATCATGACACCACAAATATCATCACCTGTCGTTGCTAAAGTGCTGTAATGCCCGCCAAGGCCAGTTAGCCTTGACCATGTTCCAAACAACCAGATCAAATAATCGAGCTCATGGCTCAAATCTCTGAGTACACCGCCGCCCTCCTCTTTATTAGAGGAATAGCTAAGCCGGTAATCCCGTTGCGGTCGCCAATCTGGCAAGTATTGTCCCGCATATGCAGCAACAGATAAAATCTTCTCCTGCGCCAGCAGAGTCTTTAAACGCTGAAGAATAGGATGAAACCGGAGATTGTATGCTACATAAACTTGTAAACCCAATTTCTCGTCCCATGCTTTATTCTTATGAAACAACGGCTTTTCCACAAGCACCTTGCCCTGCCATTTAAGCCTTGCCAATATAGATAATGACGTATAATGATCTGACGTTTTATTGGCAATAACAATATAATGGGGCTGAAATTCTGCTACGGCTTGTTCCAACGTCTGAAAAGTAACCGGAAAATCGATTGCTCTGCTGCTGACAACAGCCGTCTCAACTAGCAATTTATTCAAAATTCTGGCATGACGTTCGCCAATAGACCCGTACCCTACGACTAAAGCCCTCAATTGAATACCTCCGAATATTCTCCGTTTGCTCGGTTGAAATCATCCATTCTGCCAATATCCAGCCAGTATTCTCTAATCGGGAACACCGAGGTAGAGGCACCTTCTTCTATAAGTTTTTCAAACAGCGTTGGCATATCATAAAAAGTGTCACTAGGTATGTAAGACAAAACCTCGGGGGAAATGACATAAATCCCTCCACTAATAAAATAGCGCTGCAGCGGTTTCTCTTCAATACTTTGAAGCCTATTATTTTCAACCTTAACAACACCATATGGAACCTGATACTCATACTCCCTAACACACATAGTAGCTGGCCCTTTGGAATCATTATGATAATCAAGCAGCTGACGGAAATTAACCTTAGTCAATAAATCTCCATTCATAATAAGCAGCGGCTCTTCTGGAACAAATGGGAGCAGACTCAAAGCACCTGCTGTACCCAGACGCTTATCTTCCCTTATATATTCAATTTCGACCCCCCATTTGGAGCCGTCTTCAAAATGAGCCATAATCATTTCTGCTTTATAATTAACGGATATCATAAATCTATGAAAACCATTTGCAATAAAATTTTCAAGGATGACTTCCAAAATAGGTTTATTTCCCACTAGGAGCAAAGGCTTAGGGCAATCTCTCGTTAATTCTCCTAGTCTCGTACCAAGCCCGCCTGCCATCAGTACTACCCAGTTATCGCAGCGTTCCGGTTTAATTATTTCCTCAAGCAAATGCAAACGAACTACTCGTCCCATACGATCCAGCACAGGTATTTGCTTCAAATTATGATGGCGCATACTCGAAAGAATGTATTCTTTGCTGTCTTCCTCGCGTGAAGTAACGGGCTGTGTATTCATAACCTGTCGAACTTCATCATTTAAGCCGATATTTCTCAATATCCCTCTGCGGATATCCCCGTCTGTTACTGTGCCTAACAGCCGCTGATCTTCATCAACGACAAGTGTGATTTGAACCGATCCGCGATCAATGACTTTTATGGCCTCAAGTATAGAGGAATAGGGCGAAATAAATAGTTGATCAGTAGGTTTCATCTTAGAGCCTCCTCTGCCGGAACACCATATACAGTAGTTTGATTCAATACGGGCTTGCGAACTAATGCACCTGCTCCTACTATGGCATGCCTCCCGACGGACATACCTTGAATCACAGTTGCTCCAGCTCCGATATGTGTATGTTCGCCAATACTAACGTTTCCACAAAGAATGGCTCCAGGAGATATATGCACATGCGCTCCTACTCTGCAGTCATGTTCCAATACTCCCCGTGTATTAATAATGGCATTTTCGCCTAGATAACTGCCTGCTTGAACGATGGCTCCAGCCATAATTTGTGCGCCAGGTTCAATTTGGACGAAAGAGGAGACTATAGCAGAATCATGAATGATTGTTTCAAATACATAATTTTGTGAGGTGAAATTTAAATACAGCTCGCTTCTTACTAAAGAGCTTCCCAGCTTCCCTACTCCGTTAACAAGAGCAACCTCAGATGGATTGAAAGAAAGTACGACTGAGTCGTTACCCAAATATGGAATGGTGTCAAGCAGCAGACCCTTATCGCTCACATCAACATAACCCAAAATCTTGTACTCTTGCCGAAGCAATAGGTCTGCACATACTTTGGCATGACCGCCGCCACCTATAATAATGCACGATTTGCTCTTCATTCTATTAGATCATCGGTTTCGTAATCTTTAGCAGCTGCTTTCCCTAAAATACTCCAGTATTTTGCAGGGGAAATGCCCGTTCCCGGCCGTTTCAACGTAAGATGAAATTCTTGCAAAATCTCTCCTTTTTTAATTGGCCCAGCAGCTACAATGCTTTTACGAGCAGGTCCAGCGTTACGTAATTCGGAAACCGCTGGGATCTTAGAGGAAATACCCATCGACTGCTCGACATTTCGAATTTGCTTCACCAAACTCACTAACTCACCCGGGTCCATCGAAGCCAGATGATCAGGCCCTTCCATTTGCTTATCCAATGTAAAATGCTTCTCGATAATTTGTGCTCCCAGTGCCACTGCTGCTACTGAAACCTCGTTTCCAATTGTATGATCGGAATAGCCGGTTTTCAAGCCAAAAGCCTGCCTCAGAGTCAGCATCTTATTTAGGTGAACATCTTCATATGAGGTCGGATAATCTGTCGTACAATGCAGCAACGAAACCTTTTGTTTCAATACAGTCTGGCCAGCATCAGAGAAGTAGGCTGCTCTAAAAGCGGATTCAGATGGGAACTCATCCAAGGATAAATAGGCATGGGCTAATGCGCCAAGCGCTTCTTCAATTTCCCCTAAAGTAGATATTCCTGACGATAAAATAATATCCCTGCCACTTTGCCCAGCCTTATAGAGCAGAGGTAGATTAGTTAAATCTCCTGACGATATCTTGAGTATCGAAAGATTCATTTTTTCTGTTAATAAAGTTAGACTTGGAAAATCGAACGGCGTCGACATAAACGCAATACCCGCATTTTGACATTCATTCTGTAGTTCTTCGTGATCTGCTGCAGATAGCTCCAGCTTTCTTATCATTTCCAACTGCGATTCATCAGAAGCTGTCGTTTTTTTCTGGTAATCTGCTTTTGAAGCATGTTTGCTGACTAGTTGAGAGGCTTGAAAGGTTTGAAATTTCACTGCATCCGCACCAGCATTTGCGGCTGCATGAACGAGCTGCTTTGCAAGCTCCAATGAGCCGTTATGATTAACACCCGCCTCAGCTATGATGAATACTTTCATTAGCTCGCCTCCTTAATCCTTTGAACCCTCTATATCATAAAACCTTTTATTCAAAATCCCGGTTAAGTCTATCTGCTTTAGTTGTTCCTTAATTTTAGCCGCAGTTCCACCGTTTCCATACAAAGAAGAGGAGCCTTCCACAAATGATTGGAGGAATGTTCGATCCATTGCCTGATGAATCGCCTGAATAATATGCTCCCTCGTTTCACCTGTCTGAATGACCGTCGTTCCCTTTATCCTGCCCTGCTGCCGAATTCCAATATCGACCGTTGGTTTTTTGAACATAGGCACTTCGATGATGCCACTGGATGAATTGCCAATTACAACATCCACATGCTGTAAAGCGCTTAGATATCTCAGCTTTCCGAGTGAATCAAAGGAAACACATCGTTTCTCATTCAATTTCACATAATCATCTATCATTTTTGAAATAATTCGTCCATCCGCATCCGAGTTTGGTTTCGTGAAAATGATACCAGCCTGCGGAAATTGGTCTAACGCTGCAAGCAGCTCGCTCGTCAGTTCCTCCGAGCTCCGATGGGCTAGCGTTAATGGGTGATAAGTAACTAAAAAGGTAACTGCGCACAAGCTAAAGTTAATAGATTGCTCAAACTCTTCCTTGGTTAGTAAATCCAAATTACGAATATTATCTAAACCGATGGCACCTACATTAAATACTCTATTGGGATTTTCCCCGAGTTGAATAATGCGCTGTCGATATTTTTCTGTTGATGCAAAGTGTAAATGCGCCATTTTTGATATCGAATGCCTGATCGCTTCATCAACCATTCCTTCGGTACTTTCGCCTCCATGCAAATGGGCAATTGGAATATTAGCCATCATGGCTGCTTGTACAGCAATCATGATTTCATAGCGATCACCCAACACTACTACCATGTCAGGCTTAAGTCGTTGATAGGCATCTGCAAACCCAATCAAGCCCATTCCCATTGATTTGGTGATTCCTGCCTGCGTATCACTTGCAAGCAGCATATCTACCTTTTCATCAATGACAAATCCATCATCTTCAATTTCTTGAAAAGTAAATCCGTACTCTTGAGAAAGATGCATGCCCGTCACGGCGATTTTTAAAACCAGTTCATTATCTGCTTTAACTTCCTTTAACAAAGGATACAAAAGCCCATAATCAGCCCGAGAACCGGTAACTACGCATATGTTCCTCATAGGGTTACCTCATTGCTCACTATATCCTCATACAAAGAAGAACCGCTTGGAATGTTAATAACACGATGCTCCAACTCTTCAGTAACTGTCATATCCATTTGAGGGCAATGACTATACATAGGGAGCCGATGCATCGGAGTCCAAATGGGGCGTGTCATAAATCCTGCATCGTTAGTAAGCTCTAAAATCTGATCGCGTATGAGCTCATCAGGCTGATTCAGCAATAATGTATTAAGCCAGTAGTTGCAAGTTCCTTCTTCCTTTTCTTCGACAAAAGCCGCACCCTCCAGCTGTGAAAAAACGTCTTTGTAACGCTCGGCCAGCTGTCTTTTTTTGTGTAAGATTTGTGGCAGCTTCTCAAGCTGGGCACAGCCCAACGCTGCATTTAAATTAGGAAGACGGTAGTTGTAACCCACTTGGTCATGCTGAAAAGCCCACCGATGCGGAACTTTTGCCGTTGTTGTAAGATGCTTCGCCTGCTTGGCAAGGCCCTCGTCAGCAGTCAAAATGATTCCGCCCCCGCCTGTCGTAATGATCTTATTGCCATTAAAGCTTAAAGCAGCCAATTTGCCGTAAGTGCCCGTATGCTTACCCCTATAGTAAGAACCGAGTGATTCGGCAGCATCCTCTACTAGAACCAGACGGTAACGTTCGCATACTCCCATTAATGCATCCAGATCTACAGGATGTCCAAAAGCATGCATGGGTACAACAGCCGCAATTCTTCTTTGCGTCTTTCGGTTATATGTAAAACCATCCGACCGGGTTTCCGCTATTTCATGTAAATATTCAGCCAGTTTAATAGGATCTAAGCCAAGTGTATCTCTCGCAACATCAACCAAATGAGGTATTGCTTGGCAATAAGATATAGCATTTGCTGTTGCCACAAAAGTTAGAGAGGGTATAAGGACCTCATCGTCTTTCTCAACGCCTGCAAGCAGCAAGCTAATGTGCAGCGCCGCTGTACCATTTACAACAGCTATAGCATAAGGCGAATCGGTATAAGCAGCCATATCGTATTCAAAGCGATCTACAAATTTCCCAACTGAAGATACCCACCCGGTATCCAAACACTCTTTAACATAGTCCCATTCATTTCCCTGAAAAACAGGCTCGTGCAGCGCCGTAAAAGACTGACGATTGGGCAATGCCTGCTTTAAAGATTCTACTATTTGCTTGGCTAAACTTTCTGTTTTCATAACTAAAGCCTCCATAATGTCAACTATACATTGTATTGTCCGGCTTTGTATTTGCTTAAGGCGCCTGGTTTTGTAAACCACTCAATCGTTTCATCAAGACCCCGCCTAAATCCCTCTAATCCGGCATATTCAGGCTGCCATTGTAATAACCTTTTTGCTTTCGAGTTATCCGCCCATAGGCGTTCCACTTCGCTTTTTTCTGGACGCAAACGTATTTCGTCACTTACGATTTCAATGTCCTTATTCATCACTTCACCGATGAGTTTAGCCGTGTCGCCAATAGATATTTCATAGTTGCTTCCAATATTAATCTCTTCTCCAATGCAATTATCCGACTCTAGCATTGCGATAAAGCCGTTCACTGTATCGGCAACATAGTTAAAATCCCTTGTAGGATGAATAGTGCCTAACTTAATTTTCTCTTGACCTGCTGCAATTTGTGTAATGATGGTCGGGATAACTGCCCTTGCAGATTGACGTGGTCCGTATGTATTAAATGGCCTGATAATGCCAACTGGCGTTTCAAAGGAACGATAAAATGACATCGCCATTTGATCGGCACCAATTTTTGTAGCGGAGTATGGAGATTGTCCAGTCAGTGGATGCTCTTCCGTTATAGGAACAAAGCGCGCTGTCCCATAAACCTCGCTTGTAGACGTATGTATGACTTTAGAAAGCTTTAATTCACGTGCAGCTTGCAATACATTCAATGTTCCTTTTATGTTGGTATCGACGTATGTGTCCGGAGAATGATACGAATAGGGTATGGCAATAAGTGCAGCCAAATGCAGTACCGCATCGCAATCTTTCATGGATTCACGCACTCCGTATGCATCACGGATATCCCCTGCAAAAACCTCAAATTGCCCACGAACATCATCTGCACATTCATCCAGCCAGCCCCAAGTGTTAAACGAATTATACAATGTAAATGCTCGCACATCGTATCCACGACGAACAAGCGCCTCTGTTAAATGAGAGCCAATAAATCCATCTGCTCCAGTCACTAGTACTTTTCCGTATTTTCTCATATGTTCCTCCTAAGACTTACTACTTCGGGAAATCGTTCGATTTTAAGCTATAGTTCATTTATCGGTTATAAATGACTCAATATGTAGTTCATAATAACATGAACCCTTTATAAACGTGAAAAAACACCTTCCATTTTCAGGAAGGTGTTTTTTCTTTAGCTTTTTATTACTTAAGCTTCTGCATCGTACGATTTTGTTGTTTTTTCACTTTCACGTTTACCAACGCTTGTTACCGTAATATCAACGGACCCCGATGCTGCTCCCAATTGTTTAATGGAAACAACTGCTTCTGATCCACCATTGATAACTGTGTAAGTTCCAATTACGGTCGTAGTACCTGCAGCATATACTTTTACAACATCTCCGCCCGTAAGTCCGCTTACCGCAATGGTATCATTGGTTCCTGTAGCATTGTTGGTAATGGTAATCTTACTTGCATCTGGAGCAGTTGTCACAGCTTCCGCATCATACGACTTTGTCGTTTTTGCGCTTTCGCGTTTGTCTTTGCTTGTGATAGTCACATCTACGCTGGAAGCATCCACGCCCAATTGAGCAATCGAGATAGTGGCTTCTGTTTTACCAGCTGCAATGGTAGCAGAACCGATAACCGTAGTCGTACCCGTTCTAAAGATTTTAACGATATCACCTGCAACGACATCTGTAACGGTAATCGTATCTGCTTTGCCAGCATTATTTACAATTGTAATTGCACTTTCTGCTGGAGCCGTTGTTACAGCTTCTGCTGCTACCGCCACTTCCTCGCGTTCACTTTCCTGTTTACCAGCTTCCGTTACAGTTACATATACTTTTGTCGCATCTACACCTAATTGACTGATAGAAACGATTCCTTCTGTTTTGCCAGTAGCTACCGTTGCAGAGCCTAAAAGTTTACCAGCTGTAGCAGCATCATATACTTTTACAACTGCACCAACTGCTGCAGGAACTGTAATCGTATCTGCTTTACCCACATTGTTCGCTACCGTAATATTTGCTGTTACAACTTTATCGGTCTTACCTTCTGCCGCTAGTGTGATTTCTTGGCGTTCGCTTTCCAGCTTACCGGTTTCTGTTGCACTCACATATACTTTAGTTTCAGCTGTGCCCACTTGAGCAATCGATACAACCGCTTCCGTTTTACCTGCTGCTACTGTTGCTGTGCCCAATACTTTGCCTGCTGTTTCCAAATCGTACACTTTTACGATCGTTCCAGCTGCTGCTTTTACCGTGAAGGTATCTGCGCTGCCTGCATTGTTCACTGCCGTTACATCAGCTACCAGTACTTTCGCTGTTTTCGCTTCTGCTGCTACGGTTACTTCCAGACGGTCGCTTTCTTGTTTGCCTGTTGCCGTTGCACTTACATACACTTTTGTTTCGGCTGCGCCGATTTGTGTGATGGATACAACTGCTTCTGTTTTACCTGCTGCTACCGTCGCTGTTCCAAGCACTTTGCCCGCTGTCTCCAAATCGTACACTTTTACGATCGTTCCAGCTGCAGCTGTGATCGTCAGCGTATCTGCTTTACCTACGTTGTTTACGGCTACTACTTCTGAGGCAGTTAGTTTGTCGGTTTTGCCTTCTGCAGCTACCGTTACTTCCAGACGGTCGCTTTCCAGCTTACCGGTTTCTGTTGCACTTACATACACTTTTGTTTCGGCTGTGCCAACTTGGGCAATGGATACGACCGCTTCCGTTTTACCTGCCGCTACCGTTGCTGTTCCAAGCACTTTGCCTGCTGTTTCCAAATCGTACACTTTTACAATCGTTCCAGCTGCTGCTTTTACTGTAATAGTATCTGCACTTCCAGCATTGTTCACTGCCGTTACATCTGCTGCTACCACTTTCGCTGTTTTCGCTTCTGCTGCTACGGTTACTTCCAGACGGTCGCTTTCTTGTTTGCCTGTTGCCGTTGCACTTACATACACTTTTGTTTCGGCTGCGCCGATTTGCGTGATGGATACAACTGCTTCTGTTTTACCTGCTGCTACTGTTGCTGTTCCTAGCACTTTGCCTGCTGTTTCCAAATCGTACACTTTTACGACTGTTCCAGCTGCGGCTGTGATCGTCAGTGTATCGGCTTTGCCTACGTTGTTCACCGCTACTACATCCGATGCCGTTAATTTGTCGGTTTTGCCTTCTGCATCTACCGTTACTTCCAGGCGGTCACTTTCCAGCTTGCCTGTTTCTGTTGCACTTACATACACTTTTGTTTCGGCTGTCCCGATTTGTGCAATCGATACGATCGCTTCCGTTTTACCTGCCGCTACCGTTGCTGTTCCAAGCACTTTGCCTGCTGTTTCCAAATCGTACACTTTTACAATCGTTCCAGCTGCTGCTTTTACTGTAATAGTATCTGCACTTCCAGCATTGTTCACTGCTGTTACATCTGCTGCTACCACTTTCGCTGTTTTCGCTTCTGCTGCTACCGTTACTTCCAGACGGTCGCTTTCTTGTTTGCCTGTTGCCGTTGCACTTACATAGACTTTTGTTTCGGCTGTACCGATTTGTGGAATCGATACAATCGCCTCCGTTTTACCTGCCGCTACTGTTGCTGTTGCCAGCACCTTGCCTGCTGTTTCCAAATCGTACACTTTTACGATCGTTCCAGCTGCTGCCGTTACGGTCACTGTATCGGCTTTACCTACGTTGTTCACCGCTACTACATCCGATGCCGTTAATTTGTCGGTTTTGCCTTCTGCATCTACGGTTACTTCCAGGCGGTCACTTTCCAGTTTGCCTGTTTCTGTTGCACTTACATACACTTTTGTTTCGGCTGCACCGATTTGTGCAATCGATACGATCGCTTCCGTTTTACCTGCCGCTACCGTCGCTGTTCCAAGCACTTTGCCTGCTGTTTCCAAATCGTATACTTTTACAATCGTTCCAGCTGCTGCTTTTACTGTAATAGTATCTGCACTTCCAGCATTGTTCACTGCTGTTACATCTGCTGCTACCACTTTCGCTGTTTTCGCTTCTGCTGCTACCGTTACTTCCAAACGGTCGCTTTCTTGTTTGCCTGTTTCTGTTGCACTTACATAGACTTTTGTTTCGGCTGCGCCGATTTGCGTGATGGATACAACTGCTTCCGTTTTACCTGCCGCTACTGTTGCTGTTCCCAGCACTTTGCCTGCTGTTTCCAAATCGTACACTTTTACGATTGTTCCAGCTGCTGCTGTGATCGTCAGCGTATCGGCTTTGCCTACGTTGTTCACCGCTACTACATCCGATGCCGTTAATTTGTCGGTTTTGCCTTCTGCATCTACCGTTACTTCCAGACGGTCGCTTTCTTGTTTGCCTGTTGCCGTTGCACTTACATAGACTTTTGTTTCGGCTGTACCGATTTGTGGAATCGATACAATCGCCTCCGTTTTACCTGCCGCTACTGTTGCTGTTGCCAGCACCTTGCCTGCTGTTTCCAAATCGTACACTTTTACGATCGTTCCAGCTGCTGCCGTTACGGTCACTGTATCGGCTTTACCTACGTTGTTCACCGCTACTACATCCGATGCCGTTAATTTGTCGGTTTTGCCTTCTGCATCTACGGTTACTTCCAGGCGGTCACTTTCCAGTTTGCCTGTTTCTGTTGCACTTACATACACTTTTGTTTCGGCTGCACCGATTTGTGCAATCGATACGATCGCTTCCGTTTTACCTGCCGCTACCGTCGCTGTTCCAAGCACTTTGCCTGCTGTTTCCAAATCGTACACTTTTACGATCGTTCCAGCTGCGGCTTTTACTGTAATAGTATCTGCACTTCCAGCATTGTTCACTGCTGTTACATCTGCTGCTACCACTTTCGCTGTTTTCGCTTCTGCTGCTACCGTTACTTCCAAACGGTCGCTTTCTTGTTTGCCTGTTTCTGTTGCACTTACATAGACTTTTGTTTCGGCTGCGCCGATTTGCGTGATGGATACAACTGCTTCCGTTTTACCTGCCGCTACTGTTGCTGTTCCCAGCACTTTGCCTGCTGTTTCCAAATCGTACACTTTTACGATTGTTCCAGCTGCGGCTGTGATCGTCAGCGTATCGGCTTTGCCTACGTTGTTCACGGTTACTACATCCGATGCCGTTAATTTGTCAGTTTTGCCTTCTGCATCTACCGTTACTTCCAGACGGTCGCTTTCCAGCTTGCCTGCTTCTGTTGCACTTACATAGACTTTTGTTTCGGCTGTACCGATTTGTGGAATCGATACAATCGCTTCCGTTTTACCTGCCGCTACTGTTGCTGTTGCCAGCACCTTGCCTGCTGTTTCCAAATCGTACACTTTTACGATCGTTCCAGCTGCGGCTGTGATCGTCAGCGTATCGGCTTTGCCTACGTTGTTCACCGCTACTACATCCGATGCCGTTAATTTGTCGGTTTTGCCTTCTGCATCTACCGTTACTTCCAGGCGGTCACTTTCCAGTTTGCCTGTTTCTGTTGCACTTACATAGACTTTTGTTTCGGCTGCACCGATTTGTGCAATCGATACGATCGCTTCCGTTTTACCTGCCGCTACCGTCGCTGTTCCAAGCACTTTGCCCGCTGTTTCCAAATCGTACACTTTTACGATCGTTCCAGCTGCGGCTGTTACGGTCAACGTGTCCGCTTTGCCTGCATTGTTCACGGCCACTACATCCGATGCCGCTACTTTCGCTGTTTTCGCTTCTGCAGCTACCGTTACTTCCAGACGGTCGCTTTCTTGTTTGCCTGTTTCTGTTGCACTTACATACACTTTTGTTTCAGCTGCGCCGATTTGTGTGATGGATACAACTGCTTCTGTTTTACCTGCTGCTACTGTTGCTGTTCCTAGCACTTTGCCTGCTGTTTCCAAATCGTACACTTTTACGATCGTTCCAGCTGCGGCTGTGATCGTCAGCGTATCGGCTTTGCCTACGTTGTTCACCGCTACTACATCCGATGCCGTTAATTTGTCGGTTTTGCCTTCTGCATCTACCGTTACTTCCAGGCGGTCACTTTCCAGCTTGCCTGTTTCTGTTGCACTTACATACACTTTTGTTTCGGCTGTCCCGATTTGTGCAATCGATACGATCGCTTCCGTTTTACCTGCCGCTACCGTCGCTGTTCCAAGCACTTTGCCTGCTGTTTCCAAATCGTACACTTTTACGATCGTTCCAGCTGCGGCTGTTACGGTCAACGTGTCCGCTTTGCCTGCATTGTTCACGGCCACTACATCCGATGCCGCTACTTTCGCTGTTTTCGCTTCTGCTGCTACCGTTACTTCCAAACGGTCGCTTTCTTGTTTGCCTGTTTCTGTTGCACTTACATAGACTTTTGTTTCGGCTGCGCCGATTTGCGTGATGGATACAACTGCTTCCGTTTTACCTGCCGCTACTGTTGCTGTTCCTAGCACTTTGCCTGCTGTTTCCAAATCGTACACTTTTACGATCGTTCCAGCTGCGGCTGTGATCGTCAGCGTATCGGCTTTGCCTACGTTGTTCACCGCTACTACATCCGATGCCGTTAATTTGTCGGTTTTGCCTTCTGCATCTACTGTTACTTCCAGGCGGTCACTTTCCAGCTTGCCTGTTTCTGTTGCACTTACATACACTTTTGTTTCGGCTGTCCCGATTTGTGCAATCGATACGATCGCTTCCGTTTTACCTGCCGCTACCGTCGCTGTTCCAAGCACTTTGCCTGCTGTTTCCAAATCGTACACTTTTACGATCGTTCCAGCTGCGGCTGTTACGGTCAACGTGTCCGCTTTGCCTGCATTGTTCACGGCCACTACATCCGATGCCGCTACTTTCGCTGTTTTCGCTTCCGCTGCTACCGTTACTTCCAGACGGTCACTTTCCTGTTTACCTGTTTCTGTTGCGGTTACATACACTTTTGTTTCTGCTACGCCGATTTGTGCAATCGATACAACTGCTTCGGTTTTACCCGCCGCTACTGTTGCTGTTCCCAATACTTTACCTGCTGTTTCCGAATCATACACCTTAATAATGGTTCCAACTGCAGCTTTTACAGTCAAAGTATCTGCTTTGCCCACGTTATTCACCGATGCTACATCTGCTGCATCTGCTTTATCTGTTTTTGCTTCCGCTTCTACAGTGAACTCACTTGCTGTACTTTCTGCAACTACAGATATGTAGACTTTTCCTCCAGCTACATCAAAGTTAGCAATCGTTACTGTTACCTCTGTTTGTCCAGCCGGAACTTTAGCTGTGCCAATTAATTTACCACCAGTTGCTTTATCATAAACATTTACAGTAGAACCAGCTGTAAGACCAGTAACCTTTACTGTATCTGCTTTACCAACATTATTCGTTATCGTAACATTGTCTGTATCCCATGAAGTAGTAACAGGAGCTGCAAATACGCTAGAAATAGGACCAAACGTTAATACAGAGCTCAGTAACACTGTAGCAATAGCCAGTTGTTCTTTTTTTCTCAATATCATTTAAAAAATCCTCCCCAGTATGCTGCTTAAGTAAAGTGCGATAAAACAGGCGATCTAATTACGATTTGATTCCGTTAATAATATGAAAAATCAATCGTTATTAACTTGTCACCTAGGCCTCACCGCCCCTTTCAAATAAAGTCATTTCATTTTTTAAAAAATAGGATATCTATCTCAGCTAAAATAGGTGAAAATGCCTAGAAAAACTGTCCCCATAGTGTTTATTGTCTACTTTTAAACAGTTTCAACTTATTGGCATAATCTACTTACTTGTTATATCGGATTTTTTTTTAAGGACTTTAGATGTATATCTAAATATTTTCTGTAAATTGTCGAATTACTTTTTTAAACATTCCATTTCCATAAAATTAAATATTTGTCCCGGCTTCAACTCTTTTAACTGTTTCATCTACCAGTTCTTTCATTCTAGGTATTTCGTCCAATAGTTTAACAACTAACGGCTTCATAATTTCCTGTGCCAGCTTTGCTTTTTTGATCATATTATTTTCTTCAGCTAGCTCCGGAAGATCTCGCTCAAACTCACTTAATGCGTTGCGGAAAAGCATAAAACAAAATACTTGGAACGGCTGACTATTAATTGCCACTTTCCAATCAGACTCAATTGTTTTAATTAACGTAAAACATTTCTGAGGATTTTTCCTGCTTAGCTCCGGTAGCTTTTCAATATTTTTATTAATTGCTTTTAATCCTTCTTCATACGATTTCAACTCCTCAGGCATACGGAATACCCGGTTTTTGATCATTTGAAGACGTTCGTTCTTATAATGACTTGCTTCCTTTATTTCCTTAATAAAAAAGTTTTCATCGGTTTTTTTATGACTAAGACGCCTAACTACCTGCTCCATAGGTTCGGCCGTCGTATATTTGATCTTTGCTCCCATAGCTGTAGTGTTAATAAACTGAACATCTGGATAACCCTCCAGCACACTTTCTATATCAGCTAATGTCAACTTCATCAAGTTGCTTGTTCGATTCATTGTACCGTTTACATTTTCAACAACGAGCGTTGCAGCTTCTATTTGCTGCTCCAATTTCTCATCTTTAAAATGCTTAGCTCCAGGGGCATAAACTCTATCATTAGGATAAGATAAATCCTGACCCGTAAATATAATTTCTTTGCAGCCCATGTATATAGCAGCCTGAATAGCTGTTCCTGTTACGGAATGATTGGAATTAAAGAGCGGATCCTGTCCAGGCAGATCCATTATTTTTTTAGATGCTACATCATTATAGAAATGCATATGGAATAAATAGTTCCATTTCTTATCTATAATCTTATATTTGATCATAGGTGTATAAAGCAATGGTATATGGCTGAGCTCTAGATCTCTAAATACGTTATAGTTCGCATCGGTACCGTCCATAGAAATGATTAAATGCGGCGTTACTCCGAAGTGAAGTAAGGACTGAATGGTTGAGCCAGCCGCAATGATATAAGCATGATCCTTTAATTGGGATAAATGCTTGATATCAGCTTCCAATGAAGGGCCAGCCCCCACAATAACAGCACTGAAACCTTCTAGCTTGCTTTTCATGTTCGTTATAGGAGGAGTACTCAACGTCGTGGATAAATTATATAGGGAATTTTCTAGCCATTCCCTACCAAACTTTTCATAGAGTCGGTATGAGCTGTCGTAATTCATAATAGCGATAATCGCATCATTGCAAAATTGCGCCACTTTATCTCCCATTAGGTTCTGATAAATAGGCAGACTCAGTATTTCAGGCTCACCCTTCATGTAGCGTAAAAACTTATAAAACAATTTAGCTTGCTGGCTTGCATTCCCACCAACTACAAAATCCTTAATTTGTGGACGATCTAAAAGTTTTTTCAATTCCACGCTTTTCATTGCCGCTAAAAAAATCTGCTCGTCTGGTTCATAAAGATAAACATTATGATCCGGATAGGCATCCAAATACGCTGAAATGTGATAGCCAAAGCCTACACCATAAATGATAATATTATCTTTACCCTTCACTTTTTCTGCTAAATGCTGCACCCAGCGATCCGCTTCATCGTGAGGGTTATATGTACTATATAAATAAATAGGAGCCTTTTCCGTCATTGTGACATATAGATTGGGCTCTCCATTTTTGGCATTCATCGTTTGATAAACATCATTATCTGTATCTATTTTTATAATTTGATCATATAGTTTAGGAAGCTTGGCTTTTATATATCCGATATTAGCCCCAAATTTCTGCTCTTCGATTGTCCGCGAACCACTAATAGTAATTTCCAACTGTTGGAATAGCGGATTTAATTCATAATGAATACAATCGCCGGCTTCTCTATACTGTTCTTCATCCATAAAATTGTTCATCGTTTGAAACTTGCTGCTAAATTCAGCAATAAACATCTTCAAATAAGGCCCAAGCACAGCAGATGGAGCCATTTCCAAATGAATAGAATTAAGTGTACGATAGAGGTCATCCATACCTTCAAGAACATCTGCAAACTTATCCCATGTCTCTTGTTCCATTGATTGATAGAGTCTATCTGCAACGAATTGGCAAGCGTTAATTAATTCAGGTAAAAATGGACGGATATTATCTAATACATCTTCTACTGAAATTTGTTGCTGTTCCATTTGCCGGTCTCCTAACTGTGCAAATCCATCATTATTGTCTTAAAAAGAAACATAAACCGTCAGCCCAAAACTCTGTCTGACGGTTTATAAAAATTTGTTGCGAGCGAACTATTCTCTTCTATCGATAAAATAGCTTTCTGACGCATATGCTTGTTCATAGACTTGTTTTTGAAGGCGATTATTATTTAACTTGTTCAATCCTTGTGATGCTTCATCTTTTAATAATTGCATCTTCGCCAGTAAAACCTCATCAAACCCACCGATGTCTCGCAGCAATTGCTTTTGCTCTTCCGAAACTATAAGCCCCGTTTCCAGCTGGTTTATAACATTTTCACGGAGCTCAATTAACGCGAGTAAATCATCACTTTCTGCATGATCCAATTGTTCAACTACCTGTTTGGTTTTTACATATAGTTCAAAAATTATATCTTCCATTACATAGGACCAGCTGCGGTTTGTGTTTGGCCTGCCGAAGCTTTCATTGCCTGCTTCCAAGTATCTCGAAATTCTTGTAAATAACCTAATGCTTCTTGTGCAAATGCATCATTTTTCTTCAAATTAGCTTCAATTAGAAGATGCAAAAGATATTCATAAATTTGAGATAAATTTTTCGAGACTTCAAAGTCGTAATTAAGGGAAGCCAACAGTTCATTAATGACGGCCTGTGCTTTTTTCAAATTCGTATTGGCCATTTCATAATTTTGTTTTTTGATCCCTTCAATTCCGCCCTTGGTAAAGCGAATAGCCCCTTCATATAGCATAATAATTAGCTGGCCAGGAGTCGCTGTTTGAACAGAAGATTGCTGATACACTTGATATGGTGAGTTTAACAAAGGTTTCACTCCTTTAATTACTAAAGCTTGTTAGCGCAGATGACTGCGAATTAAATTTGTTAATTGCCGTTTCCATTGCAGAAAACTGTTTATAATATTGATTTTCAATGGCAGTTAATCTTGCTGTCATTCGGCTTTCTTGTTCTTTCATCGTTCTTAATTGGCTGTTAATCAAAGAATTTTCAGCAAAGGCGGAATTAATATCTGAGCTTATTAGTGAGGTACCTGCCTTTTCTCTTAATCCGCTTAATGTTTTTGTTGTTGTAGCTGTCATTTTTGCGAAAACCCCTGATGTGCTGCTTCCAGGTGATGTATCCGTCCCTTTAGCCGTGAACAAACTAATGACGCTGTCGGCATCCGTTTCAAGCGCCGTTCTAAGCTTTGTTTCATCCAATATTAGCTTTCCTTTATCAGAATAACTCCCCGTCGTAATTCCAATCGAAAGTCGATTTCCATCTTGATCTGCAATACCCGAAATTAACGAGGTAGCTGCAATCCTCAAATCAGATACCATGCCGCTAAGAATGCTGTCATTTTTCAGACTTCCGCTTCTTGCCTTGGATTCCCACAAATCAACTTCTTTATCAGACATCTCTTTCTTCTCGTCATCGGTTAACGGCTTGAAAGTTCGATACTTCTCTTCAGATAATTCGGTATTTATTGAACCAATTAAACTATTATATTCTGTGATAAAAGACTTAATAGTATCAATAATTTTAGTCGTATCTTTTACAACATTCAGCGTCGTTGTGCTCCCTGATTGACTAGCGGCCTTTACCGTAAAGTCGACGCCATTTATATTAAAACGATTTCCTGCCTGCTCATAGGTCAAGCCGTTTACTGTAATCTCAGCATTAACGCCCTCTTGGCTGCTGGTAGGTACTCGCCCTGTAAAAACATCATCCTGAAGAGATAGCTGCCCTATACCAGTCTGGCTCGCAGATATAGAAAGCCTTCCTGTGTTCGCATCATAAAGTGCTGTAGCTTTTACATTGCTCGAATTCGCATTAATAGCTTGAGCTAGATCGCTTAGCTTAGCATCCTTGGATACTGTAATATTTTTCCCATTAATTCTCACATCAACCGTATCAGCGCCAGGTGCACTTAGCTCAAAACCCAGATCTTCTAAAGATTGAGCACGTTCGGTTGTATTAAAGGTATACACACTATTCGAGGCTGTTGCAACCTGATTTACTTGCACATTTAGTGTACCAGCTGCAGTACTGCTAGTAGCATTAAGTGTTAAGGCGTTTGTATCCCCGCCAACCTCTGACGTTTTCGCACTGATTGCGCTGGATAAATTAAAAGAAGTCAGCTTATTGTAACGAAAATCTGCAATTTTCGTACTCATCGAACGATAATCTTCCTGCTTCCATTCCAGTTGAGTCCGTTTTTTTACCATATTGTCATAAGTCGTTCTCCGAGCTTTCATGAGCTCCTTGACCATGTCATCTACTTGTAGGCCAGAAGCTAGTCCTGCCATACGCATATGCTAAAACCTCCTACTAAATTCTAGATTTTTTCGTCAATGACAATTCCATTTTGCTCAATAAGCTTCGCTGCCATGTCTAGAAGCTTTTCTTCTGGAATTTCCTTAATAAGCTCTCCCGTTTCCTTGTTTCTAATTTTGTACATGATATGGTTGGTTCCTTCATGTACTGATCTTTCGACCATGGTGACGGGACCCTTCATCGATTCAATAACACGTTCGATATTTTTCGAATAGGTTTCCTGCTGAACTTGAGCAGCTGCAATGCCAGCTTCATTCCCCGCTATATTATCATTGCTTTTGGAAGCTTCCGGAGTTACGGTTACTTCCTTAACCGACTCGCTGCCTGCTGCCTTCTCAGATGTATAACCCGTCGTGGTATTCACTGATGAGATATTCATCGTCAATTTCCCCACCTCAATTTAGAGTGCTTTCTATAGTTTAATATCGGAAAAAGTTCGTGTCTTTGTTAGCTGATATTATTCTTGCTGAAAATATTTATTTAAATTTATACAAATCTATAGAAAAAAGAGGCCTTAGAATATCTAAGGCCTCTCCTTTCAAGTAAATGATTATTGCAGCAAGGACAATACGCCTTGTGGCTGCGAGTTTGCTTGAGCAAGCATCGATTGGGAAGCTTGAAGAAGAATGTTGTTCTTCGTAAGCTTAACCATTTCACTAGCCATATCGGTATCACGGATACGCGACTCGGAAGCAGTGATGTTCTCAACTACAGTACCCAAGTTGTTCGAAGTGTACTCCAAACGGTTTTGAACAGCACCCAATTTAGCGCGCTCAGTGGAAACAGCTGTGATAGCTGTTTCTACAGTGCCCAGATCGCTAGCACTAGTCAATGCATTGAATGCAGAAGTATCGATCGAGCCAATATCAATTGTTTGCGAAGCATCATCGGATTGAATAGTTGCACCGCTAGTGATGTTGATACCGTTGAATTTAGTATCGGACATGATTTTAGTGATTTGCGAACCCAGTTGATCAAGCTCAACGTTGATGTTGGATTTGTCGCCAGAGCTGTATGTACCGTTCAGCTTCTGTACGTTCAATTCTTTCATACGAGTAAGCATTGCACTTACTTCGTTCATTGCGCCCTCAGCTGTTTGTACGAAAGATACGCCGTCTTGAACGTTCTTTTGAGCTTGCTCAAGACCACGGATTTGACCACGCATTTTTTCGGATACTGCAAGACCAGCAGCATCGTCAGCCGCACGGTTGATACGAAGACCAGAAGATAGTTTCTCCATGCTCTTACCTGCAGCAGCAGTGTTCAAAGTCATGTTACGGTGAGTGTTCAAAGCTGTAATGTTGTGATTAATACGCATTGTTGTTTCCTCCCTGAAATGGTTATTAGTCCCACATCCTTGTGGTTAGCTGATCAAGCAGGTTGCTTGCTCGCTATATACTATTTATCGGCATATTTAACCAAGAGTTTATAGCTAATTTAACTTTTTTTGATTTTTTTAAATTGATGCTTCAGATCACTAGCTGAGATCGTTGATTGTTCCGCTGTGAGATTCATACTTTCCACAGAAACATACAATTCTTTGCGAAGTATGCCTACTTCAGCAGGCGCTTTAATACCTAGTTTAATCGTATCGCCAACGATCTCCAGTACACTAAGCTCAATATTATTGCCAATGAGAATGGACTCTCCTTTTTTGCGGCCTAAAACAAGCATACTATTCGCCTCCTGTCGGCATACCTTCCGCAAACAGCGGATACTGAATGGAATAATGTTCATTGGACAATATGTATTGGACTGCATGGTTGCATTCAGTATTGATAATAATAGGAGCCGCTAAGTTAATCGTGGCTGAGGCCAAATCTTCGACTACTCTAACGATACTATAAATTTGAAGAGATTCTGCATTTTCTATTTTCAACTCATCTTTAATTTGCTCAGACAATTCAAATTCATACTCCTTTATGAAATCAAATGGCGACACAATAATGAAAGCTAGTGCCCCATCTTCCACGGACTGCAAAAATTGAAATGGGCTTTCTTCAATAGATACTATTGTATAACGTTGAAATTGCTTGAAGCCGGGTATGCCAGATATAAAAGTGATAACTTGCTCCGCTTCATATTCAAGTGATCCAAAACGAGTCGTTTCAATGATCATTTGTTCCACTCTCCAATCAATTTATTTAAAAACAAGAAGCTACGGCATCGTCACCGATTCCATAGCTTCCAAATTAATGTAACATTTTTTGTATACTTCGAACAATTAGCTAAGGAAGTCAACAAGCGATTTGCTGATTACCTTCGCTCCGACAGATAAAGAGGCTTGATAAATTGATTGAGCAGTTGTCGAGTCAATCAAAACCTGCTCCAAATCAGCATCCTCTACTTTTGACTGCATGTCTGTCAGACTCAACTTGAAGTCGGCAATCCGATTTTGCATAAGCTCTACACGGTTTACTTTTGCGCCGATTTCAGCCCTTGCATTAAGCAAGCGATCAGAGCTGATTTCAATATTACCTATCTCTGCTGAAACACCTGTATAATTCCCCGTAGACAATGATGTAATCAATCGATCCATGACCGAGAAAACGTTATTCCCCGTTCCAGCTGGGTCAGAGTCCCCAAATACAGTATTTCCTGTTAAGCTTATGCCTACAGTCACATTGGCACCAAGAGCGTATTGTACAGTTCCTGTATCTGTAGCAACCCCTTTAGCATCAAATCCAGCAGCCGATGCATCATAAGGGATCTGATTAAACATTTCCCCATTAAAAATATATTTTCCATTTATTTTACTATTTCCGATGTCAATAAGCTGTCCCTTTAATTCCTCAACTTCACTTTGGATAGCATCAAGTGCTTCTTGAGGGTTTGTTCCATTGGCAGCCTGCGTTGCAAGCTCTTTTACACGTTGGAGTATATCGCCTGCTTGATTAATGACAGTATCAGTAAGATCAAGCCAAGACAGTGCCTGGTTTGTGTTTTTCTCATATTGATCACTGGAACCAAGCTCCGTACGATAACGCAACGAATAAGTAATGCCCACTGGATCATCAGACGCCTTATGAAGCTTCATGCCTGTCGAGGACTGGTTCTGAATTTCCGCCATTTTATTCAAATTACGGCTTATATTACGTGTAAGCTGGGCATGCATCATACCTTGTGTAATACGAAGAGCCATTATATATAACCTCCCATTTTGGAGAAAATGATTAATCTAACGACCTACTACACCAGTATTATTAATGAGCTTATTAAGCATCTCATCAAATGTCGTCATAAAACGTGCAGCAGCACTATATGCATATTGATACTTAATCATATCGGACATTTCCTCATCCAAGGAAACACCGCTGATCGACATCCGGCTTCCATCTACTTGAGCCAGTTGTGCCTCAGCATTGGAGTTTTCACGGGCAGCAGATTGGCTTTTAACCCCTAATGCCCCGACAAGCGCACTGTAGAAGTCACCCAATGTGGCTTCCTTAATCCCACCACCAGTAGCTGTCTCGTCGAAAGAAAACTTGACCTCAGTCATTTGGGACATTAACAATGCTAGACTGTTATTACCTTTGACTACCGTCGATACACCAGCTCCATCTGTCGTAGTACGCATGGAAGAAGCAATAAGATTAGAATCTGAGGCAATATTGGTGTTAATCTCTATGCTCTCAGCAGTAAGTGTTGTAAAACCCGTCTTAATCGTAAACAAAGGTTGTCCAGAAGTTGCCGGATTACCAAGTGTATATCCAAGCTGATGCAGTCCATTGATACCATTGACCGTCATCACTTGGTCTGCTGTTGTAGGTACTGTTGTTCCCGGCAATACGGAGCCTTTAGGAATCGTAACATCGAACTTGCCGTTTACGATCGTATTAGCGAGTGTATTTAACTGCCCAACGAATTCTGCAACTGTATCCAAAGATACGAACATCCCGTGAACTTCTCCGCCAGTAAGCGTGCCATTATTATAGGACTGTTCCAGCGCAATTGCTGTCAGAGGCGTTGTATCCCCACCGGTAACAAGGTTTGTTCCCCCCATATTAATGGTGTACCCGTCCTCCGTATCCGTAACGGTTACATTGACGAGCTTGGACAACTTATCCGTTAGAAGATCACGCTGATCGCGAAGATCATTGGCATTGTCGCCGAGTGACTCAATTTTTTTTATTTGATCATTCAACGATGCAATAGAGCTCATCATTGAATTTGCTTGCTCCGTCGAAGTTTCAATCGTCATATTAATGTCTGCATCAAGATCAGAAAGTTGCTTGCTAAGCCCATTAAAAGTGTCGGTCAATGCTTGCGTCCGCTCTACAAGTATTTCCCGAGCTGTTACATTCTCCGGGTCTTTACTGAGATCTGACCATGCATTCCAAAAATCCGACAATACGGTACGAATACCTGTGTCTGACGGTTCGTTGACAAAGGATTCAAGCTTGCTCAATGTATCCATTTGGATAGATGTTGTACCCGCAATATCGGATTGGTCACGATACTGTGCGTCCAGAAAAGCATCACGGATACGTGTAATAGACGTATACTCGACACCTGTTCCGATTTGGCCCGGTGCTGTGGATTTGGTCATGCCGTAGGCTTCCATTGGACGAGTCGCCACCATGTTTACCTTTTGCCGCGTATATCCTTCCGTGTTGGCGTTTGCAATGTTATGACTGAGTGTAGTCAAAGCTACCTGCTGGGTAATCAAGCTTCGTTTCGACGTTTCTAATGAATGAAAAGTTGAGGTCATCTGCTTGCCTCCTTCTTAGGCTTTACTATCAAATAATCCATTGCGCTTGCTGCCTGGATACTGATTCATCGGATGCTGATAAACAAGATCCTCATTGGGGTCATCCATCATCAGGCTGATCGAGAAATCCAGAAAAGACAAGGATTGATTAATTAATTGCTGATTCAAAGCACTTGCTTCCTTAAGCTGAGCCAATACCTTGTTCAGCTGACTGTGCAGCTCCATCAACTGTGACTTAATTACAGGGTCAGTGACGGAGCGAATCAGCTCGGCTAAAATACCGCTGCGGATTCTAAACCCAATATCCTTAAAATAACGGGAAGTCAGCTGGGTACGCATGCGCTCAAGCTCTTCTGCTTTCGCAACAAGCAGCTTCTGCTTCTGGGTGTGCACATTTAATTGCAGAACATCATTCTGAATAATCATGTCCTTCTTGCTCTGTTCAATGGCCAAAAGTGAATGATACAGCTTCAATTGCTGCTGCAGGGTATCTGCAATTAGTTCAAGAGACATCTCCGTTCACCTATCCTCATTCACTTGGATTGTTGCCGAAATAAGGTAGCAGCTTCTCAGCCAGCTTGCCCGAATCAACATGATACGTTCCAGTTGCTATGGATTGTTTCAGGCTCTCAATATGCTTTGCGCGTTCGGGGCTGTTCATCTGACTCGTAGAGAGCATCTCCTTGGCAGCGGCTGAGATCTGCACCTCATCCTTCTTCTGCTTCTTATTGGCGTTGTTTACTGCCATTTCGTTCTTCTTCTGGTACTGGTTAAGAGAATGGATACGACCAGGTTCATTTATCTTCAATTTATTCACCTCATTTATTTGGACACATGCTAATAAGCCGATAACCTTTAACAGTATTATCGGCTTATTCCCCAAGAAATTTATAGTTATATCGACGATTGACAAATATTAATAAATTCTAACGATCCTTATAGCGGTCCAAACCTTTATAAATGTTCTGATTAGCCCTCTGTGCTTCCAGCTCCTCAGCCCTTCTGGCATCCTCATTGCGCATCTTTCCCGTATCGCTAATTAAACGCGCTCTACAGCTATCGCACATATTGTTATCCCGTATAAAAGTACCGCATACTTCGCACGGATAAGACATATTCGGGGCATTCATAATCGAAATCCGGCCTTCTCGCACAAACTTTGTAATTTGGCGGACCGATACTCCCGTTTCATTGGATAGATCATTTATATTCGTGCCTTTATTTTTACGCAAATAATCGGAGCAGAGCTCATACTCTCTATCTATTTCCTTAATGCAAGCCGGACAGACGTCACGAAAGTTCTTGGAGAACAGCTTGCCGCAGCGTGGACAATTATCTAAATTCATCATTATTTTCCGACCTCCCTGATCTACCTTTTGAAGATATGATTAGCTCTATTCTAGCTGAAACAAACAATAATTTCACTAGTAATCTTATTGAACTGGAAAAAAGTGATAGACTCCAATTAGGACCTCGCCCATGTTAGAGCGTAAATATCGATTCCGTCAGGACATGCTATTTGCAGCGCTTCCGAGCAAGCTTGAATGGTGCTTCCCGTTGTATAGATGTCATCTACAAGCAGCAGTCGCAATACATATTGCCTCTCTTTTCGCTGATTTGCTAGTAAAAACTGCTCCACAGCCCCGCGCTTGGCAGCAAAAAGGCTTTCCATATCCTGCATGCGCGCAGAACGGGTCTTGAAGCTTTGTTTGGCCGAATGACGCTTCCGTTCCAATAAATGCAAAAGAGGAATTTGAGTATGGCTGGATACGGTTGCCGCCAATCTCTCTGCCTGGTTAAATCCACGCTCTTCGGCGCGCTCTCTGCTAACAGGCACATAGGTAATCGCATGCCAAACGGAATATTTACGCGTATCAACATGTCCATGAGCCAAAGAATGACTACCACTCTTATAGCCACCGAGTCTGCCCGTTAATTCAAGTGTCATTCCAGCCAGAGGAGACAACAACATCTGTCCCATATAAGGCTGTAAAGCTTCATTTCCCCGATACTTATATCTGGCTAAAAGCTCTCGCATTTCCTTGTTGTACTGAACGGCGCTCCTATTATAAACAAAGGCTGTGCCACTTCGTCTTATGCAGTCTGGACAAGAAATGCCCCGCCCGCATATTCGGCATTGCACTTGTTGAATCCATGGGATGGATGAGAGACAAGCTCCGCAAATCTCTTTATAAAAGCTTGGGGACAACACGGCCGATTTCCCCGAATTCAATGAAATTTTATCGGAAGAAGACGGCTTTGCCGTTTTGCCGCATAGTGGACAAAGCCGAACAGTCGGGCCGAGGAGACTAAGGGCATCCCCTAAATATTTGCTCAGTTGACTTCCTAGCTGGGATAACGACAACCTATTCATTTTTCAACTCCTTCCCTTATTTACTTTCTTTTATGAGTAATTTTTTGAATCGGCCTCTTACTTAGCTGCATTTTGAAAATAGCCTTTGGCCCGTGCGATACGATTCATTTTCTTAATATGCTTGACGGCCTGCATTTGGGGCCGGGTACGCTCTTTTGCGCAAAAAACAACCCTTCCGTTGGGATCATCGCTGGATCTCCCTGCTCTTCCCGCCATTTGTACGAGCGAAGCTTCATCGAACAGCTGCCCATCGGCATCCAAAATAAACACGTCGCTCCTAGGGATTGTTACACCTCGTTCTAAAATCGTAGTCGTCACCAAAATGCGTATTTCTCCAGCTCGAAACATCTGAACCTTGTCCCCCCGCTCAGGATCTTGGGAGGAGGTGCCTGCTACTTGAGAAATATTAAGCTTCTGTCTCAATAGTGCTGCCATCCGCTCTACCTGGGAAATACGCTGAACAAAAACGAACAGCTGTGCGCCGCGGCTATAGGAACAAAGCATGGCCTCACGAAGCTGTCTGGGCAGCTGAAGCTTGTCCAGCATTTGCCCTACAC
Source organism: Paenibacillus sp. BIHB 4019 (assembly GCF_002741035.1). Lineage (NCBI taxonomy): Bacteria > Bacillati > Bacillota > Bacilli > Caryophanales > Paenibacillaceae > Paenibacillus > Paenibacillus sp. BIHB 4019. The sequence goes on along the minus strand of NZ_CP016808.1, from coordinate 2,637,273 downwards.
TTAAGGTGTGAAGCAATACTGGAACAGGGAGCGGATGGCGGTGAAAACGTACGGGAACTCTCGCATGCACAAGCTTTCCGCTCCGTGCAAGCTGCTGCAGCTCTGCTGGAGGCGTAGCCGAGAGCAGAATTTTCACACCTTCAGGAGCGCAGCTTTTGTTGGCGGCGTAGTACAATTGGGGATTATTTTGATATGGAAAGGCGTCCAGCTCATCAATGATGACCAAATCAAATGCAAAATTGAATCTCAGCAATTGATGAGTCGTTGCCAGCGTAATGTCGCCTTGCTCCCATTTTTGCTCGCTGCCGCCGTATAATGTGACCACGCTAAAGTCCGGGAAAGCTTTTTTAATGCGCGGGCTCAGCTCCAGCACGACATCCCTGCGTGGTGTGGCTATCAGGGCTTTGCCACCTCGTAGTAGCGTGGACTCGACTATAGGAAACACCATCTCGGTTTTGCCAGCGCCGGTGACGGCCCAGAGCAGGAAGCTGTTTTGTGTGGCGGCGAGCGGGCCAATCCAACCAACGCGAGACGGCTGCTCTGTAAAATAAAGCGCGGCTGCCGCCGCCGCTGATTGGGCAGGGCTTAGCCCCCAGCGCGCGAGACGCTGCTGCGGGGGCGGCAGCTCGATGGAGGAGCGGCTGCTGCCAGCTCCTCCTCCTATGATAAGCAGCTCGCATTCGCGGCTGCGCCCCATTGTGAGGCATGCGGTGCAATACGCGCATGCCTCTCGCCCGCAGGCTGCACAGGGCGCCTTGTGCAGCTGCTCTTCTCCGCTGCCGCAGCGCAGGCAGCGGAGCGCGCGCTTGGCGCGCCGAGGCCAGCCGGCTTCGCGGCTGGCCTTCTTTGATACAGCGCTGCGCAGCTGTATCAAGCCCTGCAAGGACGCCAGCTGCAGCGCAGCGTCCTTGTCCATGGCAGGGACAGCTGCCGCAGGCGCTGTCCCATCAAGCAGTGCGTGCGCTTCGCCGCGCAGCAGCGCACGGCCTTGCAGCGCCGCTGCCGCCTGCTGCGCGGCGGCGGCAAGCGCCTCTGCAGGCGCGCGTTCCACTCCGCGCGCCTGCCCACTGCGCTCGCAGCTATCCGCAGCGAGCGCTATCTGCCCCCCTAAACCGGACAGGCTTTGCCCCGCCTGTCCGACTGGCATCATCCGCATTTGCTCCCCTGCAAGCCCCTCCTGTATATGCTCGACCTGTCCAGCTGCTCCGCTGCTTGCCTTACGGATAGCGGCAGCAAGCCTATCTGACACCTCCTGATCGCTCTCGTTCCCACAGCGTGAGGCGCTTCCAGCAATAGCTCCCGCCCCTTTGGAGTACTCTTTCTGTTTTCCCAGCGTTTTCTCTGGCGATTCTCCCAATTGTTCTCCTTTCCATCCACCGCCCTTACTCCCTATTCCTGTATCTTTAGTTGTTCTACCCCTCTTTTTCTTCAGGCACATATCCAGCCATTTTCTAAAGGAGTGTAACTTATTCATTCCGGCATTCTGATCTGCTCTCTGCTTAATTTGACTAATATACTGGTCATTTCTATTTTCATATTCGTTGAAGTGCTCAACAGCCTCCAGCGCAATACCAAGCGGAAGGCGGGTTTTCCATAAAAGCATCCTCTCAGCATGCTGCCAGAAGTCGATATCTACTTCGGGCGCAATCGTTACTTTGCAAGACCAGTTGCCGAATTGCCGTACAACATACATATAGGCTTTCATCCAGATATCCTCCTTTTCGATAGAAAACGCAAAAAAGCACCCTTCAACAACGCCTAAGCGTTATCAAAGATGTGCTTCATCCCGATTTTCTAAAAACTGTTCTGCTTGCTGAGTTCCACTTAAACAAATAGGAAAATAGCAAACAAACTGCTGCTGTTATTTTATTGTTTTAACTATAATAGATTATACCGTTTTTATCAATGGCCTGTTTCCTGCGATTCCCGCTTGCTATATTCTCACACGTATTATACGAACTTAAGTCTATTTTTCAATTCTAGTCTTGCTTTTGCTGCTTCTCTTCCTTCAATGTTTGTTCTTCATCACGCCCACTTTCACCTGTAGATTCCTCTTCCCTGGCCATGGCCATCTTCATCACTCAAAAAGGAATCTTCCCTAAATCCTCTGGGTTATGCAAATCAATGACGACAGGACAGTCATTTTTGGTTATTACTCCATCCGCCTGAAGTCGCCATAGCAGGCTGGAGGCCCCTATATCTGATTTGTTTACATCCGGCTCGGATTGCTTCTGCGGCACACGTTCACTCAGACCTTGCTTAATTTCGCCTTCAAATTTCCTGCTCTGCTCCACTTGTTTAACCAACGGATGTGTGAACTCATTTTCTTCAAAACCATCTACATAGAGGTGCACTCCTCCAGCGGGACGGTTTAACCGCTCAATGATTTCGCGTGTCTGCTCACTGAGCCCGGCATCTACGACAGTCAGGTGAACATCCACTCCCATCCACCGCGAGAAGGAGAAAAAAGAGCGAATAATCCGTTCCATATTGGAATGCTGGCGGCTCGCAAGCAGCACATAATGTTTGGCAGAGCGCCGCCGCTGTCGCTTCAAGCGGTAAACTGCATGCACCATGAAGCCAGCCAGCACATAGCAGCCCACGACTAGCAAGAAAATTTTGATCATGGCACCGCACCTCCTGAAAATAATATAAGCCTTCATTCCCTATCCCGCTCCCAAGCATTTCCTTATACATGCTTGGCCCTATTTTGCTGCTATCTTTTTTACTGCAAACTGCTCTTGCCATAAGTCCGAATTATTATCTGGCAGGTTTAAATTATTCTACAGACGGTTTTACTGCTGCTCCCAACCTGTCTTGTTCTGCATTATATGCCTGCGGGCGCCCAGTGGTTCCTTCCTTAACGGACATGCACACAGCTATTGCCGAAAAAAAATGCCAGCTAAAGCGTGGACCTAAGCCCATCTTGTACCTAGCTTTCTCTTCGTCATTTATCCGGCTCATGCAATCCTATTTTGGAGTTCATCCTCTTTTATGTATGATAGAGACAGCAAAAAGAGCTTCCGCCATGTGAACATGGTTCCAGAAGCTCTTCATTTAATCATTCGATCTTAATCGTATTTAGTTATTCTTCTATAAGAATGCTGCTGCTCGCTCATACAACCTAGTCCAATAGGCGTCCTAAGCAGCACTATGTAGATTGTTTCAATTTCCCTGCCAGAAGAACTACAGCGTAACCCATCCAAACTTAATGGAGTTGATAACGGCTTGCGTACGATCATCCACTTCCATTTTTTGCAAAATGCTGCTAACATGGTTTTTAACCGTTTTTTCGCTGATGAATAGAAATTCACCGATGAGCTTGTTGCTTTTGCCCTCAGCCATCAGGCGCAATACTTCAGCCTCACGACGCGTTAATGGGTTGTCATCGCCAGCGACAAATTTCACGCCTGGCTCTTTCGCTGCTGCCGCGCCAGACACAACACCCATTTCATCCAAATACGTCATGCGACGCAGCTGGTTGATCAGCTTGCCTGTGACTTTAGGATGTATGTAAGCATGTCCGTTAACTACGGAGCGTATAGCATTAATGAGTGCCTCTGCCTCCATATCCTTCAGCAGGTAGCCTGTCGCTCCTTTGCGAAGCGTCTCGAATACATAACTTTCATCATCATGAATCGACAAAATAATAACCTTCACATCTGGGAAAATCGTCTTAAGCCTCTCGGTCGTTACGACCCCATTTTCAATCGGCATATTGATGTCCATCAGGACGATTTCTGGAATCGTATGATTGCAAAATTCGAGCACCTGAATACCGTCACCGCATTCGCCAATGACCTCCAGGTCCTCCTCCATATTCAAGATACGTTTCAATCCTTCACGAAAAAGCTGATGATCGTCAGCAAGCAAAATTTTAATTTTACGTTTATGATTAGGTGCGCTTTGGTTCATTCGTCATCTTACTCCTTTCTATTCTCCGCTGTAATAGGGATTTTAAATATAATCTTCGTGCCTTTTCCTAAATTTGAGTCTATATCCATCTTCCCTTCCAAGAGATCAATCCTTTCCTGCATGCCAACTAACCCAAAATGCGAGTTATCTCCGTTATGCACCTGGATAAGCTCTTGTTGGAATCCACTACCATTGTCGAATACGGTGATTGTAACTGAATCTGAGGTATAAACCATGTCTAGAGTAACGTAAGAGGCATTAGCATGCTTAAGCGCATTGGAGTAGGCTTCTTGGACCAAACGGTAAATAGCAGCTTCCATGGCGGAAGGCATCCGTATCTCTCTGCCCGTAAGATCAAATACAGTATGTATTTTTGTTTTCTCTTCAAAGTCCTGTACAAATTTGCGAAGCGTGGGTACAAGTCCCAAATCATCAAGCGCCATTGGACGCAGATTGAAAATAATTTTGCGAATTTCCTCGAGTCCTAGACGAACCTGACCCTTTAAATCTACTAATTCGTCCTGTACTAGCTGAAATTCCTTCTTTAGAAACATTCTTTCTGCAATTTCCGTACGCATGACAATATTTGCAAGGGATTGCGCTGGTCCGTCATGGATCTCACGGGCTATACGCTTGCGCTCTTCCTCTTGGGCTAAAATAATTTTCAGGCCAATCAGCTGCCTTGTTTTCGCGGATTCTAAAATACGCGTGACCTGGTTGAGGTCGCCCGACAAATATTCCAATACGACATTAATTTGGGAAGCGATCATCTCCGCACGCTCAATCGAGGATTCTACATTGCGCACGCGCTTTTGCAAATCATCGCGTCTCGATTTTAGATAGGTTTCCTTCTCGCGGCAAACCATTAAATCGAGCTGGATCTGCGTTGCTTTCTCATAAGCGGATTTGATATCCTCTTCCTTATATCTGACGAAGTCACGGCTGACTTCCGTTAGACGGATCCTCGCCTGCCGATAATCCAGCTCAAGCTGATCGACTCTTTCAATCGTCTTTACCGTTTCCTGAATAACCACTTCGAGCTCCTGCTCAAGTGATTCCAATTCAGCGCGCGCAGCCTCGCAAATTTCAAAAATCTGAAATTTGCTGTCTTCCATGACCTGCGTCGCATTCGTAATAACACGGTTAATATCTAAAATATGTTGATCCATAAAAATTCGGCAACCTTTCCAATAGAAGGTTCTTTTAGACTATCATAACACAATTGCATAGTCCGCCGCCTCCTTGGCCTTGAACTCTAGCTGCCAGATGCTGCGGGAACGGGAGGGAACAAAGGTAGAATTACCCATTAGCTCCAGGCAAAACCTCCTATATTATCCGCTCTCGCTCCTGCAATCCCGGTTTAGAACTCTTCCCTAGTTAATGGTGATTTTCTTCGTGCTATTATCAAAGCCTACTTTAAGACCCAGCTGCTCCGAAAATAGTCGAATCGGAATGAGCGTCCGATTGTTCCGCACAATAGGCGCAACCTCTGTCGTGGAACGCTTGCCATTCGCCACGATTTCTTTTTTACCAATAACCATCTCCAGCAAATGGGAGCCATCAAATACCGTCACCCGGTTCAGCTTATTGTCCCATTGCAGATTGGCTCCAAGCGCTTCAGATACGAAACGGATTGGAACGTAGGTTGTTCCCTTTAGCGTAATTGGCGTCACGTCGAGCGTTGTCGCCTTGCCTCCGATGGAAGCCGCTTTGCTGCCAATCGTCATGACAATGTTTTTCGCTTGAGAAGATACGGCTTCACCCGGATATTGCAGCTTCATATTGTCAATGCCAATCGTGCCGGTTGCCGCACGCTCATCTGCGCCCTCCGCGATTGTAACGACGTAGACCCGCTTCAGCTTGATCGGATATTTCATGCCATAAGACGACAAATCAGCCTTCACCGTCTTCCAGCCGCTCCAATTGAGCTGCTTCGCCACGTCTACCAGATGCGATTTGCCATCGGCATCGGTAAACTCCGCCCGCAGCCAGTTAAGGCTCTTATCGCTATAAACATCAAGCGTCATGGCAGTAGGCGAGCCTTCAATCGTTTTACCGGAAGTGCCGTTAAACACAGCATAGACGGCCTTCGTTCCTGTACCTGCGCTAAAATCATACGTTAGCTGCAAAGCTTTAGCCGATGTCTGGCCTGCCAGATCGCTAGTCAGCTTGACGCTGCCCTTAGTCGTCGCAGACGGAGTTAGCTGCGTCGAAATGCCATAGTTCACATTTTCAAAATCCTCAAGCGCCTTCTCCGAGCCTCCCTGCGTTAGCGGGAGCATCGTTGGATAGCCGTCATAACGACCAATGGCATAACCTGTCGTTGCGCCCTCATTGACCGATTGCACGGTAAGCGTATCGCCCGATACTTTGCCGGTAAAGCCAACGAACTCCCATTTAAGCGAATCGCCACTCAGCTTATAGCTTTTGCCGTTTTTCAAGGTCATTGTCAGGGGTACCGAAACGGTTGCTCCTTTGGAAAGCATGCCCGCTGCGCTATCAATCGTCATCGACGCAATTTGATCCTGGCCGACAACATCTACCTTGTATGTAGCACTCGCCGAGCCCGATTTGACGCTAATGGTCGTGGAGCCTGCTTTTGTCGCTGTAAAGTCCGCACCCTTAAATGTTCCAACCGTTGAGGAGCTGCTCCATTTGGCATTGGTACCATCAACCGCTACCGGGTTGTAATACGTATCGTACCCTTTTACCGTAAAAGTCGCCTGCTGCCCAATCAGCAATACATTCGTGCCGCCTACTGTAATGCCCTTGACATCACCTTTAGGCGCGGTCGTAAATACGCCAATTCCGCTTGCAACGCTGCGCATCGTCGTCCCATACGTCGTGGAATGAGCCGATTGCAGAGCAAACTGCCCAAGCGGGCGCTCGATCATCGTTGTTGAACCGCCGCCATCCAAATTCATGCCTTTGTAGACGCCAAGCTTCACCATAATCTGCTGCAGCTCCGCCAAATTCACGCCCTTGCTGTCTCCGTACTGTTCGCTGGTAATCAGATATACCTTTGTACCGTCCTTGGAATAGCCTACGGCTGAACGGGAAAGGTATGCCGCTCCGCTAACACCTGTAATGCTGCGCGAGAATGCCGATGCTACCCCATTATTAACCAGAATCGTATGACCGCTAACCATCATTTCAAATTGATTCGGATCTACTTTGCTTCCAGTCGTTTGGGAAACTAACGAGTAGTCCGATTTCAGCTTGTCTCCGACCTTGATCTCGGCGCGGATGAATTTAGCGGCCGTACCATTGGCGCGTAAAATATATCCATCTTTTGGCGCAGCCATCGTAAGCGCAGTTCCGTCGGAAATCTGCTCGACAACGCCATTGCGAACAAGCACTTCGGTCGGCAATGCCGCGGAATTTTTCGGACGCTCCGAGCCAGCCCACGCACTTGTATAGATATACATCGTGTTGGCGTGGCTGTAAGTAGAGTCTCCGCTCTCCGGCGTATAAGACGACTGGTTAATGCCTGAAAGGGCGAAAGTCGCTCCACTTGCAGACGTAACCGTACCGCTGAAGCTGTAGCTGTCGATTTTCGGCTGGCGGTCCTTCGTAACTCCAAAAGCATACATGCCCTTAATTTGCATTGGCGTCGTCATGAGCGTTCCGCTAGTAATCTGCGCCCCCATCGGCGAGCCCTCGCCTGTTGTCACATAGACGTCGCCGTTAATGCCAGCTACCGCTCCACTCGTTTTCGCCATATTCAAAATCGTATCGCGATCGCCGATTGTATTGTTTTTGCCGCTCAGCGCATTCAATTGCACATATTTATTCGTAAGATCCACTTCAATGACATGGACGTTCGCTTGCGCCGTTTTGCCGCTGCGTGTTGTCGTCCAAAGATAATCGATTCGTTGGGCGCCTGATGTCACGTAGGACTGCTGCAGTTGTTTAAGCGTTCCGCTGCTCGCAGCTGCGGCCGTTTCTATTTTTAGCATCTTCCAGCTTGCCGGGGCAAGCTCTGAAATTGGATGCAGGAGCAACGCTCCCCCGATTATAACAATAGCTACCTTTTTACCTATTCCGCGGTTACCTTGGTCGTATCCTCTTACTAACTTGCGCATTATTTTTGCAACTCTCCCATCTCAGGCCCGCTCCATCCTTGTCAAAAATATGAAAAAGGGATGGCAGCAGCAGCCTAATCTACTAAGCCTATTAAATATAGACTATAAAGAGGTGCAAAAAGTTCCGCTAATCTTCCGATTTTTGCGAATTTTGTCGTATGGCAACAGCGTTCGTCTCTGATCTTGCTTCTTGCTGTGAGCGCCTGTCGCTGCGGCATCAGTCCTCTCTCAAGCGAATAAAATTCCAAATATGTATATAGCTACAAAAAAGCCCCGTACAACCTTTATGCAAGGTGTCCCGGGGCTGGTACCAATTTACTACGTGTTTAGAAATTGAATATGCTCTAACAAGCGCTTGATCATGACGACTGCTTCTGCCCGGGTTGCATTCGTCAAAGGACTAAAGGTTTTAGTCGTTTTACCGCCAATTACGCCGGTATAAATCGCTTTTGCCGCATCCGTACGCGCCCATGAGCTGATGCTGTTGCGATCAGTAAATGGCTGCAAATACGTTGAGGCTGAAGATGGCAGTTGAATGGTGGCGCCAGCTGCACTTGCTGCGCGCGTCATCATTGCCGACATCTCCTGGCGTTGAATATATTTATCTGCTTTGAATGTTCCGTCCGTATAGCCAAGCACGATGCCTGCTTCCGATGCTGCTCCAATGTAGGCGGCAAGCTCAGTGCCTATATTAACGTCCGAATATTTGGCTGCTGCTGCCTTATTGCCTGAAAGCCCTAGTCCCTTCGCAATATAAGTTGCGAACTCACCGCGGGTAATAGGCTTGTCTGGAACGAACTGGTTGCCTGTGCGCGCTGCAACAATATTTTTGTTGGCAAGCGACTGCGCCGTTGGGCCAGCCCAATGACTGCTAATATCAATAAGGCTGACAGAATTGCTAACTAATGCAAAAGCGCCGATGCTTTTGCTTCTAAAAGTAGCAACCGTCTTGTTATTCAACGTGGAAAATATCGTCGGTACGTAGGTCAATGCACCCGCAACAGGGTCAACCCGCACGATTGCTGTATTTTTTCTCGTCACAGCCAACGATGTATCCACGCTTAAAGTCGCATAGCTGTTAAGCTCTGTAATCTCGCTTTTCATTGTACCACTAACTGCATAGAGCTGAAAATGAACAATTCCCGATAATAGTGAGATCGTTGATAGATTCAGCCTATTCGTCAATGCCGATGTTAGCGATGTGGTACCAAGCTCAAGCTCAATTAATAGCTCGCCCGTTGTTCCCACAGAGCTTGTAAGCTTGGAATAATTCAAGGCACCGAGCGGAATTTCATACGACGTGCCATTGTATTTTACAACAAAAAACGGATTCGTATTGATAGAACTCGCATTGAGCAGCGTAGACAGTGGTACAGCTACGACTGCCGCATTTTCAGAATTCGGAATTTCTACGATAATTCGCGATTTCGTAAGGCCAGCCGTTCTTGCCGCCTGATAGGCAGGAGCAAGTTTTTCGGCTGAAATGGAATATTTCACCGACGATCTGCCTGAAGCGGTCTGATACGACGTCTTTGTAAAAGCACCGCTTGTCATGAGAACGCCGCCATCAGACGATTGGGTAAACTCTCCCGGAATCAAATCAATGATTGACGAGCTGTTCGTAACAGACTGGCTCAAAATGTTCTCAATGATTTTGCCCGATGAAGTACGAAGCGTCGTTCCTGAAGCATAATAGCTGAACGTCACTGAACTCGTCGAAGCAATCGCCGTTGCGAGCGTAAGCGTAACTGTAGAGCCGCTAATCGATACGCCTGTAACCGAAGCCGTCGAGCTTCCCGCCATTACGGAAAATTGCGTTGTATAGGGCACGTAGGAGCTATTCATCGTTTCTCCAAATGTAAGTACAAGCGAATTTCCTTTAATGACTGCTGAATACAGCGAGCTATTTGCAGATCCCATAGATGCTTTTTGAGTCGAGAAGCTTGCTGCCGCATTCCCGGCCAGATCTGCTATTCTTGGTGAAGACATATTGTACGACACATAGATCGTATCGCTTGAGCTGATGGCCGAGCTTAGTGTAAGCAGCACTTGGCTGCCGGACACCGATATTTGCACGATCGAACGGAGGCTGCCATTCACGCTGACGGTTAAGCTGCTAACAGGCGGAATAGCGCTCGTGCTCAGCGTCTCGTTGTAGCTGAGCGTAATGATGCTGCCATTTGCATATACGCCTTGCAGCGTTGGCGCTGTTACATCAACCGTATTCGTAATGTAGTAGCTGCTAAAAGCGGCCACATTGGCTCCATCCGTACTTTTAAGCGGATAGCTGCCCGGCGTGTAAGAGACGTAAACGGACTGATTGGCAATCGTCGCATTTACACTCATCGTGACAACCGAGCCATTAATACTAATAGCCGTCGGTGTGTAGGAGGCACCACCGATATTGACACGGAATTGCTGATACGCCAAATTATTGACGGAAGCCAGCGCTTTATTGAATGTGAGCGTCACAACGCTGCCTGTTGCCGTTCCGCTGGAAAGCGTTGGCGCTGTAGCATCTACTGCAAATGCCACGTCCTGATTCGCAATGCTTAGCGCCTGATTGCCAACGAGATCCTGTATGCCGCCAGTTGTCGTCGTAGGCTTGGAATAGGAAAGCTTAACCGTCTGGATATTAACGAGCGTTCCCGCTAACGTCAGCGTAACGGTACTTCCCGATACAGCAGCCGACAGCAATTCACGCCGTTCGCCATTAACCGTAATATAGAAGCTGCTTAAGGCCGGGACAGAGCTTGCTTTAAGGTCCTCGTTAAAGGTCATGACGATAGTAGAGCCTTTGACTTCCATCTTGCTAACAGCAGGAGGCGTCGTATCAATACCTATTGTTTTAAAAGCCCATTGATAAGCATTCTGAATACCCAGGAACGCATTATCCGATAAATCGTAGATTGCTGTTGGGCTAATCTCGATATAATAATTCGTGTTCGGAGCCATCGTCGTTCCTGTTGGAAGCGTGATGACTATTTGACGGCTGTTGTCTGGATTAATGTAGAAATAAGTTGGAATATCGACTACACCAGGTGCTGGTGTAACCGGTCTAATCGTAATCGTACCTGTGCCTTTTACTATAGTCTCACTGAAAATAGCAGAGAAGTATGCATCTGTAAGTACATTTTGCGTATTATTAACGGCATTTTGCGACTCAATCGTTGGCCTTACGGTATCTTGAGTTACCCGGAACGTCCAGTTGTTCGCCAAAAGTCCGGCGAAATAGTTCCCCGCGGCATCACGGAAAGCACTGCTCCCAATAACTACATAATACTGCGAATTGTTAATAAAGGTCTTATTCGGGTTAATCGTAATTTTGCTCGTTCCGCCACCCGTTACATAGCTTGAGGTCACGGGAATAGTGGCAAAAATGGTATTGTTTGAGTTGCGAATTTCTATATTGCCTGCGCTCGGATAAACCGGCTCCGTAAAGTTTATTTCAATGCTGGAGTTAAGCGTGCCGATTGCTGCCGTGTGAGCAGGATAAGTACTCTGAATCCGTGGCGGATCAGTCTCATCGCCTGGACTCGTCGTGAAGCTCCACGTAGCAGCATTGGATATACCTTGGAACCAGTCCCCAGTCGCACTGTCCGCGAAGGCTCCTGCATCGATTAAAATATAATAGCGTGTGTTTGCAAGCAACTTTGGAGGTGTAAAGGTAACGGTATTTCCGCTAACGATGACACGGGACGTATCTGTAGCCTGATAGCGATCGGCATAATTATCATTTACGCGCACGAGGCTTATGTATTTCCCAGCGTTCGCTTTCACATTTTTATCAAAGCTCATGCTAAAAGAACTGTTTACTCCGACAGAAGTCGCGGAATTTCCAGGTGTTAAGCCGGTTGCATTAACTGGCGCTGGCGCAGTTGTAAAACGCCATGTCGTTCCGGCATAGCGGTTGCCTGAGCTGTCTTGAATGACATGACTAGGAATCGTAATTGTATAGGTCGTGTTCGGATAGAGCGCCTCAGTTGGCTTAATCGTTAAGGTGGGGGTGCCGCTGCCAACCACCTGCACGGAATTGACTGCAATCTCTCTGGAGTCATAAGCCGTTGCGCTTGGAGCAGATACCAGCGTAATCGCCCCATATGTCGTATATACGTTTTCATTAAATGGGAGCGTTATTGTAGTTGTAATGAGCGCCCCGCCCGATTCAGGAGCAGGCGACACCACAGACCGCAAGTCTGGAGGTGTACTGTCAACCTGACTTACTGTTCTGAAGTTCCAATCCGCAGCATTAGATATGCCGCTAAAATTCGCGCCATTCGATGCATTTACAAATGCGCCCTGGTCAATGAATACATAATATTCGGTGCCTACAGCAAAAGACGTACTTGGCTGTACCGTAACCGTTCTACCAGTAGCATCAATGGTAACCCGATTGCTTGTCGCAACATTAAACGTCTCAAATGGAGTATTATTCGAATAATTGTAGATCGTAATTGAAGCAGGGCCAGTTCCTTTTATTACACTTTCATCAAAAGTAAAGGAAAGAGGCGCACCAAGTCCGACATTTCCAAAAGTATTAGCTGGTGATTTGCTTGTAATAACAGGTCCGGTGACTGCCGCATGCACTTCATTGGTCAGAAGGCTGCTACTTGGCGGCAATGCAATTTGTAGCAAGAGTACGAATACTAGAAGAATACTAATTTTGTAACGACTCATTTCATTCACTCCCCAAAAATTTACACTCGTACCTTATTTGTCGGCTTCTAAGCACCAAAAATGTAGGTTTTCCGGATAATTTCCATCCTTTTTGAATAATTCGTCATTTCTCATTAAAAATAGCCTGCGAATGGCATTCTCCATTGAGAAAATGTTTTTCGCAGGCTATATATATGAGTCAATTATTATTAACAAAGTTCTTATTCAAACAATATCCCAAACTAAAGTTATTAATTCGGATTTAATGCCGGAAGATTATCAAATCTCATTGTTATATATTTGGCAGTCCCATTATCATAATTCCGAGCATATCCTGTAACGATCAAATCATTACCTTCCCAATAGAAATATTGCAAGTAATCTATATTCTTATAAACACCTTGGGGGTTCTGATAGTTTGCCAAAAGTACATTTTGTGTGTTCCTAACTTCAATGTTTCTCCATATGCCTGTACAGCCGCTGGACTAAGATCTCCTTGCGTCAAACCGGTAAATGTCGCACCAGATAAAAAAATAGTTGATGCTAAAGCAACAACCGCTACTCGCCTAACATTCTTTTTGATACTCAAAAACGTCCATTCCCTTATCAAATATTAAAAAAATTTTACATTTTAAATTATAATTTCATAATATACATTCTTAATTTTCAAGTAAGTATTGAATATTGATTTTTTTAAAATATAAGAAAACTATTATATGTATAAAATTTTGGTTTCATCTAAGTATAATACTCGCATTTTCATTTCAAAAAACCCTCCAGAAAAGTTAAGAACCAATGTTCTCAACTTTTTTCTGAAGGGCTTTAGTTATTTAAAATATAATTACGCCAAAGCATCTGCTTTCAGCTTATCCGCTTTGTCAACGCGTTCCCATGGAAGATCCACATCTGTACGGCCGAAGTGACCATAAGCAGCAGTTTGACGGTAGATTGGACGACGCAGATCAAGCATTTTAATAATGCCTGCAGGACGAAGATCAAAGTTGTTGCTAATAACTTCAACCAGCTTCTCTTCATCGACTTTACCTGTTCCGTAAGTGTCTACACTGATAGAAACCGGATTTGCCACGCCAATAGCGTAAGCAAGCTGAATTTCACATTTATCAGCTAGTCCAGCTGCAACGATGTTTTTAGCTACATAACGGGCCGCATACGCCGCAGAACGGTCAACTTTTGTAGGATCCTTACCGGAGAATGCACCGCCGCCGTGACGTGCGTAACCACCGTACGTATCAACGATAATTTTACGGCCAGTTAGACCCGCATCACCTTGAGGACCACCAATAACGAAACGGCCTGTCGGGTTAATGTAGTATTTTGTTTCAGCGTCCAGCCACTCAACTGGTACAACTGGTTTAATAACGTGCTCAAGAATATCGCTTTGAATTTGCTCTAGGCTAATTTCCTCAGCATGCTGTGTAGATACAACGATTGCATCAACACGTACTGGTTTACCATCGACATACTCAATTGTAACTTGAGTTTTGCCATCAGGACGAAGATATTCTAGCGTACCGTTTTTACGCACTTCGGACAAGCGACGTGCAATACGGTGCGATAGCGCGATCGGAAGAGGCATAAGCTCCGGTGTCTCGTTGGTTGCAAAACCAAACATCAAGCCTTGGTCACCAGCACCAATATCTTCGTTCTCTTGTTGAATATCTTTGCCATCACGTGTTTCAAGGGCAGCATTAACGCCTTGAGCAATATCAGCAGACTGCTCATTAAGCGAGGTCAGAACTGCACAAGTGCTGGAATCGAAACCAAACTTAGCTCTAGTGTACCCAATTTCTTTAATTGTACGACGTGCGATAGCCGAAATATCGACATAGTCCGCACGGCTGCTAATTTCACCAATAACGAGAACAAGTCCTGTCGCTACAGATACTTCACACGCTACACGCGCATAAGGATCTGACTCCAGGAATGCATCCAATACTGCATCGGAAATTTGGTCACAAATTTTATCGGGATGACCTTCCGTTACTGATTCTGATGTAAACAAATGACGACCTTTAATTGACACCCGTATCAACCTCCTACAGCTTTTAGTATAAATAAGTTCAGAACTTATAAACAAAAAACGAACCTTTTCCTTATGGAAAAGGCTGTTTTACAACTCTCTAATAAAGTATGTTACCGAAAATGTCGCTTCCTGTCAATGGATACTATCCCGATAAGAATTAATTTTCAGTAAAAGTTAAGGTGAGACGGTTATTTTAAATATAACCGTTTAAAACGGACTCTGCTTGCGCTACAAGGCGTTTCGTCATTTCACCGCCAACGGAACCCGCTTGTCTTGTCGAAAGCTGTGACCAATAGACTGAACCAGTAGTTTGTGGTACTGTTCCCAATTCTCCCGCAAACTCCGTATCATCACCGTTTGACTGGGAAGGATAGGAGTATAGCCCAAATTCTTCAGCGATTTCATATTTCATTTGCTGCAGCGCTGCTTTACTTAGTGGAACGGCTACTTTATTAGAACGACTCATAATAAGAACACCTCACTGTTGGATGATGGGAGCATGCTCTTATTTTAACCTTCGGGCATTTGTTCAAGCGTATAATCTATTGTCAACTTACACAAATTATACTAACTCAGTTAACGGATTGCAGCTTGTATCCACCACGAACTAATACCGTTAATGATTTAGTGTAACCTGCCGCAGCCGTAACTCCCCTGCCCGAGCGAGGCATTAGTAAAAGATGATTGCTGGCTATGGAATTACCTTTAACCAGATCCTTGCCATCCGTTATATCTACAATACCACTGCTATCTGAGCTGTAGGCTACTGCTTTGCCTACACGAAGAATGATTTCTGTTCCTTCATCACCAAGCAGCAATTTGCCATTAGGTACACTAACGACTTGCAGGGAAGCTTGAGCGTTGGACGTACCAGTTGAACCAGTACCCGCGCCGATGCTGCCACCAGATACTTTAGCAAGCTGCTCATCTAAATAACTTTTTGTAATAACAGGATCGTCAATAGAGCCTGGAGTTGTTGATACGCCATCTGCTTCGATTGCTTTCGGATTGAGAATGCCAATACCGAAACCTACCAATAGGAGTGCTGCACCAATAGCCACTTTCATTGTCGTTTTCTTCAACTCTATTACTCCTCTCAGAAAAAAAATCAGGTATCCTATTAAGATACCTGATTTTTTAAAAATTAACTACAAAATTTTAATAATCTAATTCAAAATTAAAATTCCTTATTATTTGGGTCAGCCCAGTTCAAGTATGCCGACCATTTAATATTTTTGGATACCAACTTCGTTTTATATCCATTAATTTCCTCATAGATAGTAAGCTGAATTGTTTTAGCAACTAGCTTATCTGTCACGCTTTGGACAATGTTCGTATAGTTGTTGCCAACTTTCCAAACATATTGGCCTGCAGTACCAGATGCACCTTCGAGTTCAAATGGAGCATTAATCATTGAAAGATTAGTAGATTGATCCTCGATCGCAAAAGTGAACTTTTTAGCGCTAAAGCCTTCATAGCTAAGATCCTTCGTTACTTGACCAGAGAAATCCACATCAATTTTATCATCTGTCAAATAAGTGATAATGTTATCCATATTAATCGTATAAGGACCGACCTGAACCTTATTAAACTCGGATGTAACGGTTTGGCCATACTGTGGCAATGCATAGCTCACTGGATTAACAAAACCTGAAATTTCAGCATCATCTTTCTTAACAATGCCCTGAGCATTAAAAGCACTACCCAGTACAACCGTTGCGCCAGTTAAATCAAGCTGTTTTGGCACTTCAGTAGTAACAATAATTTGCTCTTTCTTCCCAGGATTGATCAAATTGCTTGTTTTCAACAATTTAATATCGTATTTATCCCCATCGGCTGTTTTCAGGTAGCCTACAAGCTTTGAAGTTGCAATTGCACGGGATTGCTTATTCGTAACATCTAAATAAACGGCATAAAGATTGTTAGAAGTACCTTCAAGCAATTGTGTTTTCATCACATTTACTGTGAAGTTTTCGCCAATATCATTAACCTTGTTTTCACTGCCAATAGCAATTGATTTCGGTACGATAACAGCTGGTGTTTTTAAAGCAGCCAATTCTGTTTGTGATTCACCGGACTTCTCAAAAAGCTTGAGCTTTAGATCAGTTAACGATGTAGTTGTAGGAACCGTACCTGTATAGTAAATCGTGATAGAACTTTTCGCCGGAATAGCTACTGGGTTGGTGAATGGAATGATTGTTGTCTTCACAGCTGCATTATCCCCAAGATACAATGAACCTTCGACTGCTGGGATTGGTGCTGTTTTTGAGCTAGTGTTTGTAATAACTAGCTTGCCGATCAGACTGTCTTCGCCGCCCCATGTATTTCTTTGGATTGAAGCAACATTCATTTTATAAGTATAATCATCTTTAATATATTCATAATTTGTTGCTGTTGTGGTATTAGCTGTTTTCAGGTTATACCCTATTTTAGAAACAGGCAAAGATAATGTTGATGCCCCTTCTCCTGAGCCAGAGCTAATACCTTGTGTAATAACAAGCTTCTGACCTTTAATAGAAACAGATTTAGGAAGGGTAATGCTTAATTTAATCGTTTCAAGAATTTTCGGACGCAAGACGATAGCATCTGCTGTACCTGAGGTAGTCGAAGTGACCTTCATCTTGTACATGCCTCCAGCTGCTGACTGAGCTAGAAACTGCAGGTTAGCAATCGACAGCTCAGAACTGCTCGTATTGCGCATAGCGAGCTCAATATTAACTGTATTATTATCTGTGCTTGTAGACATCGTAGATTTGCTGATTCTAATATTTACAGGAGTGCTATTCAACTTCACAGAAGTATAGCCACCTGCTTTAACATCCGTAGAATAGTCTGCTGGAAACTTAAATTGTCCTAATGTCTTCTCATATCCGGCCACACTGAAATCAAACTTTACGACTTTGAAAATGAGTTTAGGCAACGTCATGCTTGATGGCAGCTCGCTATAAAAAGTCAAAGTAACATTCGAATTGGCTTGAACAGTTTTCTTCGTTTTATCGCTGTCCAGCATATACAAGGTATATTTTGTCCCACTGGTAGACGCTAAACGGAACCAATAGTCTTGAAGATTAATTGCTTTGCTTCCACCGTTATAAAGAGTGATCGTGAAGCTGGCTGTCTTCCCTTTGCTTGTCGATAGTATATCCGCGCTATCCAGTTTCACGTAAGAATTACTGTTTATGTACACAGGTTTAATGCTGCTCGCATTAGAGGCCGCCTCACTACTGCTTGGCAATGCAGGAAAGAGCAATGCTGCAACCAACAACATAGCTACATAAAAACGCCACTTCAATCTTGAGCTTCCAGAAACAACTGTCTGCATTAAAATATCACTCCACATCTTTTTTTATATAGACGTTCATACCCAACAAAAAGTTTCGCTGTAATGCCGAGCAATTCACCCCTTCAAAGCATTTTTTTCTACTTTAATTATAACAAACTTTTATGAATCAAGTGTGAACGCAAAAAAAGAAACCGATGAGATATCTCATCGGTTTCTTTCGATTAAAGAAATATTATTTCTTTTTAACAACTACAACAGCTTTAGCAAGTGTGAAGTTGCCATAGCTTGCATCGCCAACGATAGCGATACCGTATTTGCTAGTTGCTTCACCAAGGTGAGCAGTTACATCAGCAAAGATACCATCAGTTACAAGGGAATCATTTGCTTCGTCGTAAACATAGATTGCAGTCGAGCTGTTAACATAGTATACTACGCCGTTAACAGTTACAGTCGAATCAGAGTTGTTTACAGCAGTCAAAGCGTTAGTAGCTGCGAACACATTAACTGTGTCATAAGCAGTGCTAGCTTCTCCAAGGTTACCAGCAGCGCCAGTAATTACGGAGTCTTTAACTTCAACCAGAGTTCTGGAAGATTCTTTGTAAGTCGAGCTACCTGCAGATTTGCTAGCAACGATGGAGTTGTAGATAGAAGCACCTTCAGTACCAGTCAAAGCAAGAGTTTCAACATTACCTTTTACGTTGATTTTGATGAAGTAGTCGTCATCAGATTGATAAGCATCAACATACAGACCATATTGAGTTTCTTTTGCATCAGTAGCCGATTTTTTAGTAATCAGAACATACTTAGCGAAAGTAGAAGTACCATCAGGAACGATAGTTACTTTGTTACCTACAGCAAGGTTAGCAAGAGTGCTAGTTTTAACTTCACGATCACCAGCAGCTGCTTTGTTGTAAGTAGTAGCATCAAGAACTACAGTGTTTGCATTGATTTCGTAAGTGATAGTAGAAGTAGAAGAAGAAACTTTCAAAGTAGTATCTTTCTTCTCTTTTACTTCCCAGTTCTCAGTAAGAGCTGTAAGGCTGTCGATACCGTTAACGCTAGCATCGGAGTTTTTCAGCTTCCAAGTTACGAATACAGCTGCAGAGTTATTGAATGCTGCGCTACCGTAAGGAGCAGCATCACCAAGACGTACAGTGTTTGTTACTGCGTTCCAAGTAGCTGCATCCAAGCTAACTTCAATTTCTTTGTTTTCTTTAATTGAGTAGTACTTGAATACGTCTTTAGCGTCATTGAAAGCACTTGTTGGAGCTACATCGTTAGCAGCGTTCAGGATAACACCGTATTTAGCATCGGAGCTTCCACCGCTCAACAATTCAGCACCAGCAACTTTACCGTCTTTGTTCAAGAACAGTTTGAAAGTACCGTCTTTAGTAACAGCTTTCGAACCAGTCAGGTTAGCACCGGATACACTTGCATATGTTTTACCATCGATAGTGTAAACGAATGTACCATCAGCAGATGTGCTTACAAGTGTAACTTTACCTTCAACAACATTACGAGTCGCAACAACTTTAACTGCTACTCTGTCTTTGTTATAAACAATGTCAAGAACATCGTTTTTAGCAAGATCAGTTGCAGCTTTAGCTTCACCGTTCAGAACGATAGAAGTGGAGTCATTAAGCGATACAGAAAGGTTGTCTTGAGTTAGAAGACGAGCTTTAGCAGTCGAAGTTGCAGCGATATAAGAATCAAGCAACTTGTCAGCACCATTAGCTTTAGAAACAACTACTGCACGGACTTTACCAACTACACCAGCGTTAACGTTAGTGGAATTGTTATCGAACAGGTAAACAGACACATCAGCATCTTTTTTCAGGTTCGAGTCAGTACCAGCAACAGAATCGCTGTTGAAGTAGTAAACCGAGTTTCCTACAGTGTTGTACTTAGTAACAGCAGTACCGTTTTTAACTTCAACTTGTAGAGCGTTGTTGAAATCAACATTCAGTTTACCAGTTACTACATTGTTTTCATTTTGGTTGTCAGTGATAGCGCGAACGCGACCATCAGTATCAGCCAAAACAGTTACGTTGTGAGCAAGCAGGTCAACCAGTTTCACTCCACCAGTGATGATGAAGTTAGGTGCCAAAGTTTTGGAAAGACCGTTCAACGAAAGACGACCATTGTCATCAAGAACTGCAGAAGTAACAACTTCTTCAGTCGTTGTTCCCAGACGGGAGATCAATTTTTTGCCAGTGCTGCTGTAAACTTTAGCATCAGCAATCCATTGAACTAGGTCAGTACCAAGTGCGTTGCTAACTTGTTGAGCTACAACACCACGAGTTGCTGCAGTACCAAGAGCTAGATCAACTTTTTTGAATACGCCAACTTCTTCAGCTTTCAAAGTGACGTTATAAGGCCACGAACCAGTCAGGTTAGCATCTTGGTAACCAAGAGCACGAACCACGATTGCAGCAACTTCTTCGAACTTGATGTTAGCGTTCGGGCGGAAGTTTTTAGTACCTTTGTCACCAAGCAGCAAACCTTTGCCAGTTGCTACGTTGATGTAACCAGTGTACCATTCGTTTGTTTTAACGTCTGAGAACTGGGATTTAACGTTTTGCAGAGCAGTAGCAGCTTGCTCGCTACCAGTTGCGATAACGATAATTTTAGCAAGCTCAGCACGAGTGATGCTGTTGCCTGGTTTGAATGTACCGTCAGTATAACCATTGATAATTCCAAGAGCTACAAGCTCCTCAATTGCACTTTGTTCTTTCACGCCTGCTACATCAGTAGGGGTTGCAGCAAATGCTGGAACTGCTACGGCCATAGCAAGGGAGAGAGATAGCACGGATGCCAATAAACTTTTCTTCATAACCTTTTTTTCTCCTCCTCTAAATTGCTTCGGTTGTTGAGAGTTTTGTTTAGAAAATGAATTGCTCGTTTCCCTCATGTGTGTGTCACCCCCTTCCCAGAGTTGAGCAGTATTTAGTATAAATAATGTCTGTCGCCATGTTTAACCCTATGTAATAACATGTCGCAGAAACTCGTAAACACGCA
The DNA here is from genome assembly GCF_002741035.1 of Paenibacillus sp. BIHB 4019. Taxonomy (NCBI): domain Bacteria; kingdom Bacillati; phylum Bacillota; class Bacilli; order Caryophanales; family Paenibacillaceae; genus Paenibacillus; species Paenibacillus sp. BIHB 4019. The sequence goes on along the minus strand of NZ_CP016808.1, from coordinate 2,616,272 downwards.
GAAAATTGCTAGACCTTTATACCACTATAACATTATACAATGGCATACCCTTATCGTAAAGAGAAAGTTGAGAATTCATTCCAACTAACTCTGATATTAGGCAAGTCTAAAGTATGATTTTTTTGGCGATTGATGTAACACCACTTAATTAGACGCACGGGCTTTAAAAAAGTTGCGCCCCCCAAAAAATAATTTCAAAAAAGTTTTACCCTCGCTATGTAGCATCGAAACAACTGCATGCGATCTTCAAAAAACGGTCGCTTTGGTTCTAAATGCACTTCTATGTTTTATTACTTGTTTAGTATAGCTTGGCTTCATGCATTACGTCGATGCAAAAGATTTTCCATGGATAATCTTACTCATTGTTTTAATGAACAGGAAGGATCAGCCAGGAGCTAACCCTTCCCTGTTCCAATTTAAGCTGGGTTTTACAGAAGTTTGTTCTTTCTCATCACGCGCTCTGCGATAATTGCAGCATCAGCACGTTTAAGATTAGCTTTAGGATCAAAGCGATAGGTTGGTTTCGCTGTGCCAGTAGTTGTATTAGGTAGTCCTTCTAAAAACTTAGCTTTGACTACTGCAATAACCGAGCTTAAGGAGTACCCGTCAATAGAGTTGGCATCCGTAAACTGTTTTTGAAGCGTTGCTCTGTCTTTTGTTTGATCATCCTTGCCATCCTTCAAAAGATTAGCAGCACGAGCAATCATTACTGCCGCTTCCTCTCTTGTCAATGCTTCATTCGGCAAGAACTGACGAGGACCTTTACCTCGAATAATACCTTTTCTTACTGCCGTTTCAATATAACGATAATCCCATAGTCGACTTATACCAATGACAGGAATAACATCATCGAACGTCATATCATTTGGATTGTAATCCAGCGGAATTTGGAACATTTTCACTAGCAACTGTGCGAATTCGCCGCGTGTGATATTATCATAAACACCAAATTCATTGTTGCTGGTTGAGATCATCACGCCCCGAGCGAACATAAGCTCCATTGAGTTCCGTGCATATGAATGGCCGATAATATCTGTAAAGCTATAACGCAACTGCATAACTACATAATAACCAAATCCATCAATAGGTGTTGTAATAGTCTTACTTCCCGTGTTGACTTTACCACCCATATTGGTCCATTGCCCATTATAATAGCGCCAAATGCTCAGTGTGTTAGCCGCTGTATTAATAATACCTGAATCATATTTAAGTGTTATTGTGCCTGGATTTGTTGTCTCAAGCCACCGTGATAGCGGGCGCTGGTGGAACAGATTCGTCAAATCATATGGCTGAGTCCCTTTATGAAACGTATATCCTGTACTTTTCGTTCCATCAACATAACCGGGATCGATCCAAAACAGTTTGGACGCATAACCGAAGTGAGCAGATGGACGCAGAACTGCCGCACCATAATCATCATAACCAATTTGAGTAAAAGTGCCATCTTTAGCAACAGATTGGGTACCGCCGGTATATTCACCAACTGCATTATATGTTTTTACAGTTCTGCCGTCTGCACGATCAGCAATAGAGAACAAAACTTGCTGATTATCAAACATATCAATGGTTGTTACATCTTGGCCAGGACTTTCATTTGCTTTTCGCAGGAATGTATTTTTCGGAAAGTTAACCGATACCTCTCCTTTAAAAGCCGATGCTTTTCCAGCCTTAGTAATAGATGTTTTATACTGTGCCCCAGGTGAATTGTCAGCTGCGTAATTTACTGAGAACTCTCCATTTATCTTTTGGGTACCACGGAGAACTGTAAATTTAACCTTGTTGACTCCTGCTTTCAGACCAGTCATCTCGTATCTGAAAATATCATCAATAAGGCTTTTGTTCATTTCATTTTTACCGATTGTAATGGAGTCTGCACCTTCTGCCAAAATACTTACATTAAGGAAGTTTTGGTTGATAACGGCTTCTTGTGGCAGTTTAGGCGATAAAATTTCATAAGTAGGACGCTCTCTCGTAATCGTTACAGTCTGACTGACACTCTCTGTTCCTACTTGAGAAGTGACCGTAATACTTGATGCCCCTGTGACTGGGAGAGGAACATTATAAAGCCGCAAACGATATGTCTTATTATTTGTATCTGTTCCATCAGGCTCTAAAAATAATTTATTAGCGACTTGATAAACCAGTTGGTCACTTGCATTAACAGAAGCTGTCGCATAGGTTTGGCCATCTATAGTTACAATTAGATTTGCAAGTTTGGCCACGGTAAACAATAAATCCACGCTTTTTTGTGTGGTAACATAATTATCCGCTTTATCACCTAAGATAAACTTATTGTCAATGTCGCTCTGATAGCGTGTATTACCAGTATCTTGAGTAGGATCGATTTTATATGGAACAGGAACGAGCTTAGTAACCGCAGGCTGTTGATCCGAGAAACGATAAATCAATAAAGTATTGGTGACATAAACACCATTAGCACGACCGCTTAATACCAACTCATTGCTGCCAAAAACAAGCTTAGAGCTCCCACTCACGGCGTCTAGCAATGGAATTGTAAACTGAGATCCATTAAACATAGCAGCAGTCAATGGAATGTCTGCACCATTCAACTTGAAGGCAACAGTACCAATATCTGTCGCTAAATTAAAGTTCAACAGCTTACCTTTCAATTCAGCCAATCCTGCTCCATAAAACACAGCGCCATTGAAGGTGTTCGTTACTTGAATGGAAGATATAGGATTGAAATTGAATGTTCTTGTGACGACATCTTTCTCGGCACCTTTTATAACGGTAAATGTCAATTCAATTTCGCCTTGCGGCATCGAATCAATACGATAAACTCTTTGTGAATCTGATGTGCTCAGTGCTACTGAACTGAAGGACGAACCTGTAATTGCAGTACCATTTAGCTTTGCTGTAAGAGTTGTAGATCCACTGCCTAAATTGAAATTTGACGTATCAATAGCAACATAAAGAGGCAACTGCGATACTACAGCGTTATTTGAAAAAATACCGCTCGAAGTATAGTTTACGGTAGTGCCTGATTCAGTTGCATCATATACCTGTTTTAATCCTGTAATATATGGTGCAGTAGCTGTTCTAACCGTAAAATCGACTGGAAAATTAGCTTCCTGCCCGCTATATATGGAGCTCCTTACACGCAATTGATATTTGCCACTTGATGCTGCAGAAATAGCTGTATCGGAAGTGAACCTAAATTCCGTGTAAGTGGAGTTGCTTGTGCCTGCCGTTACTGTAGCGGTATGGGTGCTCACAATAGTCGCAGTATCATCAATAAGCTCTAACGTTACTGTCGGGGCTGCTGTTGCAGTTGCAGGTGTTGAAAACAATAGTCTACCTGTAACCGTTTGATTTGAAATAGGCGAGATTATTGGATTGCCATCAAGCTGAGTCGTATTGGCGAATACATTATAAGCAACCGGTGTATTTGCCTGAAAATATACTAGTTCACGATTCAGCGTGTAACTTTTATCTCCATTGCGTGAAACAATCTGCAGCTTGTTTAATCCAAGCTGTAGTTGCAAATCTGACGTTACGAACGTACCTGCACCACCGTTGAACATAGAAGTTCCGTTAATCAAAACTTCCGTAGCATTTGCCGCCTTTACAATTAAAGAAGGACGTGCAGTCGTTACAATTTTCGATTGTCCTTCTTGCAAGACAGTCCCATCAGCCAGAGCAATACTTGAAATTACAGGGACATTGCCATAGCTGACATAGCTGACTCCTTCTACTGTCCCTCCATTTCCAGTAATGCTGCTGCTCATGCCCGTAACCGTAATTTTATTCAATCCCTCGTAAAGCTGTACCCCTGCAAACAAAAAGGTATTTCCGACTATAGAAGGGGTAAGCGCTCCATTAGAGGTGGCGACTACAGTACCATTCACTAGACGTTCTACTTTAAATGTAATCGAGTTTGCAGACACATCACTGAATGAGCCTCGCAAATCAACTGTACTCGTATTAACGATAGTTGGACTTGCCTCTACTGTACTAAAATCGGTAAATTGGAAATAGATTGACGCAGCTTTCGCCGGTTGGAGCGGAGCCAACGTTACAATCAAAGCAATTGATAAAAATAAGCTTAACACTTGTTTCCACTTTCTCATCACACTGGTTCCTCCTTATATGCATTGCTTTGAACAAATATCTCAATAGCCGATACCTGTTCGTCATAAAAATGGTTTATGATCTTGCTGTATAGACAAACGTTGATATCGTACAAAAGAGCTTATCGTTCTCTACTCTATAAACTTTCCTCCTTCTCCCTCTTGAGTGAATGTTTGCCATTGTTTGTTACAATTAGACGCAAAGACCCAAGAAAAGTTCCGTACTGTTGTTATCGGTTATTCCGGCCTATATTTTTAGTCTATTTGGGAAAGTTACGCAAAAAAAGCTCCACAGCCTTTGCAAAGGCTGTGGAGCTTCATCATAAAATCCTATTAATAAATAATAGCGGGAATGCTAAATTATTTCGAACGCGATTGCGCATCTACCTTTGTCCGCAGCAGCACGCGATTAAAGAAGTTAATTACCGGGCGGCGCGTCTTGTCAACGATACCAATAAGTTCGGCGCCAATTTGCAGGCTGAACATCAGCAAACAAATGACGGAGAACGTGACCCAATTAGCTGCGGTAGACTGTATAACGGTAGATTGCAAAATCGCAAACCCTCCGAATATCGCCGCCACACACCAGATAATCAGAACGGTACGGCGATGGCTAAAGCCAAGCTCCTGCAAGCAATGATGCAAGTGCCCTTTATCCGGCGCAAAAATCGGGCGTTTATTCACCCAGCGGCGGACGATCGCAAAAAAGGTATCCGAAAGCGGAACGCCAATAATCAGCAACGGTGTAACGAACGAAACAATCGTAACCTGCTTAAAGCCAATCATAGACAATGTGGCAAGGCTGAATCCAAGGAACAGCGAGCCCGAGTCGCCCATAAAAATTTTCGCAGGATGGAAGTTGAAAAATAAAAATCCGACGATGCCGCCAAGCAGCAAGCTGCAAAGCAGAATAATGGGGATATTGCCCATAATAATCGCCATAATCAAAATAGTAGAGATCGCGATACCAGAAACACCAGCCGCGAGCCCATCCAAGCCATCAATCAAATTGATTGCATTGGTCACGCCAACAATCCAGAGAATCGTAATCGGAACAGCAATCCAGCCTGCAATCGGCTGCATAGCATCTCCGAACGGAATGTTAACCAAATCGATCTTGATGCCAAAGCCAAATACGACGACGCTTGCCGCAGCCAGCTGTCCCAGCAGCTTCACTTTGGCGGACAGCTCAAAACGGTCATCCAAGGCGCCTATTAAAATAATAATCGTGCCGCCTACAAGCAGCGCTTTAATCATATTCATATTTGCATCTGTCAGCATTCCATCAGGAATGAACGGGAACAGCAATAAAAAACCTGCAACAAATGCAGCATAAATTGCCAAACCACCCATGCGTGGCATAATGCGGGTATGAACCTTCCGATGATTCGGCTTATCAATTGCACCGACGAAAAAAGCGAATTTTTTTACAAGCGGTGTCATGACAAGCGCTAACGTCAGAGCAAGAATAAAACCAATCGAATACAATAAGCCTTCTGGCATGTAATGCAGCTCCCCTTTTGTTTCTACCGAAGTGAATTATACTCCGATCGAAAAAGAAACTCCAATCCCGTTTTCATTCAATTTCAACGGTTTTCACGAGTTTTTACGATAATGGCCCAGGTTTTGTTACGTTTTCTTTGTCGCGCATCACTTTCACAACGAATTTCGGCAAAACGAGCATTCTTGGCAGCCTTTTGGGCTCTTGAAGCAGACGATAAAACCACTCTAAGCGCAGCTTTTGAAAAATCATCGGCGCGCGCTTCAGCTTGCCCGCAATAATATCGAAGCTGCCGCCAATGCCCATTATATAAGGGACACCCAGTTGATGCTTATACTTAGCAATCCAAGGCTCCTGCGTTTCGGCTCCCCTGGCAACGAGCAAAATATGCGGCGCTGCCTGGCGAATCGCCTCCACAACTTCCTGATCCTGATCGGGACCAAAATATCCGTTGCGGTATCCAACAATTCGCACCTGCGGATATTGGAGCTGCAGCTTTTCGGCTGCCGCTTCAATAACCTCCTGGGATGTTCCGAGCAGATAAGCCGTCCATTTGCGCTGCTCGCCTTCGCGCATTAAACGGTGCATCAGGTCAAAGCCGGCAACTCGCTCGGCTACAGGCGTGCCCACATAATTGGCGGCCCATACAACGCCTGCGCCGTCAGGAACAATAAGCTCTGCCTTCGTCATCATCCGGTAATAATCCGGACTCTCCAGAGCAGACATCACCATAATCGGATTAGCTGTAATGACATGCGTTTGACGCTTCTCCTCAATAGCTTTCACTAAGTAGCTGACCGTCTCATCCATTGTCATTTTAGAGAAGGGTATGCCGTAAATAGATACGGTTGGAACATGGTTCGACAAACGAATATCACCTCGATATGGGATGGAGCAGCAGTTTTATTATTTGCTCAGCAGGCTGCTGCGCTTGTTGCTTCAACTTTGATATAGCTTCCTGATGCGATCTGCGCCAGCTGTCGCCGTTCGCCAGCATCCGCTCCGCCTCATCGGCGAAAGCTTCTGCATCAAGCAGCTCTGTTGAGCCAATTGGCTGCAGATGGATCCGTTTCAGAAATTGATCGATTTTCGGATCATAGGATAAGCCAAGCATGGGTACCATCTGGTTTGCTGCATAAATTAACGCATGCAGCCGCATCCCGAATAAAATATCGCAATGGCTTACTTCCAGCAGCATTTGCTGCGGGTCGTCGCCCGGCGTCGCCAGCTCAGCGATGCTTCCGCTGGCGAGCTGCCCTTGCAGCCGTTCCATGACCTGCTTCGATGTTTCCACATCATCCGGGGTATGGAACGGGAGAAAGCGCAGCCGTACCTGGCGGCGGCGCGTCAGCGCGATTAGCGCATCGGCGGCGCGCGCAAGATCCGCGCCGTCTTCGCGCCAGCGGCGCAGGGACACGCCGACGACCGGCATAGCTTCGCTGCCGGACTGCGCGGTCCCCGCACCGCCAGGCGCAGCCGCCGCGGTTGCTTCGCCGCCTGGCGCCCCGGCCGCCGCTGCGCCTAGCGGCAGCGGCAAGCCCATCACCGGATCGGGTACTACCTCGATCCGGTCATGCGGCACGCCCATCCGCCCCAGCAAAGCGGCTGATTGATCGTCCCGCACCGAAACATAAGCGCTCCGCCGCATAACGTGGCGGATCATCGGGTCCATCCACCGGCGGTTCACCGGCCCGATGCCCTGCGAATAAATGAATGTCGGCTTGCCCAGCAATTGGGCAAGCTTCACGATTCCGGTATAATACGGAATCGTCTTCGTGCCTGTGGCATCCTGCAGCAGGCTTCCGCCGCCGCTGATCAGCCCATCGCAGCTGCGCAGCGCGCCCCACACGTCCGCGGGGCGCATCCGATGTACGGCCTCTACGCCGTACATCGCCTTCGTCCAAGCCGGATCGCCCGACAGCACGACCGGCTGCACTTCAAGCCCATGCGCCTTGCTCTGCTCGGCAAGCGCCAGCAAAATAGAACGCAGCACAGCCTCGTCGCCGCTATTCTGAAAGCCGTAGTAGCCAGAAATCGCTATTCGGCGAATATGCGTTTGAGGGCCGGCGACCATTTAGACCAGACTCCTTCCAGCAGCTGCCACACTCCGATGAGTATAAATCCGACTGCCGCGCCAAGGCCGAGGCCAAGGAATACGCGGATGATGGAAATATGCAGCGGCGTATGGATGTGCGCAAATGTGTCGACCATCGAAAGCTGGCCAATGGAGCCAATAATTACGAACAGCCAGGCTGCGCGGTAACGCAGCGCAGCGAACAATCCCACTAACAGCAGCGGATGCGCAAGCAGAAACTCTTTATTTCTCGGACGGACGCCAAACGTGCCTTCCAGCCATTCGCGGAAAGGACGCTCAAATGGCAGCGTCTGCCCCTCATTACCTGTACGTGATAAATAATACATACCCGCAGCTACCACAATTAAACCAACGACAACCATAAGCACGTTAATCGGGGTTGACAGCATTTTGCGAATGCGGGCAATTGGAGCATGTCCTGTGTAAAACACAACGTAGATCGCAACAAGCGCAATCGGCGCGAGATGCAGCAGGCTAACTCCACGGAATTGTTGAAGCACAAGCATATACGTTATATTGTTCAGCAAACCGAACACATAAGGCACTGCAATAAGCGACATCAGCGCTACTACAATAAACCAGCTAAAAGCAAGTCCCAGACGTCGGCGTGCCGGCAAGCCTTCAAATACCCACTTGCTACCAGCATCACCGGAGCTGCTCAGCGGAATAACGACGCCTTGTCCTTTTTCTTTGCTGCGGAAAGTCCAATCCGCTCCACCAACAAAACGCTGGTTCCCTTCCGTCCTGCTATAAATCCGGTTCATAACCCAGATTAGCGCAAGCGTTGGCGCACTAATGCCCGCCCCAAGCGCAAGAGCCTGCTCTAACACGGAGCTGCTCAGCACATACAAGCCGGCACTTCCGGCAATACCGAGCAGGAATACCGCAATAAGCGTACCTGGCAGAAAAGCATTAATTAACAGCGCAATCAAAGCGATAGCGCCAATGACGACGATTCCTTTCAGCATTTTAACCCATGACGGATATTCCCGGTCAAAGGGCTCCGCTGTACCCGGAGCAAATCCGGCATCAGCCAAACGCTGAATTGTGCCTTTGTTTCCATCCTCCCCTTTAAGGGACAGGTAGAGGTTGTCCAGCGGATTAATAACCGCCGATTTGTCCTGGCTCGATGCAGGCGCACCATTCAGGAAAAACATCCGAATGTTGCGATCCTTTGCTGCAAGCAGGAAGCGGTCGGCAATATCTTCCGGCTTCATTCTCATCGCGTCCGTAGGGGACAACGAATAAAGACGTACAATATTATAGTCTGTCAGGTAGGCGAGTGTCGTCATGCCTGATTGCTCTTTTTTCAAATTCTCGATGGTCGTTACACCGATTTGATATTTGTTAAGCAGCTCGGCAAATGCGCGCAAGCTCTTCTCCTCGGCGTTGTCGGTGTAGCCTTTTACTTTATCGCCGTCGAACAAAATCCGTGTAACGCCATAATTTTTCAACTGGGCAAGAGTCGCCTCTGCTTCTTCCTGTGAATACGGAAGAACCCGGTCGGTCAAACGAGGCAAAACACGGAAGCCTGCTGCTTGGATTCTTTCGAGCGACATCGGATCAAAGCCAAGCGGTTGAAGCAGCGAATTTTGCAGCGGCAGCTCCACCACAAGGCCATCGCGGCCATCGAAGGACCAGTCCCGATAGACGATGCCCGCCCGGTCAAATGCTGCGCGAACAATCGGTCCAATCTGCTCCTTCTCAGCACTGCCGGAATACAAAATATAAGTGAAATTTTGACCCGGCGTCTCCAGCTTGCCTTGGAGCAAAGCCGCCTCCTTGGAGTTGTAGTAGGTCAATCTGCCTGCCTGCATCAGCTCGCGAAGCGAGCTTTCATAGACAGCCATGGTTGAAATGCCGGCTTCTTTCATAAAAATAAGATGCTGCGATATAAAATCCTGCGGCTTTGCCGAATATTCCGCAATTTCGATCAAGTCGCGATAATCAAACACATATTCCACTTGCTTTGACGTCGACTCCGTATTCATACGGTTATAACCAATAGGAAGTGCCGCCATCACGCCAATGAGCGTAATGATCCAGAGCCACTGCTTAGCTCTGCGATTCCATTGCAGCCAGTTTTGAAGCACGAAAATCCTCCGTTCATCGATCCTTGTCATTCCGCTTCCTACTGCTCTATTGCCGAGCGGTTGCCCACGGTTAAAGCCAAATATTCCTTATCCGTCTACTCTTGCCATAACCGCCTGACGCAAAGCATTCAGCGCTTCTTCAGCTTGCGCAGTCGATTCGCCGCGAACCGCAAAATAAACTTTAATCTTCGGCTCGGTACCCGATGGACGAAGACAGAACCATGAGCCATCAGCAAGCATATATTTCAGCACGTTTTCCGGGCGGAGACCGTCTAATCCGAGCTTGTAATCGAGCACCTTCTCTACCTTCACGCCGTTAATATCAACGGGCGGCTGATTGCGCCAGCTATCCATAATGCCAGCAATTTTTTGTACGCCGTCAAGGCCTTTCAGCGTCCGGGATTCCAAACCTTCCAAATAAACGCCATGCTTCTCATACAGCTCAAGCAATACATCATATAGTGTTTTACCTAAGCTTCTATAATATGCTGCTGCTTCACAAATCAGCAAAGCTGCTACAATAGCATCCTTATCCCGCGCGTAAGTTCCAGTCAAATAACCGTAGCTTTCCTCATAGCCGAAAAGGAACGAGCGCTCGCCCGTTTTTTCATAGCCTGTCATTTTCTCGCCGATATATTTAAAGCCAGTGAGCGTATTCTCAACAGCTACACCGTAAGAGCGGGCAATATCCGCACCCATCTCGCTCGTAACAATCGTTTTGATAACAACGCCGTTATCCGGCAATTGTCCGCGCTCCTCCAACTGGCTGAGCACATAATTCACCATCAAAGCGCCCGACTGGTTGCCTGTCAGCACGACATATTCGCCGTTATTGTTTTTCACAACTGCGCCCATCCGGTCTGCATCCGGGTCTGTTCCGATAATAATATCGGCATTGACCTGCTGCGCCAGCTTGATCGCTAGCGTAAACGCCTCACGTTCTTCCGGGTTAGGAGATTTGACCGTGCTAAAATAGCCATCCGGCTGCTCCTGCTCCGCGACAATATGTACATTGCTAAATCCGACTTTCGCAAGCACCTCGCGAACGGGTATATTACCTGTTCCATGAAGAGGGGTGAATACTACGCCGAACTGCTCGCCAACACCGCTGCGGAGAAGCTCCACATTCAGGCTTTGCGCGACCACCGTATTAATGTAGGATTCGTCGGCATCCTCGCCCAGCCATACGAGCAAGCCTTGTGCCTCTGCTTCTTCACGGCTCAGACGCTTCACTTGATCAAAACCCGTCACATGCTGAATGGAAGCGATAACCTGCTCCGCATCCTCAGGAATGAGCTGGCAGCCGTCAGCCCCATACGCCTTATAGCCATTATATTCAGGCGGATTATGGCTTGCCGTAATCACAATACCGCTGGAGGCTTTAAGCGAGCGTACAGCATAAGACAGCTGTGGCGTTGCGCGCAGCGATGGGAACAAATATGTTTTCACGCCGTTAGCCGCCAGCACAAGCGCTGAATCCAGCGCAAATTCCGGTGAATAGTTGCGTGAGTCATGAGCAATAACCATTGAAGGAGCATTTCCCGCAGCATTGCCCAGCAGCCAGTTCGCGAGCCCTTGCGTCGCTTTTCCTACAGTGTAAGTATTAAGACGGTTTGTGCCCGCGCCCATAACGCCGCGCAATCCGCCTGTACCGAATTCCAGATCGCGATAGAAACGGTCTGTAATCTCCTTCTCATCGCCCGCGATGCCGCGAAGCTCCTCTTTGGTCGCTTCATCGATCAATGGATCATTTAACCAAGCGTTGTAACGCTGCATTGCCGCTTCATTTTGACTCATACGAATCTCTCCCTTATATATAAATGAAACTAGCGTAAACGGCTGTCGCCGCCCTATGGCGGCAAAGCTACCGTTTCGCGTGTGAAATATAAGCCGTTTGATAAAGATCAAGCTTATAAATTCTTATATTTTTAAAAAATTTAAGACGGATCGGACAGGGCAAACATAAGCTCGCCTTCGGCAACCACTTGATCTCCCACTTTTGCAGTTGCTTGTCCTTTGCCGATGCTGCCTTTCAATCTGGTAATGACGACCTCAAGCGTAAGCGTATCGCCAGGCTTTACCTGACCGCGGAACCGAAAGCCATCAATGCCTGCAAAAAAGCCCAATTTGCCTCTGTTGGCTTCCAGCATAAGCATTGCGACAGTACCAACCTGCGCCAGCGCCTCAACGATAAGCACGCCAGGCATAACTGGATAGTTTGGAAAATGTCCTACAAAATAAGGTTCGTTCATCGTTACATTTTTCAGGCCAACCGCTCTGACACCCGGCTCTACCTCCAAAATACGGTCAATGAGCAAAAAAGGCGGGCGGTGAGGGATAATTTCCTGAATTTGATTAATATCGAGCATGAATAAAGCTCCTTCCTTGTTGTCGAGGGTATAAAAAATGCAATTTTTACTGAAACTATAGATATCCTTCATGAAGCTGCAGTTTGTGAAGGTTGAGATAGAGGGCTTGGCTGTGCGGACCCGAAGCGTCTGCGGCCAAGCTTCTTTCATTTTACCGCGAATCCCTATGGACTCCCTGGTGGCACGCAAGTGCAGATTGGCAAGCATTCTACCCCTTGGCGGGCGCGGCATTAAGGCTCCAAACCATTATACAACTACCGTATCAAAAATAAAACTGCCATAGCCCTCGTATGGCTAAACTTGGGACTTGCAGGTACAATTGCGGCGGCAAATGATTTTTTTCAAACAAAATACGACATCTTTATTCATTTCCTCTATATGTAAGCCGTTATATAGGATAGAGAGTTCTTTTATTCTATAGACGAAGGGATAGGATGTAGTGAATTTAAGTGTAAACGGGAACAAGTCGCTCAGGGAAATCAGGAGATGGCTCGCCGCCGTTCTATCTGTCATGCTCATCGCTACCACATTCAGCAGCATCGCGAGTGCTGCGGACGAAACTGTAACAGGCATTGAACTAAGCTATGATTCTTGGGATTACAATACCAGCACTTCTTCACTGGAAGTATTTATTGATGACGATGCCGTTATCGTCTCCTTGCTGGCTGCCACTTCAAGCTCTTCCACCAAGAAGGACGTTAGCGCCTCCGCTACTTGGAAATCTTCCAACACCTCCTACGTCAAAGTGGACAAGGGCGTCCTGACGGCTGTAGGCAAAGGAACGGCTACGATTAGCGCTACTTATGGCGGATACACGCAAAATATTAAAGTTACATCCGATTACGTATATGATTCTGTACAAATTTTGAAAAATGGCAGCAACGCCGCAGAAAGCTATGATGTAAGCCTTGGCGCAGAGCAAGTGTTTACGCTTAGCGGCATTAAGAGCGGCGCCTCCAATGAAAACATTACTACCAATGCAACCTGGACATCCTCCAGCTCTTCCGTCGCGACAGTCGACGACGGTACAGTCACGCTGGTAGGCGTAGGAACAACAACCATTACAGCCAAATATAAAGGAAAGACCGACACGGTTAAGCTCGTCGTCACTTCCCCTTATAAATCACTGGCTTTGTCGCCAAAGACGCTGCTTGAAATCGATATGGGCGACGATGACCAGACGATTCAAGCAATAGCTACAACGACTAGCGGCTCGACAGAAACGGTAACGGCAAAAGCGACCTGGACAACTAGCAGCGCTGCTGTTGCAACCGTCGAGGATGGTGTCGTAACTCCAGTTGCGACTGGTCAAACTAAGATTACCGCAACTTATCTTGGTGTAAGCTCGACTATTGATGTTGTCGTTCGTACGCCATACCAATCGATCAAGCTGTCGCCAGCCAAGGAATATCAAATGATGCTGAACAGCCCAGGCTTGCAAATTACAGCTGAAGTTCAGGAGCTTTCCGGCAATGACGAAAACGTGACTACGCAAGCGGAATGGACATCCTCCAACCTGTTAGTCGCTACAGTAACGAATGGACTTGTTACGCCAAAAGCAGTTGGAACAACTAAAATTACAGCTTCTATCAAAGGCATCAGCCGGAGCATTGACATTACAGTTTTCCCTAGCGTCACCGAGCTGACAATCGATAAAGAGTCTATCGATACATTCCCGGAAAAAAGCGAGACGCTGCCTAAAGTGAGCGGCACTACTTTCGGCGGAGATACAGCTGACGTTTCCAAAATTGTGAAATGGACGGTAGCCGACGAAAAAATTGCTACTATTAAAGATGGCAAATGGACAGCGGATACTGTAGGCAAAACGGTCGTAACAGCCGAGCTTAATGGCCTGAAAGCGACATTTGAGCTCAATGTACACCTTACACCTGTGAAGCTCGTCCCAAGCACCAAAGAACTTAGCGTAGTTATCGGCAAGGATTCGGCGCTGCCTACGATTACGGTTGTCAATCAAGATGGATCGGAAGAGGATGTTTCCTCCAAAGCAACGTGGAAAACATCATCGGATAATGCAATTGTCGTTAATGGCAAAGTAAAGGGGCTTGAAGCCTCCAAAGTGACATTAACAGCAACCTATTTAACTAAAACAACTACCGTCAAAGCTTACGTTGAAGAAGAGATCGAGAAGCTGGTAGCAGAACCATCCAGCCTTGAGCTCTACCCAGGCAAAAGCAAGTCGGTTAAAGTAACAGGCTACTATGTGAGCGGCAAGAAAGTAGTTCTGAGCTCCAAAATGAACTGGACCGTTTCTTCCAGCACCTTGGCAACGGTTAATGGCAGCACCGTCAAAGCGCTGGCTGTAGGCAGCGGCAAGCTGACTGGCTCTTATCAAGGCAAAACGCTGGAAATTCCGATTACGGTTTCGCCTAAGCTTAAATCGCTAACCCTTTCGGATAAATCGCTTAAACTTAGCCCAGGCGCTTCTTATTCGCTGAAGCTGCAAGCCAATTATACAACTGGCAATCCAGTAGATGTAACAACGAACGCAGCTTGGGTAACAAGTAAAGCGAGCGTAGCTACTGTATCCAATGGCAAAATTATCGCTCTGAGCAAAGGTTCCGCTACCATTAAAGCTACCTTTGACGGCAAAACAGTATCGATGCGTGTAACTGTAAAATAAGCCAATGATTTTATGAAAAAGAACACCTTCCGCTTGTTTTTTAAACAAACGGATCGGTGTTCTTTTTTTATCTGCTGATCTTATCCCGGCAGACGACCAAGGTGAAACGGCTGTCGCCGCCCTTGGGCGGCGCAGCGCCTTTCATACCAGGAAATATAGAGCAAGGATAGAAAAATCATATCCTTTCCTATATTTGCAAAAAAAGCGGCATCCGCAATAAGCTGCGAATACCGCCTTTAACCAATCGTACGGTGCGAACTACGAATCCGAAAATACAAGATCATAGACATGCTGCCAAGTTGACCATTGGAACACATCATCTCCCGATTGCTTGCCCAGCACCGTATAACCGATATAGAGGCCCGCAATCAGCATAATGACCATGATGCAAGGCACAATGCTGCGGCGCAAAATCCATAATATGATTCTCAGTACCAGGGGCCGCTTCTTCTTCTCTGGAGCGGAGCCTTGCCCCTTCCTGCGCGAGCTGCTGCGGGTCTGTTCTGCTTGTTCATCTTCCAGCCTGTCATCCGCAAAATCAGCTCGTTCATTCGTCGTACTCATTACCACCATCACCCTATCTATCTGCGCAAGCCGTTCGCCAACCCCATCATCGAATCGCTTGATGTTAATGCCCTAGCTACCAGTTGGTAAGCACGTTGTACATTAATCAGCTCAGTCATCTCGCTGCTCATATCCACATTGGATTGCTCAAGAGAGCCTTGGCGCAGCGCGATCGCATTATCCGCGTCAGGAGTAACCTCTTGGATTACATCACCCACATTCAGCCCTTCAGCTACGGAAAACAAATTGTCATCCAGCTGAGTAAGAGCAGAAGGCCGGGTTGCTTGCATCAATTTAATTGTGCCTAAATTAATGGTTGTACCGTCAGCAGCAACACCTTGCGCACTGCCATCAGCACCAATAACCAGCTTATAGCCATCTGGAACAGTTACTGGCTGCTCAACTACTACATTTCCTGGCTGGGTCACTACCGTCGAAACAATAGGATAGCCTTCAGCCGTTGCCAAAATGTTATCACCGTTTGCATTAACCGTCAACTGAAACGCACCGTTGCGCGTATAAGCACGGTCGCCATTAGCGTTCACAATGACCTCGAACAACGCATTTCCTTCAATTGCAAAGTCCGTGTCCTTACCTGTTGTCGCAATCGTTCCTTGCTCCAGATTCGGCTTAATCATCGTCAACTGGGAGCCCCAGCCTTGGTTAAAATCAAGCGGCGTCATACGGCCCGGCTGTTTAAATTCATTTGGCTGCTTGCTGACATTCGTCAACAAATCCTCAAAGGTTGCTTCCTTCCGCTTATAGCCTACTGTATTCACGTTGGCGATATTATCAGCGATCATATCAAGCTTCTGCTGGAGTCCACCCATCGAGACTACCGCATTAATCATTGAGCCGTTCATCGTCTGCCTCCTTCACGTTCCGTTGCTGATTTCGTCTTAAACGCGGCCTACTTCCGTTACAGCCTTCTCCAGACTTTGATCATAAAATTGCACAACCTTCTGGTTGGCTTCATAAGCGCGAAGCGCCGCCATTAAATCAACGGAGGATTGTGCCGCATCTACGTTAGAACGCTCCACATAGCCTTGCTTCACCTCTACCTGATCCGTTCCCTGAAGCGCTACAGCCTGCGCGGCGTCTCCATTAAAACGGAACTGGCCGTCTCCGGCGCGTACGAGTTGGTTCGGCTCGTTTATTCGCGTCACCAAAAGCGGCTGTACGCCACTATCCACACCGGTTTGTGAATTAACAAAACGCAAATCCTTCGTCAGCGACAGCTGCTCAAGCCCAATGCCTGCTGCGAATTGAATAGGATTTCCATCAGCTCCGAGCACATTGGCTCCGTCTCCGTTAACGAGAAAACCGTCCGCTGTCAGCGTAAAGGAGCCGCCCCGCGTATAGCGAAGATCCCCTTGCGCATCCTGAAGCGTAAAGAATGCTTGCGGCTGGAACGTTACCGTACCGTCATCAGCCACATATTTGCCGGACTCGTCAAACGCCGCACCCTCCACCGCAATGTTGGACACGAGTGCGAAATCAGTAGACTTGTCCGTCTGGGACAAGTCCCCTTGAACATGCAGCGACAAGCTCTCCTCTGCAAATACCCCCATGCCGAGACGACCGATGGACTTGCTTGGCTCTCCCTGTACCCCTGTCATGGAAAGCAGCGTATCCGGGAACGAACGCGTGACCGCATTCGTCTGCTTATAGCCCGGTGTATTTATATTTGAAATATTATTCGTTACGGTATCATGTCTGCGCTGCTGGGCCGTCAAGCCTGCAGCTGCTGTGTAAAGCCCTCTAAGCATTGCAATTGCCTCCTCGAAGATCGTATAAGGCTGTTCCCTCTCGCTGTATATGCCACTATTTATATATCGGTTATTGGCATGACTTCAGTTATAGCTTCCTATGCGACCTTTGACTCAATTTAACGCCTCGGCGCGTCCCCTTTTAAACGCCCTACCCGCGCAAACGGCTATGCAAGCGCTGCTTCTGCCTAACTCCTTAGAAGCGGGGCTTTTTGCCAAGCTTGTCCAAGTTATCAAGCAGAATGCCGGTACCTTTAACGACGCAATGCATCGGATCTTCCGCAATCAGCACCGGAACCTTGAGTTCTTCCGCAAGCAGCGTATCCAGGCCATTCAGCAATGCACCGCCACCGGTCAAAATAACGCCCCTGTCAATAATATCTGCCGACAGCTCAGGCGGCGTTTTTTCCAGTACGGACTTCGCCGTAGCCACGATGGACATGACCGAATCCCAAAGCGCTTCTTGAATCTCTTCCGAATGAATCGTCATGGTCAGCGGCAAGCCCGTTACCATATCGCGTCCACGGATATCCATTTCCGAGCGTTGTCCGTCCTCGTAAACTTTACCGATTTTGATCTTGATATCCTCGCTTGTCCGCTCGCCGATCAGCAGCTTGTACTTATCTTTAATATACTTCATGATCGCAGCGTCGAACTTGTCTCCGGCGATTTTTATAGAAGAGGCGGTCACGACGTCGCCCATGGACAGGACCGCTACATCCGTCGTGCCTCCGCCAATATCTACAACCATGTTGCCGCTAGGCTGGAAGATGTCCATTCCAGCCCCAATAGCGGCAGCTTTAGCTTCCTCTTCCAAAAATACTTCCTTGGCTCCGCTGCGTTCCGCCGCTTCACGAATCGCCTTTTGCTCAACGGATGTTATATTCGTTGGCGCGCAAATCAAGATGCGCGGACGGCTCAGCCATTTACGCCCTTCTACCCGATCAATAAACGCTTTCAGCATAATTTCCGTTATTTCGAAGTCAGCAATAACCCCATCCCTTAACGGGCGGATTGCAATAATGTTTCCTGGCGTACGGCCGACCATCCGGTGAGCTTCCTCACCAACGGCAAGCACCTTCTTCGTGTCGCTCTCAATCGCGACGACAGACGGCTCATCGAGCACAACGCCTCTCCCTTTTACATGAATAGATACGTTAGCCGTTCCCAAATCAATTCCAATGTCCTTGCTCAGCATAAGGCGTAAGTCCTCCAACGAATAGTGTAAACGCTACGGTCAATTAGTTCCCACGACGTAGAAACCCCTAACGTACATTATTCGCCAAAAAACTATAAAATCCTCTACCCGTTTGTAATAATTTGCGAATAAATTATGTTTTCCCGGCTGCCAGAACTTCCCTCTTCTTCGTGCTCGTTTTCTTATATTTGATTTTCGTCGCTTCTCCCCCGCGCAGATGGCGGATTGACTTGTGATACTCCAAAATGTGCTTCACCTGATCCGCCAGGTCGGGGTTAATTTCCGGCAGCCGTTCGGTTAAATCCTTATGGACCGTACTCTTGGATACGCCGAACTCCTTGGCGATCGTTCGTACCGTATGCTTCGTCTCCACGATGCAACGGCCTATTTTAATGGTTCGCTCTTTGATGTAATCGTGCACGTTCCCGCCTCCCTACTCGAGATAGTTTGGTACATTATATGAGGGGCGCGGGTATATATTCTTTATGGTCAAGCCTGACAAGCCAGTTTGTCATAAAATTTTCATAAAAATACAAAACAGGCAGGGGATATTCCCCTGCCTGCAAGGCCTGAAGACCTATTTTGCCAGCGTTTATTGCTCGCCGACTACGGTGCTTGGATTGACGGCTTTTCCGTTTTCACGCACTTCAAAGTGCAGATGGACGCCCAAATCCTTTTCCTGCTCGTTGCGAGCCGCTTTGGCAATAATCGTTCCCTGCTTCACTTCATCGCCTACCGCCACATTCACGTCGCTAAGGCTTTGGTAGGTAGTCACAAGACCGTCGCCATGGTTGATTTCGATAATGCTGCCATTTGTCGGATGATTGAGCACGAGGCTCACTTTGCCCGACATAGCGGCTACCACATCAAACGGCTGGTCATTCGGGTCTACAAGATCGATACCCATATGCGGCGAGAAAGTATTTCCCATCTGCACCATAGCTGCCTGACGCTCATCACTGCTCGCGTTAGCATCATAGAAAGGTGTCTCGATTTGCAGCGCATCCTTGTTTACAACCGGCCATTGCAATTGCTCGCCTTCGCGAATGACTTCATCCACTGCGCCCTCCGGTTGTGTTGCCGTACCCTCGCCTACTGTGGCTTCCGATTGGCCCGGATGTTCTGAGGCTGTCGTTTGCTTGCTGTCATCCGCTCCCTGGTAGACCCACATTAAGGTTACGATAATTGCTGCCGCGGCCATAAATATTGCTGGCGAAACCCATTTGCGTGCCAGCAGCCTTTTAAATCCATTGCCTGAACCCGCGGCAGATGATGCTCCCAGTCCATTTTTGGGAGTTTCCTCTGAGCCTTGCTTTGGTTTATTTTGATTGTTCATTTCTATCACCTCACTAGCCATTGTTGCCAGATTCGCTAGGTTTATACGTGAGGGCAGATGGAATAATCGATAAAAATATAGAGACTTTAAGATTTCGAAAAAGCCTGTGTTTCCCTGCGCTAGGAGCGCCCGAGCAGCGCTGCCGAGAACTTGGAAGCCTGCTCTACCTTCGCACCCGTATAGTAATAGGTTAATATATCTTTCGCCGAATAGCCTAGCTTTGCCATTCCGTTCGCTCCCCATTGGCTCATGCCGACGCCATGTCCATACCCGTAAGTTGTAATGGTGATGGCCTTATCGTTCATTTTCCATGTAAAAGCGGCTGAGGCTAGTCCCAATCGTTCGCGCACCTCGCGGCCTGTAAATACCGTTCCGGCGATTTCGATTTTGCTGATGCTTTTTCCTGCCGTTGCAGCTAATACCCGAATGGAAGGCTGAACCCTGCTCTCCCCCTGAAGGCCAAGCTTCTCATAAAATTGCGCCAGCGTCAGCTCCACGCTTTCTTTGTATCGCGGCGACAGCTTGATGTCCCATGGACTCGCGACGCTGCGCAAATAAGGAATCTCGCCCGACCAATAGTCTTCGGAATTTTCTGTATACCCGCTGCTTGTGGAAAAAAAAGCGGCTTGGATCGGCTCGCCATTATACGTGACGATTAGTCCCTCCGTCTGCTTCACCGCTTCATTCAGCTTCTTCATATTAGCGGTCTGCTTGGCTCCTTGCCAATGCTGCTTCAGCTGCGAGAGCGGCAAATAGGCTTGATGGGCAATCGTGTCCGTTACATCTGCCTCTATATTTTCCACGCCGCTGTCATCCCCGGAAGCGAGGCGGCGTACGATATAGGTGCGAGCAGCTATCGCCTGCGCCTTGAGCGCTTCCAGCTCGAAATCCGCTGGCATTTCCGCGGCGATAACGCCGCGCACATATTCCTCCAGCGGCAAGCTTTCCGTACGCTGTTCCTTCATCATATAAGTGCGTACGATGAGCCCGTTAAGCGCGCCTGTCGTTTTGGGCAACAGCCCGCCCATATGCTGCGCAATAACAGCGCTGCCCGCTTCGACTTTATTCGCCCCGCTGCCGCTGCCCGTGCCGGGCTGCTCAAAGACCGTCCCCGCTGCCCCTTCCGGCTGTGCATTCGCTAGAGTCGCGGGCATGCGGGCCGGCATACCTCCAAGGGAAACTTTCATTAAAGCTACGGTAATGCCAAGCAATAGGCCTATTGAAAAAATAGGCACCCAGCGGCTGCTCTTCAAGCGTTGCAGCGCTTCTGACACTCTGCGTTCGATTCTCCTTCGTCTCATCCCTGCTCCTTCCGCCACCTTTTTATAGCAATGCCATCCTGCTTAACTGGATAGTCCATTCTATGAGCGGATTTAATAGGGTAGAACAGAAAGGAGAGCTAATCGTGGCGCAGCGCGTCGACTGGCTTCAGCCTCGAAGCTTTATTGGCCGGGAAAATGCCGAACACGATTCCGACAAAAGCAGAGAAGGCAAACGACAAAATGACTGTATTAAACGGAACCGAAGTATCCGTCCCATTCACCACCCCAATGACATAGGAGCCCAAATAACCGAATCCGATGCCGAGCGCGCCGCCCATGCCGCTAATGACAACGGCCTCCACAAGAAACTGGAACAAAATATCTCTGCGCTTTGCACCGAGCGACTTGCGGATGCCGATTTCCCGCGTCCGCTCCGTAACGGACACCAGCATAATATTCATGACTCCAATGCCGCCGACAAGCAGCGTAATAGCTGCCACATAAAGCAGCATCGTATTCATCGTCTCGTTGACCGAATTAAGCGTCTCTACCGCATCCTGCTGGTTGAACACCCGATAGCTGCTGTCGTCCCCCCTGAATTTTTCCAGCAGCTTGGCCTCAAGCGCTGCGACGGTTATATCCATCAGATCAAGATCGGTCACCTTGAGAGCGACTGTACGCACACCGACACTATCAAAAAGCTTTTGCGCCGTCGTAATTGGAATCGCAATTTTTTCATCGTTGGAGCCGGTGAGCGAGCTGCCTTTCGCCTCCAAAAGCCCGACGATCGTAAAGCGGCTGCCATTCACTTGAATCGTTTTGCCAATCGGGTCCTCTTCTTCGAATAACTCCGTTGCCGTATCAACCCCGATTAATGCAACCTTTTGGGTGTTTTTCACATCCATCGAGGCGATGTATCTGCCGGACTGCACGCTGAAATCGCTCACCTGCTCGTAATCCGGCGTAATGCCCTCTACCGTCACGCTCGTACTATTTTTCGCATACTTCACCGTTGCACTGCCACTTACCGTCGGGGATACGCCCTCCACATTCGGAATATCACCCAAAGCCATCGCATCGTCTAGCGAAAGGGAGGTTGCCGTTCCGCGGCCTGTTATAGTTACCGACAAGGAGTTGGTGCCAAGGCTGGCAACCTGCTCCTCCACTTGCTTCGTCGAGCCTTGCCCCATACCGACCAGCGCAATAACCGTCGCTACGCCGATCAGTATGCCCAGCATGGAGAGGGCCGTTCTAAGCTTGCTTGACAAGACGCTCTTGATCGCCATCCTGAACCCTTGCGTCAGCTTCATCCCTTTCCCTCCTTTCCTCGGTCAGCACGCCGTCCCGCATAATAACCGTACGGCTTGCCCGATGAGCGACCTCCATATCATGCGTAATCAGCACAATCGTATGGCCCTGCCGATTCAAGTCCTCCATGAGCTGCAGCACTTCCTGCCCCGTCTTCATATCGAGTGCTCCAGTCGGCTCATCCGCCAGCAAAATCGGCGGGTTTGTCGCCAGCGCCCGGGCGATGGCAACCCGCTGCTGCTGTCCGCCCGACAGCTCGCTCGGACGGTGATGCACCCGCTCTCCAAGGCCGACCTGCTCCAGCGCCTTCATCGCCATAGCTCTGCGCTGCTTCGCAGGCAGCCCTCGATAAATGAGCGGCAGCTCGCAATTTTCAAGTGCGGTAAGCCGTGGCAGCAGGTGAAAGCCTTGAAAAATAAACCCGATCTTCTTATTGCGAATATCCGCCAGCTTATTCTCGCTCATCCCTCTTACCTCGATGCCGTCCAGCTTATAGCTGCCATCGGTCGGCGTATCCAGACAGCCGATGACATTCATCATTGTTGATTTTCCCGAGCCGGAAGGCCCGACAATAGCGACAAAATCGCCTTTTTCCACCTGAAAGGATACGCCTTTAAGAATCGTCACGGTTTCCCGGCCCATCACGTAATTTTTGACGAGATGGTTAATGTCGATTAAAATGCCGCTGCCCTCGCTACTCATGGGCGACCACCGCCTGCTCCGCCGCCGCCAGTGAACCCGCCGCCACCGCCGCCGAATCCGCCACCTCCACCGCCGAATCCGCCTTGCATCATGCCGCCTCCCATAGTCGCTTGATTTTGCTGGGTCGTCGTTGTTGTCATGCCCACTGTGCCCTGCGGCGTTGGAATGAGTACGGAGTCGCCTTCATTCAGCCCCGAAATAATTTCCACATACGTTTCATCGCTGATTCCCGCTTCCACTTCGACTAGCTGGCCTTCCATCTGGGCGCCGCCGCGCTGCATGTTTGTCGTGCCTTGCGCCGTTCCGCCCGTACCTGCTGCTCCAGTACCTTGAGTACCCGCTGCGCCTTGTGTTCCACGTGTTCCCTGGGTGCCAGCTGTACCTTGGACAGCTCCGCCCGCAGCTTGGCCGCCGGTTCCACCTTGTGCTCCGCGTGTTCCTTGTGTACCCGTGCCGCCTTGAGCATCGTTTGCACCTTGATCACCGGCAGCGCCTTGTGTCCCGCCGGCACCTTGAGCGCCTGGTGCGCCTTGGCCTTGTGTGCCCGTAGTACCTTGCGCACCGTTCGAGCCTTGAGCTCCGGCAGCTCCATCCGTGCCTTGTCCGCCTGACCCTCCAGCAGCTCCTTGTGCCCCTGCTGCTCCGTTCGCACCTTGAGTGCCGGTCGCACTTTGCGTGCCTGTTGGCACGCGAACGAAGGATTTGCCGCCACGTTCAATAACAGCGTCTACCGGTACAACGACGACATCATTTCTCGACTCCAAAATAATGTCCGCTTCCCCCGACATGCCCGTCATCACGCCATCAATTGTGTCCAGCGAAATCGTTACCTCATAGGCGGATACGCCATTCGATGCCGTGCCCTCGCGAGCCAAGCTGGCTACTTTGCCTTCGATCGTCTTGTCCGTCAGGGCACTCAAATAAACTTGCACCACTTGGCCTACTTTGACCGATGGAATATCAAGCTCATCGACCTGCACGACAAAATCAAGCAAATCGTAATTGACGATAGATGCAATAACCGTATTCGCTACAACCTCATCACCAACGGAAACCTCGCTTTCCGTCACCTCGCCATCAATCGTCGCCACAACTTCCGTCACCTTCAGCTGATCTTCCCTCATCGTGGTCAGGCTGTCTTGGTTTTGCTTGATTTCCAGCGCCAGCATCTCCATATCCGTTTTGATGCTTTGCTGGGTCGCCAATTCATCCTCCGTGCCCGCAGCTTCCTTATATTTGGTCTGATATTGCTCCATCTGCACCTGCTGCTTCTTGATCGAAAGCTCCGTCTGCTCAATCTGGCTATCGTAGTCCTTCTCGGATTCAAACGTTGCCAGCACTTGGCCTGCCTTCACCTTATCGCCGACTTTGAAGTTCAGCTTTGCAATCGTACCGGATACGCCGGACGTTACGGTTTCGCGAGAGTTGGCTTCTACACTGCCTGTCGCGCTTATTTTCAGCTCAATATTGCCCCGCGTCGCTTTCACCGTTTGCGAGGTTGCCGCCTGCACCGTCGCCGGCTGCCCCATCTTCAAATAATAATAGGCACCGCCTCCGCCGGCCGCGCCTACTACAAGGATAATACCAAGCCATAGCTTCCACTTTTTCATCGACTGTATTCCACCCTCCGACTGACATATTCGTGACGAATATAGCATGAAAAAATGAACGGAGAATGAACAAGCCTGGCCGAGGATCCGCCCTAGCTAGTACCGCGCTGCAAGAACCTCCATCGTTTCTGCCGCTGAAAATAAAAAAGAGAACAGGACACAACCTCTGTCCTGTTCTCAAACCTGGCTTGCGCCAATCACGCTCACGTTTGCAGCGCCGCTCTAAACTAGCCGCGAGGCTGCCCTCGCTTATAGGGACGCTGAATTGAAGCTGCATTAAAGCTGGCGTTCAATATCCCATTTTTTAAATGAAACGAGTGTACCCGTTCCGCCCGAGGCGAAGGCGGCAATGCCTGTCGAGGCTTCGCCCGGATAAATACGTCCGGTCATCACTTTTTCCCCGCCTTGGAGAAACACCTCCACCGACGACTGATCGACGAAAATACGCAGCGAAAGCTCTTCGCCTTCCGCAAGCGCAATGGCCGTCCTTCTTTCGCCGCCTTGCCCGATACCTGAGCAATCCCGGTTGAAGCGGAACAGCCCTTCTTCTGCATGATAGGCAAGCACCGTCTTTTCTCCTGCCCCATTCGTCCGCAGCTTCAAGCCGAGCTCACGGGCGCTGCCGATACGGAACACCACTTCAAGCTCATAGCAATCCCCACGAGCAGTAAGCAGCTGCTCCCCTGCAAGCTCCAACTCCCTCAGCTCAAAGCCATTGCGGCGGTACGCCTTCAGCTCTTCCAGCGGCTGAAACAGCAGCTTCCTATCGCTGCTGCGCAGCACAGCTTCACGCGGCAGCGTCATCGCCCCGGCCCAATAATGTCCGAGCTGGGTCGGAATTTCCTGCTCCCACGTTTCCATCCAGCCGATGACGATGCGCCGGCCTTGCGAGTCGAGTGCCGTCTGCGGCGCATAAAAATCAAAGCCGTAATCAACCGGCTCATAGCCGTCATACGAGAACGAGCCTGTCTCCGCATTTAATTTTCCTACCATATAAGTGGTGGAATGCAAATTACGATAGTGGTCGCCCTGAGCTGGCATCCGCTGCGGCGACATCATCAGTACATCATAGTCGCCCAGTGGGAACAAATCCGGGCATTCCCAATTGTCGCCCATCTGTCCGTCGCTGCGCGCCATCTCGCCAACAAAGGTCCAATTCACAAGATTCTGTGAACGGTAGAGCAAAATCAAGCCGTGCCCTGCACCGTCATTCGAGCCGATGACCGTATAATAGCAGCCGTCACGCTCAAACACCTTCGGATCGCGAAAATCTTTGCGGCTCGCTCCAGCCGGAATTTGCTCCAGCCCAAGCACCGGATTGCTCGCCAGCTTAGCGAATGCCAAGCCATCGTCTGATATCGCTATATTTTGCGTCTGATAATAGTCCGTATCCCCATTCGGGCCTGTCACGACATGTCCCGTATACATAAGATGAAGCTTGCCTTCATGGACAATCGCGCTCCCAGAGAAGCACCCGCCGCTGTCATAAGGCTGATCTGGCGCGAGCGCAACCGGCGCATATTCCCAAGAAACCAAATCACGGCTAATCGCATGGCCCCAATGCATCGGCCCCCATGCCGGCTGATACGGGTAATATTGATAAAACAAATGATACTGCCCTTCATGAAAAATAAAACCGTTCGGGTCGTTCATCCAGCCAAACTCCGCCATCAAATGATAGCCAAGACGGTACTGCGGCCGCAGCAGATGCTTTCTTTCCGCCACAAACTGCTCGGCATTGTCGAGCGTATACAACATGATCAATCATCCTATTCTTACGCGTTTATTTAATGGAGCCTTGCATGACGCCTTGAATAATAAATTTCTGTGCGAACAAATAGACGACGAGTATCGGTAAAATAGTCAACAGAAGTCCTGCCATCAGCGGTCCGTAATCGACGGTATAAGTGCCATAGAAATAAAAGGTCGAGAGCGGCAGCGTGCGCTGCTCCGATGAAGTCAGCACAAGCGATGGAAGCAGGAAGTCATTCCAGATCCATAATACATTCAAAATCGCAATTGTCACCGACGTTGGAGTGAGCACCGGAAACACAATGCGGAAAAACGTCTGTGTCCGCGTGCAGCCATCAATCATTGCGGCCTCCTCCAGCTCCGCCGGAATGCTTTTTACAAAACCGTGATAAATGAACACCGCAAGCGGGCTTCCAAAGCCGAGATACATATAAATCAGCGTCCATTTGTTATCCAGCAGATGCAGATTGCCATACACCTTCACAAGCGGAATCATAATTGCCTGGAACGGAATAATCATCGCGGCTACCATCAGAAAAAACGTATATTGATTAAATTTGCTTTGGTTTCGCACAAAGAAATGGGCAGTCATGGCCGCAAGCACCGAGATGAGCAATACGCTCAGCACCGTAATGATAACCGTGTTCGTAAACGCGGATACATAATTCATTTTCGTAAACGCCGACTCGTAATTCGCCAGATTGAAGCTGCCAGGCAGAGAAAGCGGCGAAGCGGTGATCACTTTATTTTCCTTAAAGGAATTGACGATTAGCAAAATAAATGGAAAGACGAAGGCCACAAGGCCAACCAGCAAAACAATAAACTTGCTCCATTCCATAGAGGCTTTCCAGCGCTTCATCAGGCCTCCACCTCCAGCTTCTTGCTGAAATACACTTGCAATAGCGTAATGCCCGCTACGAGCAGGAACAGTACAAGCGCTTCCGCCTGGCCTACCCCATAATCTCTTGAGAGGAACGCTTTCTCATACACATGCATCGAGACCATTTCCGTGCTTTTGAACGGTCCGCCCTTCGTCAGCGTCAGGTTCAAATCGTAAACCATAAACGTGCGCTGCAGCGATAAAAATACACATACGATAAAGGATGGCACCATCAGCGGCAAAATCATCGTCCGCAGCTTGCGGAATGCCGTTGCCCCATCAATGCTGGCCGCCTCCATAATATCCTTCGGCACATTCATGAGGCCCGCCACATAAATAACCATCATATAACCGGCATATTGCCACACCGTTACAATAATAAGCGCCAAAAATGCTTTATCCGGATCAGCGAGCCAAGACGTGCCGAATACGGAGATGCCTGCTTTTTGTCCTATGGATACGAGTACGTTCGAGAAAATAAATTGCCATACAAATCCAAGCACAATGCCGCCGACCAAATTTGGAATGAAAAATCCGGCCCGGAAAAAGCTCTGGCCCTTCAAGCCGCTTGATAAAAAATAGGCTAGCAAGAAGGCCACCACATTGACGAGCGCCACGCTGATAAACACATATTTAAGCGTCAAATAAAAAGATTTCCAAAACACCGCGTCTTTCCACACGCTGGCATAGTTTTCAAAACCGACCATCGTGCTCGTTGTGGAAATGCCGTCCCAATCCGTAAACGTTAAATAAATGCCGTACAGAAAAGGCACAATCATAACGGTGGCAAAAGCAAACAGGGTGGGCCCGGTGAACAATAACCGCAGCCGAAGGCGGCTCCAACGTCCTTTTTCCGATATCATCGTTATCCCTCGCTAACGTTTCATGGAAGCGAAGCAATGGACAAGTCGCATGGGCTTCTCCACTGCTTCCGCTTCGCAGCTGTTGATTGTTTGTCTACTTTAATCTACTTTACAGAAGTCCAATAATCTTGAATTTCCTTCGCCAAGGTGGCGCGGTCAGCGGCCCCAGCTAAATATTTTTGCATCGAAGCGCCTAGCTTGCTCCAGTGGTCCGCTGGGAGCGCGCTCATCGACTCCTCGATTTTGCCGTTTGTAATATAAGCTTGAATCGACTTGGCCAGTGCATTTTTCTGCTCAAGAGTAATGTTTTTGAACGCAGGGATAATGCTTGCTTTATTGACCAGGAAGTCTTGGCCCTTCTCCTTATAAACTAGCCATTCCAGAAACGTCTTGGCTGCTGCCTGCTGCTCGGGTGTGCTCTTCTCTTTATCTATTACGAGGCGTTTCGATACAGCAGCGGAAATTTGCGTGTTGCCGAAATCTTCCGGGTTGTTGCTGACTGGTACGGGCAGAAAACCGTATTCGCCGCTCGCCGTATCAAAGCTGCTAATTTCCGTCCAAGCCCAGTTGCCCTGGAACCAGACGCCAACCTCGCCTTTGCCAAGCACTTCCGGCCCTCTCTCATACGTGCCTGCAAGAGGAGAAGCTTTATCAATATTGTATTGCTTCATCAGGTCGAATGTATCCATCAGCC
Organism: Paenibacillus sp. BIHB 4019; assembly: GCF_002741035.1. Classification (NCBI taxonomy): domain Bacteria; kingdom Bacillati; phylum Bacillota; class Bacilli; order Caryophanales; family Paenibacillaceae; genus Paenibacillus; species Paenibacillus sp. BIHB 4019. The sequence goes on along the minus strand of NZ_CP016808.1, from coordinate 2,587,544 downwards.
CGTTAAACACCTTATTAGAAGCAAGGTCTACGCTGCCGGCCTTCAGATCGGCAATGAACTGGTTAACTGCCGCTTTATCTGCTGATTGCCCTGCGTAAGAAAGTGGCAGATAGTGGGCGCCAAGCGACCAATCCATAGGCGACACGATTAAAGCGCTTGTGCCGGAAGCTTCGATTTTTTTAAATAAATCTTCCAGCGCTTTCGTCGTCGTAATGGCAGCTGGATCAAAGCTGCCTCCGACCGCCTTATCTACGACCGCTTTGTTGTAAATAAAGCCGTAGCCTTCTATCGAGAGAGGGAACGCATAGTTTTTACCGTCAAATGTCGTCAGGTCATTGCTGCCGTCAACGGCATCGGACATCCATTTTTCCCCGCTCAGATCAAGGAGGCGATCTTTGAACTTCTCGACATCCCCTGTATCCAGCATCGTAATGGTCGATGGGCTGTTCGCCGCATACAACGCTGAGGCTTTCTCAAATGGCGATTGTCCTGCTGCAACCGGAATAATTTCCAACGTAATGTTTGGATAATCCTCTTTAAAGGCTTTTGCTGCATCTTCAAGCTGCGTCAAAATTTCGCCTTTGGAATTCAGCAGCGTAATTTTCACCTCTCCTGAAGCACTTCCACTAGTTGCGCCGCCTTCAGCTGTGGATGAATCTGTAGGTGTTGAGCCAGCGTTGCCTCCGCAAGCCGTTACTACGATAACCATTACCAAAGATACGAGCAGAGCCTGCAAGCTTTTCCAAGATTTCATTCGTTCGTCCCCCGATTCTAAATGATAAATATTCTATGCTGGAACCGATTTATAAACCGCTTTCATAACGTATTATAGTCGGTGCAAAATAATATGTCAATCGTTTGACATGTCAAACGATTGACATTACATTATAAAAATAAAAATCCCTTGCTGTATAAGGGATTTCAGCTTCTCCTAAGTCGTCAGGCGCTCCACCAGCTCGACATCCAAAACATACCTGTGCTCCAGCGGCTCATCGTTCATTTGCCGGATGATTGAATCAACCGCAATCCGTCCGATTTCGGCAATCGGCTGGCGAATCGTCGTTAGCGCTGGCGTTATCCAGTTGGCCGCGCTCACATCATCATAGCCTACTATTTTGATCTGCTCCGGAATAGACTTGCCCGCCTTGCGGCATTCCTTCACCGCGAAGGAAGCGATAATATCGCTTGTCGCAAACAAACCATCGATATCCGGATGCTCCGCAAACAGGCGGCTCATAATCTGCTCGTACTGCTGCTCGTCGAATACGTTCATATCCGTCTGGATGATAATTGGCTCAATCTCATTTGCCGCCATCACGTCACGAAAGGCAGCCGTTCGCAGGTTCGCCATCATCTGAAGCTCTAAATTCCCGCAAATATGCGCAATTTTTCTGCACCCTTTGTCTACAAGCAGCTGTGCCGCGAGCCGGCCACCCTCGTAATTGTCCGATGAAATAAACGGGATTTCCTCGCTAATCTGCCGGTCTATCGTCACAATCGGGGAATGCAGCTCCTTGTACTCCTTAACCTCAAGCGTATGGCTGCCCATAATAATGCCGTCTACCCGGTTGCGCTTGAGCATATCAATGTATTCCTTCTCCTTCACAGGATCAAGATGCGAGTTGCAGAGCATAATTTTATAGCCGTTCTCGTAGGCATAACGTTCAACATAGCTGGCCAGCTCAGCGAAGAAAGGATGCGCCACATTCGGAATAATGAGCCCAATCACATTGGACTGCTTGCGCAGCAAAGAACGCGCCAGCTCGTTCGGCTGATAATTCAGCTCCTTCATCGTCTGGAACACCTTATTGCGAGTCGTCTCGCTAATATACCCCCTGTTGTTTAATACGCGGGAGACCGTCGTAACCGATACTTTCGCCTTCTTCGCGACATCATGAATAGTAGCCATAAAATCTCCTTCTCATTATCCAGAAAGTTATACGCTTACAAATTATGCTTTCATCATACCACACGAAAACAATCTTTATATTTAAAATACAAACGGCGCTGCCCGTTATAGATGGCAACGCTCGTTTTAAGAAGAAATGGCAGGGTAGGGTCAAAGAGCAGCTTATAAGGTTTTAATCTCAAAAAAAGAGCCGTTCACATCGCCCCATCCGGCGCGTCTGCAAACAGCTCTGCTCTTATGCTTATTAAAGGGTTAAGCCCAAGTAGGCTGAACCTTCAAAACCGTTGCTTCCTTCTCCCGCTTGAAGCTTGAAGCCGAATCCAGCTCAACTGCTGCGATAACAGCAGCCGTTTCCTTCGCTTGTTCTACAGCAGCGACCGCTTTAGCTTGAAGTGCATTTTCCACAACAGCCGCCTGCTTCTCTTCCTCCTCCGCTTCAACGCGGTGAATAAGCGCTCCAAGCGAAGCCAGTTTGCCTGTAATATCTACATAACCGCGATCTACGTGGTGGATGCCCGTTACTTCCGTCTCGCCATCAGCACGCAATGCTGCACAGATCAAGGCTGCGCCTGCACGCAGGTCCGTCGCACATACTTTCGCGCCAGTTAGCGGCATATTTCCGCTAACGATAGCGGAACGGCCTTCGATCTTAATATGCGCATTCATCTTCTGGAATTCTTCCACATGCATAAAGCGATTCTCAAATACCGTTTCGGTTACAACCGACGTACCCTCGGATACGAGCAGCAGCGCCATCATTTGCGATTGCATATCCGTCGGGAAGCCCGGGTGCGGCAACGTCTTCACGTCTACCGATTTCAGCGGATGATCCGCTTTAACCCGAATGCCGTTATCCGACTCAAGCACCTCCACGCCCATCTCTTGCAGCTTGGAAATGACCGGTGTCAAATGATCGCCAATTGCTCCTTCTACAAACACGTCGCCGCCTGTAATCGCTGCAGCAATCATATAGGTGCCCGCTTCTACACGGTCAGGAATAACATGATGCGTCACACCATGCAAGCTTTCAACGCCTTCAATGCGAATGAGGCCTGTGCCTGCGCCGCGAACCTTCGCGCCCATCGCATTCAAATAATTAGCGAGGTCGACGATTTCCGGTTCCTTTGCAGCATTTTCAAGCAGTGTGGTGCCTTCTGCGAGTGCAGCAGCCATCATAATGTTCTCAGTAGCGCCTACGCTTGCTACGTCGAGATATATTTTTGCGCCCTTAAGACGCGTGCTTGTGCTTGCTTCAATGAAGCCGTGTCCGAGCGTAATTTCCGCTCCCATCGCTTCGAAGCCTTTCAAATGCTGATCAATCGGACGTGTTCCAATCGCGCAGCCGCCCGGAAGCGAAATACGCACCTTGCCAATCCGTGCAAGCAGCGGTCCCATAACAAGGAAGGAAGCGCGCATTTTGCGAATCAGCTCATAGGGCGCCTCGTAAGAAGCAATCGTTCCCGCCGAAATTCTCATTGTTGTATCTTGATACGATATCGTTGCGCCTAATGATGCCAATACCTTCTGTATAGTCATGACATCGTCGAGGAGGGGAACGTCACAGATGACGCTGTCTCCTTCCGTCGCAAGTAAAGAGGCTGCTAGAATGGGGAGTACTGCATTTTTTGCACCGCTGACACGTACCGTTCCCGATAAACGCTTGCCTCCGCGGACGATAATTTTGGTCATCTTATGGTTCCCTCCGCGAACTGAATTTCTGTCTCTCGCTTTAAAATTATTGTTTAAAAGTGAAAAATTCCCGTCTTAATCCAAACTCCATATTAACACTTATCTACACTAATCGACAAGCTTTAAATTTCCATGTAACAACAGCATTTAAAGCAGCCCGATCCTGACCCTAACATCCTATGCTGAACGATGCTTTTAGGTGTTGCCCTGCCTGATACTGGAACAAAATTCCCGCACTTGTATAGCGTTCGGAAGCAGGCGGGATTTTAAGTCCGTCATGTACTACCCATTGTTAACATATTCCGCTCTCGTTATTCGACAAAACTCTTCAGCATTGTCGTCCAAGACCAGTAATCCAAAATGAAGCTGGCAAAAGCGTGCCCCAGTATGATCGCAATAACCGCCTGAAACATGCGAGCCTTGGGGCTGCGGGGAAATGCAAAAAACGCTTCCCATTTCAGCTCCTGCATAATAAACCATATAAGTACAATGCTAACGAGCGTTACAACGATGGAGAACAGTCCCGTAACTCCTGTGGCTGTCTGCATGTTGTTCAACATATCCTGAGTCAAACCCATCTGTGCTCCAGATGCCTCCTTTTGTTCGCCTTAAGTTCCCATGTGCCGCTTGATTGCTCATTTACTCAGCTATTGCACGAGCAGCCGCTCTTTTGCAAATGGCTCTCCACTGCTTTCCACGGCAGGGTCCTCCACTCTAAACATGCGGAGTCCTTCATCGGCTCCCGCTTCGCTGGCCGGAAGCTGCTGCTCTGTAATTGCAGGAGCGATGGCAAAGGACGTTTTGACCGTTACCTTGAAACGGTAATATTGCTTGTCGAAGGGCTCATTGGCTGTCAGTTTAAAATAATAAACGCCCGCAGGAAGCCGCTTGTTTTTCACATCCAGCTTGCCTGTGCTGCCTGTTTTCTGTGAAAAAAGCTGCTGCTGCTTTTTATCGTATGCTATGACTTGCATTACCTTTCCTGAAGGAACATTAAACAGCTGCAAATCAATTTGGCTCGCTTGGGCGAGGCGCAGCTGGAACCAATCGACATCGGTGCTGCTGTCAATGACCCCTACATATTCTGTGCCGCTGCGTATGCTCAAGCCTTCGTAATATTGATTATTCGGCTCATTAGGATCATCGTATTTCGGCACATAGTTGATTTTCAGCGTGTATTGCCCAATGACGGGGCTGGCCTCAGACGAAATAGCATTATGCACACGAATATAATATTTCCCGGGTGTTACTGTCAATGTTGGCGATATTTCTGCCTGGCCCTCCGACTCCTCATCATAGGTTCGAAGCGACTGTCCGGCCCGCTGAACGGCAAGGCCCGGATCGATTCGCGCCGTATTCCCCTCCAAGGTAAGCCGCAGCGTGCCGCTTTGCTTGAAGGTAATCGCATACCAGTCGCGATCCGCCTTCTGATGGAAATTGCCCACTACCGTCTGGCTGCGCGGCGACAAAGCGAACGCTTCGTACGTCTGGTCATTCGATTCATAAGCATCAGGTTTCATAATAAAAGAGGAGTCCAGCAAATAGGGCTGACGGGCTGCATTATCGCTGTTCATGAACTGGACGCCTATTTTTTGGGTCCCTTTTTTTACCGTGAACTCGGCATTGCCGCTGGCAAGCTTCGTCGTATAAGTATTTTTCTGGACACCATTCACATAATGCAGCAGCCGAATAGGCGGAATCGCGGCCCCTGATTCAGTCAGTGATTGGTACTTCATCGTGAGCTTGCCGTCATATGGCGCCTCCACGGTGTACCAGTCGATATCCTTGCCCGTATTGAGTACGGCGGATATTTGCTTGTTCAAGGGGAGAAAGGCAGCTGTGGCCCTCGTATCATTCGGCTCAAAACCATCGGCTATAACAGGTGTGCTCAGCGCTTTATCGATTTGCAGCAGCCCATAGCCTGTACGATTATCGAAGCCCGAGCCGCCAATGTTGCGCGTCGTTTGGCGCAGCAGCTCCCTGACTTGATACGTTTTGAGCTTCGGATAACGGGCCCAGATGAGTGCCGCCGCTGCTGCTACCTGAGGGGCGGCCATCGACGTGCCCTCTTCTTTCTTATAGGTCCCGCCTACTGCTGTCGTATACACATTCCAGGCCGCTGACAAATCCAGCTCCGTACCGGGATTCGAACGCAAATCCGGCGAATTGTCCGCTTTTACGCCGCCAACTGCCAGCACCGTCGAATAGGCGGCGGGATATTTTACAGCTGCCATACTTCCTAGCGTCTGTCCATCATTGCCCGCTGCTGCTACCAGCAGCACCCCTTTGCTCTCTGCATAATTTACAATGTCCTGCATATAAGGAGAATAACGGTATAATCCCACGGAGAGCACGATGATCTTGGCCTGCTTGCGCACCGCATACAAAATCGCTTCGCCCAAATCCTGCTCTGTCCCATCGCCATTATGATCAAGCGCTTTGATCGGCATCAGCTTCGCCTTCCACAAAATGCCGGATACGCCAATGCCATTGTTGCCGGAAGCAGCAATTACTCCAGCCACGCTTGTCCCGTGGCCGTTATTGTCCTCAGGCGGCGTATCCGTGTCGATCAAGTTGATGCCGGGGACGAGATTTTTTTTGAGATCGGGATGGTCGAGATCGATGCCCGTATCGACAATCGCGATCGTCAGCGCGGTTTGCTCGCGCACGGTTTTCCAAGCGGCTAGCGCGCCGATCTGCTTGAGATAGCTTTGCTTCGCAAGCTCGGGATCGTTGGCCGCCGCTGCCTTCGCGGCGGCGGCTGTAAGGGCCGAAGCCTCGCCGGAGGCAGCTTCGGCTGGAGGGCTGTCGTCCGCCTGCGGTGCGGCGGACAGCTCTAAGGCGTGTACCCGTCCATTCGGGTACACGTATTCGACGCCCGGCGTGCTTCGCAGCCGGCGCAGCCATGCTTCGACGTCCGCCGATGCTTCGGCCGGACGTACAACATCGACCGCCGCCTCAGCCTGGCGGCGGATCACGAGCGTCCCGCGCAGCTCAGCTGCTTGCGCGGGGTCGCTCCATTTGAGGAGCCAGCTTTGCGGCGGCTCCTCTTTTGCACTTGGGGCGGCGTCAATACGCTCCGCCGCCCAAGGCTCTGCGGCGGATACAACGCCGCAGAGCAACATAACCGCCAGCAGCGCAGCAAGCTGGCGGCGCAAACTGCGGAACCTACCATGATTAAACTTCATGTTATTTATTCTGCCTTTGCATTCGTATTTTTCTCGTGCCTATCTTTTGTACTTTTCATTCACACTTTTCATTCGTGCATATCATTCGCTCTTATCATTTATACCTAATCATCCGCACTTGGCATTCGTACTTACCATTCGTATAATTCTTGCAATTACATCCGCACTTGGCATTCTCACTTACGATTCATGCAATTCTCGCATTTACATCCGCACTTAACTTCCGCACTTATATTCGCACTTAATTCCGTTTACTTATCCCTACCTACATCATCACATTGCTTCATATTCCATTGCACCTTAACCTGTTGCTTGCCGTTGTATCTGCTAAATCTCTCATTCGCATACTGTTGGATCTGCTATCTCTCCCATTAACTTTCGCGCTTGGAGCAGGCTTGTCCTTGTTCCGGTTTAATATAGCGACCAAAGGCCCAGCTTTCTGAATCCATATTGTTTTCTTACCCTATTGGGCTCCTTCCAATCAGGGGCTGTTTACTTCATTAACAAGCCTGGGAACAAGCCCAGCACGACAAGTGCGACGGCGCAAATAGCAATGCCTACAGATGCGGCAAACGGAAGCGAAAGCGCACGCTCGTCGCTGCCCGTTCTCATGAACATTTGCCGGATAAAGCCGAAATAAGCATACGCGGCAACGAGGCTGCATACAGCCATAATGCCCAGCAGCCAATAGGCCTCTGCTGCAACGCTGCCCAGCCATATATACACTTTGGCAAAAAAGCCGCCCGTTAGCGGCAAGCCTGCAAGCGACAGCACGAAAACAGCCATCGCTGCCGCAAGCCAAGGCGACCGATGATACAAACCAGCCAGACCGCTGAGCTTTCCATGCCCTGTCGCTTCCCGAACAGCTGCCAAAATAGCTGTAGCCCCAAACATGGCCAGCATATGCACAGCGAATTGATAGCCGAGCGGTGCGAATAAGCTGCTATGAGCGGGTGCAAGACTAAGTGCGACCGGAACAAGCAAATAGCCGCTATTGATGGCGCTCGCCCAGCCTAATAGGTTAGCAGCCTGCTTTTGCCTCAGCATCGCGAATGTGCCCCAAGCGATTTGGCAGGCTGCAATTGCCTGCAAGCCGATATAAGCGCTGTTTAAACCCAATAGCTGGACTATCTCCGTTTCATGGAGCAGATGATACAATGCAGCCGCAGCTGCGCCTTGGCCTGCTACTACTAGAAACATCGCGCCAGCCGTATAAGGAAAGCCCGTGTTTTTTCCATTCTCGTTGGACATCCAAATGCTAAATGGCAGGGCCGCCACTTTTACGCCCAAACCGCATGCCATGAGCAAAATGGCCAAGTATGCAAGCGAAGCATACGACTGCATATCAGAAATGGATGCACGAATAGCAGCTAAGTCCATCTCGCCAGTCAAGCCATAAAGATAAGACATGCCGAACAGCAGCAGGGCAGTTCCAACGCCAGAACGGGCCGAGAAGCGCACTGCCGGGCGTTCAGGCCGAGACAAATGCTTATGCCGCTTTTTCAACGTGGCCAAAATCAGGCTCAATGCCGCCAAACTAAATAGCTCAAGTCCCACATAGAGCGTAATAAGATTGGAAGGCGCAAGCAGCAAACGTATGCCAAGCAGCGCAGCAGGAATATATAAATAAACGTTAATACGCTGCTCCCGCTCTTCTCCCAGACTGAGCAGCACCGCTATGATAGCTCCCGCCATGACCAGCAAAAACATGAAGCTTTCCGCATTTAAGCCCAGATAGGGGATTCCCGCCACTCCGCCAGGCTGTCTGCCCTCGGCAATCGCTATCGCCGCTTCTGTGCCGTTCGCTACCATCCGCCATAAGGCCGCTGCAAATACGACGACCAGCCAAGGCAGTGTCAACCACCCTGGCGCCGGTCCCGCTTGGTGCCACAAGCGAAACCGGGGGCCAGCAGCAAGTGTAATCAGCAGCAAAAGGAGGAGCAGCTCAGGAATAAGCTGCACCGTACCTAACCAAAACTGCGAACCCAGCGCTTCACTATTTGTCATGAGCTATCCCTCCATCCTGCCTGCCAGCAATTGACTATAAAGCCCCGTAATGCTTTGCTGCACCGTATCGGTCAAAAATGACGGGAAGCAGCCGAGCAGCACGATAAAAGCAAGCAAGATAATCATCGGCGCTGCCTCAATAAGGCGGGCATCCTTGAATGCCGCATGCCGCTCATCAATCGGCCCGAAGCTTACGCTCAGCAGTCCTCGCAGCATATAAGCGGCAGTGAGTACGATTCCCGGTATTGCGGCAGCAGCGAGCCATGGCAGCGAATCGAATAAGCCGAGCAGCGACAGTAAAATCCCGGGAAAGCCAGCCAAGCCGGGAATGCCGATAATCGACAGCCCCGCGGCCATGAAAATGCCGCAAATAAACGGAAGCGAGCGGGCCAAGCCGCCAAGCTCGGAAATTGCCGTTGTTTTAGCTCGCTCCTGCAAGCTGCCGACAACGAGCCATAACAGGGCAAAGCATAAGCTGCCCGCCATGAGCTGAAAGATCGTCCCCTGCAGCCCTGTCTCATTAAAGGCGGCAATTCCAAGCCAAATCAATCCCATTTGGCTAAGCGAGGCATAAGCAAGCAGCTGCCTCATATCCGTCTGGCGCAGAGCCAGCAAAGCCCCGTACAGAAGCTGAATAATGCCGAGAACAGCAAGAGCCGAGGCCATTTTCTCCGCTTGCTCTGGAAACAAAAATACGCCATAGCGCAGCAGTCCATACGACCCGGCGGCCGGAAGCAGACCCGAAATAATCATTGCGACCGGTATTGGTGCGCTGGCCTGCGCTTTCATTAGCCATGTATGAAATGGCAGAAGCGGCATAAACAAACCGAAGCCGATAAGCTGCAAAATAAACAGCGCCATCTTCACACCTTCGGACAATGGCGCTGCGGCTGCCGCTCTCCCATCCGGCACCTCTTGGCTCATTGCCGTCTCTCCTGCAAGCAGCCCACGGGCGATTCCGCCGTATGATCCGCTGTATACCGCATGAAGCTGCTCGCCAGCCTTTTCAATACGAAGGCCCGCCGTACAGGTCAAAATAAGGAATACGACAAGCAGCAGCACAGAACCTAGCCCTGCCCCAGCCAATAGCCGATTCGCCGTCCGCTCGCCGTCCGGATTGCCCCATATGCCCAGCAGAAAATAAAGAGCGATCAGCGCGGCCTGTAAAAATACGATAAACAGCAAAACATCCCTGGCGATAAAAAGCCCCAGCAGTGAAGCTTCCAGCCACAGCAGCCAAAAATAAAACGCTTTGCGCCGCTTCCTAAGCTGAACAGCGGTCACAGCAGCGAGCCCCGTCACCAGCGCGGCGGCAAGCAGCAACGGCAGCGATAGCCCGTCTACCGCAACCGTGTAGGAAAAGGATAATTTTGCTTCGCTATATACTTGTCCTACAGTTGAAGCAAAAGGGAGCGGAATCTCAATCCACGTATACTGCTCCGTATAAGCGCCGCCCCCTTGCTGTTGATTAAATGCCGCATATAAAAAAGCAGCGAAAAGCAGCGGGAGCAGTGCCGCAAGCACGGCAAGCGACTGCATCGCTCTTCCTTGACCGGATGGCGTGAGCAGGATAAGCAGCATGCCGGCAGCAGGGGCCAGCCACATTAAAGACAAAAGCGGCAGCTCTGTCAAAAATGCCATTTTACCACTCCCCCTTTGCAGCCATGATGATGATCGTGATGACCAGTCCAAAAATGATCGCTAGTCCCATTCCCCGAATCGTACTGCGAAGGCTCCAGCTAACAGCCAGCCTCCCGATCGCATACAACAGTCGAGCCGCCAGCTGGAGCGGCATGCCCATCGCATGTTCAATCGCCGCTAATGCCTCACCGGCAGCGGCAAACGGCTGCTTGATCGCACTCGCTTTGCCTGCCGCCCATCCAGCAGAAGCATCCTTCAGCTGATTTGGGCCAGTGCCCGTCGCGTTCGCCTCACGTTTGTTTTTGAGCCATCCGAGCCAAGCGCCACCTAGAAGGATTGCAGTAGCGGCCAGCATTGATGCTAAGGACATATTGCCTTGCGCGCCAGCCGCTTCCCCATCGAGCCATCGTTCAGGCAAGCTGCCCCAGACCAATTGAAAGAAGCTTGAAAGGACAACGATCGCGGCAAGCGCAAATATCGAATAGCTCATAAGGCGCGAACGCTTATGGCCTTGATCAAGCATGGCCGTTGCAGTTGAACGCGGCTTCCCTTCAAATATAAGAAAATACATGCGGGACATATAAGCCGCGGTCAAAAGCAGTACAAGCATAATTGCAGCCAGCCACAATAGATTCCGCTCTGATGCTTCCGCCCAAATCGACTGCTGCAGCCAAAAGCCCGTGAGCGGGGGAATGCCGCATAAAGCCACACCGCCAATGAAAAACGTCCACGCTGCAAGCGGCATATGCTTGCGCAAACCACCCATGCTCCCTATATCCGCTGTTCCAACTGCCTTCAATAGTTGGCCTGCTGCCAATACAAGCAGCGTTTTGCAAATCGCATGGACTAGCACATAAAGCATGCTGCTTGTGGCGGCACCGAGGGCGAGCGAAAGCTGAACGATACCTAGCTGGCTGATTGTCGAATAAATCAATATTTTGTTCACATTCCGCTCCATTAGCGCCCTGGCAGCAGCATAAACCGCTGTCGCAGCGCCAATATAAAGCGCCGCGTCCGTTACGGCTGGAGCCGATTGGAAGATTTCTGTCGTTTTGGACAGAAGCAGCGCTCCTGCCATCATGCCTGCTCCTTGCAGCAGCGCGCTCGCTGGAGCAGGAGCCTGCTCGACACTGCGCAGCCAAGCGTAGAGCGGAAACTGCGCAGCCATTCCTGCCGCCGCAAGCAGCAGCAAGCTTGCGATCAATGCTGTTATATTTTTCGCAATCGCACCGGATTGCCCTTCAAAAACGTTATGTATAGCAGCAAAATCAAGCGCATGCTCCGGCATAAACCAAAACAGCATCAGCGTTGCAAGCAGCAATCCCGCACTCGCTAAACGCATCATAATAAAAGCTTTCTTGGCAGCCGCACGCGCCGCGCTCTTCGCGTACCAGAAACCAAACAATAAAAATAGACTGACGGAGGCAAGCTCCCAGAACAAATAAAACGCCAGTACGTTATCTGCGAGAGTGAGTGCCAGCAGCGAGAAGGTGAATAAGGACATATAACTGTAGAACACCGTCAAGCGTTCATCCTTCTTCATATAACCAGCGGCATAAATATGAACCAACATGCTCAGCAAGCTGACACCTACCAGCAGCAGCGCGCTCATGTTAGTAACCTCAAATCCAATTCGCAGCGTAAGCCGATCTATCGAAATCCAGTTAAAGCTATCATTATAATCGACTGCCCTATAGCGGAACCGCTCAATCCATACCAGAAGCGACAACAGCAGCGAAGCAGCTGCGCCTCCTGTTCCAACCCAGGCGCCAGCAGAATGAGACCCTCGGCCAAGCGCCAGCAGGATCAAAAAAGAAGCTAGCGGCAGCAGCGGAATAAGAAAAGCAGCCTCAGCATACATTTGCATCTGCTACGATCACCTCCTGTTTAACTATTATTCATGATTAGAGGTGGTGGAGTCTCGTTTGTATAATACAATTAATACGGCCGCTCCAATTGAAGCCTGCGCGAAAAAAACCACCAAAGGAAGAGTTCCAAGCCCTTCCTCTATTCCATGTACATATAAGCTTAAAGCAGCAATGTTCAACTGGGCTCCGCATAAAATGATACTTACACACAGCAAGGCCACCAATGAATTTCTTTTGACAATTGCCCCGTACACCCCAATAGCCATCAGCGTCGCCGCTGTCATCAAATGGGCAGGGAGCAGCGGCATTTCTTCGCCAGAATAGGGCAGCTTCAAAATGACATACATCAGAATAGCGAGCAAAAACGGAATGCCTGCAGCAGCTGCCATTTCGCGGGAAGCGATTCCAATCGACCGGTTATGCCGGCCTATTTCCGAATGCCTCCTAATCTCTGACCCTAGCAAAATTCCCATTGTACCCACATATAGAAGTGCCTGAAAAAGCGCAATCAGACCGGCATCTAGCCGGACGAGCAGCCCTGAATTTCCAATAATCGTCAACACTACGCCCAGAGCCAGCCTAGGCAGCATTCTGGCATGAATCATAATGATAGAGCCCGTCACAACAAGGGCCGAATAAAGGAAGAACGCGGTTGTTTCTGCCGTAAACCATCCATTAAACAATGAACCGCACTCTCCCTCTCCTAAGTTTAACACAAAAGGACCGAGCTAATCATAAGCGTCGGTCCTTGTAAAAAGGGATTTGCCTCGCCAATGCATGCCTGCTTAACCTGGCGTTATCGTCCCCTTGGCGTCACCTTCAACTATCTGATGAAAAAGGGTTGAATTTTGCTGCTTTTCTAATCTAATAATAGTTACAATTATAACAAATGCTCCCACTACCGTCTATGATGGAGTTTTAGGTGCACCCCCAGCAAAAAGGCCTGCCAAACCGCTGTAATCCGCGATTTGCAAGCCTTTTTCCACTCTACTATTCTGTTATCGGGACGCTCTGGGCTGGGCCACTATCTGACTCTAGACTCTGTTAATTTGAATTGGCCCACGAGCTGTTGAAGCAGCATTGTAATAGATTCGACATTCGTTGAGGTATGGCGAACGTTGTCCATCTCCACAATCAACTCCTGCACTTGTCCTTCCACATCAGAGGAAACCGAGCGGTTTTGCAAGCTGACTTCGGCAATTTGCTCCATCAGTTTTACCACTTCCTCTACAACCTGCGTTTTGCGCTGATCGTCCGCCTGCGCCGATTGCAGGGTGCGGGCTGCAGCAGCAACGAGATCAGTACCCTCTTCTACAACCTTCGTACCCTCGTCCATTGAATGATAGGCCTGCTCGGCTTCTGAATAAATTTGCCGCGTAATGCCGTGCACTTCCTCTGTCGATTTCTTCGTCAAGTCCGCCAGCTTGCGGATTTCGGAAGCAACGACCGCGAAGCCTCGGCCCTGCTCGCCAACACGCGCCGCTTCAATAGAAGCATTAAGTGCCAGCAAATTGGTTTGCGACGATATTTCCTCGATTACTTGAAGCACATCGCGAATTTCCTCCACCGTCTTCATGAACTTGCGAATCGTACCGTTCGTATCTTCTACCTTGGTGGAAATATGCTGCATCTTCTCCCCAATGCGGCCAACCTCGGTTTGCGCCACCGCAATTTGCTCTGCCGCTTGGCGCTCCAGTACAGATAGCGTATCGCGCATTTCACCCGCAGCATTTTTTGCCTTGTCGATATCCTTCAGCTGGTGACGAATGCTGCCAATCATATGGCCCACCTTGCTGCCTACACGCTCCGTTGACAAGGCGGTATGGGCAGACGACTCATTCATGACGGACTGGCTGCTCAGCACCTCGGCAGCGGTGAGCTTCACCTGCAGCATAATGCCTTCGAGTGAATCGATCATATTGTTAATCCATTTTGCCAGCTCCTGCGTCTCGTCGCAATCGAACTCTTTCGTCGACAGCCGCTGGGTCAAATCACCCTTCCCCTCGGCATTAATGCGAATAAAACGATTAATCCGCTCTAGATGCCCAGTTACCCGCTGCGATTCCTTGCGCTGCACCGACATCGCAAACAAAACACCGAACAGCAAATTAAATCCGCCAAGCACAGCTGCTGCTCCCCATAGCGGCATATAGCCAATGACTAGAGAAGCAAGCAGAAACGTGAGAACGCTTTGCAGCAGCGCTGCATACATTTGCAGCTTGCGCTGCCGCCAGCCAATACTGCGCAGCCGATACACCTCTTCCAGATCGCCCTCGCACATCATCCCCCATAGATCAGGGCAATGCGGCATTCGGAAAGTGACGCCTTTGCCGATGACGGCAATATGGCGATAATCCGAGTAGCCAGGAAACTGAGCGAATAAATTGCTGCCATTGCGAATGGTTCCTGCGACGCCAGGATGCAGCTCCCCCGTTGCCGGATCGGTGAAAACAATTTCCAGCTCGGTATGCTCCTTAATCGACACGGTACCCCAGTCTGTCGTTACGCCATCCTTTAGATTTTCGCCATGAGTGAACGTACGGTCCTCAAAACGGCTGCGGGATAACGCTGTACCAGGTACGATATTACGCTGCAAACTAGGCTCGGCCATAAACAAATAATTATCGCCCGAATCCGGATAGACATGTCCTGACTCGCGCTGGATCAAATCGCCCAGCACATCATTAGGCACTCTCCCGCATAACGTTCCGACCCGGCTGCCGTTCACAAGCAGCGGCTGCATGAACATAATCGTCATTTTGTCGTGAAAAGAGGAGGTTCGGGCCCCTAGCTTAAGTGTAATCCCGTCTTCGTAAGGACCAAAAAAACAGCGGCTGCCTGCTGAAGCGCCTTCTTGGGAATACTGCATGCCCGGAGACAGCGCGCTGCCCTCTCCATAATGGGTGCCTATATGGGTGGGATAGGTGGAGTGAGCTACATGATTGTGGTTGTCTAGGAGGAACAGCTCCGTAAAATCCATACCCCTCGCATAGGATCGTTCGAGCAAAGGAGCTATCCACTTCTGCTGGTCCTTAGAAAATGCAGCAGCTTGCAATGCGGATAGGCCATCCGACAATTGATTCGACAGGCGCTCCATATGCCCCCAATACTCATCCGCCCATTGCAGCAGCAGCTCTTTGCGAGTATCTGCAACGCCTTCGAAAATGTGCTCGACATCTTCCTTAATGCCAGAATTGAGCTTCCATGATACCCACAGTGGAAACCCCGTCCTTGTACCTAGCCAATCAAACATACGCACTCCCCCTATGCCCTTCCTTAATTTTCTTGTATGTAAAGTATATTAACATACATTTGAACCGTTTTCCTAGGAGAATGTTAGCTTTTATAACCAAAATTGTTGATTTAAATGTGACATGAGTGAAAAAAAACCAATCATCTGTACGAATTCCGTACAATTGATTGGTTTACTCATTAAATTGAATGATTAGTTCAAAAGGCTCATTTGATATAGATAAACGAAAAAACGCTTATTTCTTGAAAAAAGCTTTCAATGCTTGCCAGCGATTTGCCACTGCCCCGCCTTGCCACTCTGGTGCATCAGCAAGAGCATCGCCCCTTAACAGCGAAGCAGCATTTTGCTGAAAATAGTCCGACCACTCCGTGCCCATCATTTTCTGTATCCGGTCATAAGCTTCCTTCAACCTAAAGCCTCTGCGCTCCACATGATGCGCATCAGAGGACACAAGATGAATGAGGCCCGCTTCACATAGCTTCCAGGAAGCCCGCTCTACCGTCTTGCCGAAAGCGCCAAGCAAGGAATGGCTCGTCACTTGGCCAAATGCCCCCAACCGTACAAGCTCAGCCAGCCGCTCAGGCTGCTGAATGATAGCTGCGTTCCGCTCTGGATGAGCGAACACCACTTGAATGCCAAGCAATCCAAGCTCATAGACGGTTTGCTCCGTATTTTTAGGAATATGGGAGGAAGGCAGCTCCAGCAGCATGTAGGATGAACCCGCTAGCGTCAGCAAGCTTCCCTCCCGCCAATGGTCCAACAGGTCCTGATGCAGCCGCACTTCTTGTCCGGTATGTACAACAAGCGGAATGTCCAGCTCCTGCAGCAGCTTATTGAGCGTACGGGTCAGCTCCTCTACAACTTGAGCCGGATTCACATAACGACCGTTATGGTGATGGGGGGTTGCGATAATGGTTCTGATTCCCTCGGCAGCAGCCGCTCTTGCCAGCGCAAGCGAATCCTCTAGGCGGGCCGCACCATCATCAATACCAGGAAGAATATGTGTATGAATATCAATCATAGTGGAGGGCTCCTCCCTGCTGTTTTATTTACAAAAAACACCGCTAACGCCTCTTACAGGACATTAACGGTGTTTGGGTAACAAATATTATTTATGCGCTATGCCGATACGATTCATTGCACGCTGCAAAGCAAGCTCCGCACGGCGGAAATCGATCTCATCGCGTTTGGCAGACAGAAGCTGCTCCGCGCGTGCTTTCGCTGCCTTCGCACGATCAACATCAATATCGGTCGCAAGCTCGGCGCTTTCCGCCAAAATAACGATTTTATCTTTACGAACCTCGATAAAACCACCATTTACAGCAATAACATCAACTTTTCCATCGCGCTTGATTACAACTGGTGCAATACGAAGCTGTGTTACGAGTGGAATGTGGTTTGGCAATATGCCTAGCTCACCTTCAACACCTTTTACACTAATCATATTCGCATTCTCCGCGTACACTTTACGCTCAGGAGTAACGACTTCTACCAAAAAGGTACTCATGTGGATTCCTCCCGCCTTTCGCTACTACAGCGTTTTGGCTTTCTCCACGGCCTCTTCAATCACACCTACATACCGGAAAGCTTCTTCCGGAAGGTCGTCATGTTTGCCCTCGAGAATTTCTTTGAAGCTGCGCACGGATTCTTTAACTGGTACATATTTACCTTTGATGCCTGTGAAAGGCTCGGCAACGTGGAACGGCTGGGACAAGAAGAGTTGAATTTTACGTGCGCGAGCAACGGTCAATTTATCTTCCTCGGACAGCTCGTCCATACCAAGAATCGCGATAATATCTTGAAGCTCTTTATAACGTTGAAGAATTTTCTTAACGCCTTGAGCTACATTGTAATGCTCTTCGCCAAGAATATCCGGGCTAAGGATACGGGAAGATGAAGCAAGTGGATCTACCGCAGGGAAAATACCCATCTCGGAAATTTTACGCTCGAGGTTAGTCGTTGCATCCAAGTGGGCAAACGTCGTTGCTGGAGCTGGATCCGTATAGTCATCGGCAGGTACATAGATCGCTTGGATCGATGTAACCGAACCTTTTTTCGTTGAAGTAATACGCTCTTGCAGTTGGCCCATTTCAGTTGCCAGCGTTGGCTGGTAACCTACCGCGGAAGGCATACGGCCTAGAAGGGCCGAAACCTCGGAGCCTGCTTGTGTGAAACGGAAGATGTTATCGACGAACAGAAGCACGTCTTTGCCTTCCTCATCACGGAAATATTCAGCCATTGTCAGACCCGTTAGAGCTACACGCTGACGTGCGCCTGGCGGCTCATTCATTTGTCCGAATACCATTGCTGTTTTGCTAAGTACGCCGGAGTCTTTCATCTCGTGGTACAAGTCATTACCCTCACGCGTACGCTCACCAACACCTGCGAATACGGAAATACCGCCGTGCTCTTGTGCGATGTTGTTGATCAGCTCTTGAATCGTTACCGTTTTACCTACGCCCGCGCCGCCGAAGAGGCCGATTTTACCGCCTTTTGCGTATGGTGCCAGCAAGTCGATAACTTTAATTCCTGTTTCGAGAATTTCCGATTGTGTCGACAATTCGTCGAAAGCAGGAGCTTCACGGTGAATAGGAAGATTGATTGAAGAAGTAGCATCGCCAGCTTCATCGATCGGTTGTCCCAGTACGTTAAATACACGGCCAAGTGTTGGAGCGCCAACCGGAATCGTGATTGGAGCGCCAGTATCAATGGCTTCAGTACCGCGTACAAGACCGTCCGTTGTGCTCATCGCTACAGCACGGACTTTATTGTCACCGAGGTGAACAGCGACTTCAAGCGTCAGATTAATATCTACACCGCCATTTTCGCCCTTCTTCTCGATTTTGACAGCGTTCAAAATTTCCGGCAGGTTGCCGCGTTCGAACTCTAGATCGACGACCGGACCCATGACGGATACAACGCGTCCTTTTTTCATGGTATTCCCTCCTGGTTCCTTCTTGTTACTAGCTGGCGGAGCAGCCTCTATCAGGGCTTCTGCCAGCGTAGTGTGTTACCTAAGATTGAGCATTTGCTCCTGCAACGATCTCGGAAATTTCCTGTGTGATTGCCGCTTGACGAGCACGGTTGTACGTAAGCGTCAAACCGCTGATCATCTTCGTCGCATTTTTCGTCGCACTGCCCATAGCCGTCATCCTAGCACCGAACTCACTTGCCTTGCCGTCCAGCAATGCACTGTAAATAAGCGTCTCCGCATATTTAGGCAGCAATGCCTCCAGCACGCCTTCCGGCGATGGCTCGTATTCGTAAGCTGCTGTAGAAGCTGCGCTTCCGTCTACCGAATCAAGCGGTAACAGGCGCATTTCCGTAGGAATTTGGGTAATGGCATTAACGAATTTATTGTAATACACGTACAGCTCGTCAAAAGTGCCGTCGGCAAATTTCTGAACTGCTGTTGAAGCAACGATTTTAATGTCAGCAAACGTAGGAGCATCCGGAAGACCGGTTACCTCTTCTACGATCGGCATATTGCGGCGGCGGAAATAATCCCGGCCCTTCTTGCCGATGACGAACAATACGAAATCGTCGTTCGACTTATGCTTGGTGCGAATCGTGTCCGTTACCTTACGAAGCACGTTGGCGTTGTAGCCGCCTGCCAGACCGCGATCAGACGTGATGACAAGATAACCTGTCTTTTTGATCGGACGGGTTTCCAGCATCGGGTGCTTAACGTCTTTCGTACCAGCAGCGATGCTAGCCACAACTTCCTTCAGCTTCTCAGAGTACGGGCGGGATGCCTGTGCAGCTTCCTGCGCTCTTCTCAGCCTGGAAGCCGCGACCATTTCCATCGCCTTCGTAATCTGCTTCGTATTTTGTTTGCTCTTGATTTCGCGTTTAATATCGCGCATACCTTTAGCCATTTGGTTTCACCCGCCTTTGTTGCCTCGCAGCTTTCCTGTAAGCAAGCTCGGATATAGAGCCACGCAAGCTATAAGGGATGGCTGCGAAGCCTAATGATTGGTACGAGCAGCATATATAAGAACTTAGAGGAACCTATCGTTCCTCGCAAGCTCCAAAATTAAGCCGTTACGGCAAAGCTTTTCTTAAATTTGTTGATCGCATCAACAAGGGCTTTCTCGTTGTCAGCAACCAGATCCTTCGTATCGCGGATCGAATTGCCGATTTCCGGGTGATTGGAATCGAGGAACGCCAGGAATTCTTTCTCAAAGCGCAAAATGTCGGCAACCGGAATTTCATCCAGATGGCCTTTAACCGCGGAGTAGATCGAGATAACTTGCTTCTCAACCGGCATCGGCTGGTTAACGCCTTGTTTCAGGATTTCCATTGTGCGAGCACCACGGTTCAGACGGGCAAGCGTTGATTTATCAAGGTCGGAACCGAATTGCGAGAACGCTTGAAGCTCACGGTAAGCCGCAAGGTCAAGACGGAGCGTACCGGCAACCTTTTTCATCGCTTTAATTTGTGCGGAACCGCCGACACGGGATACCGAGATACCAACGTTAACCGCTGGACGTTGACCGGAGTAGAACAGGTCTGCTTCCAGGAAGATTTGACCGTCAGTAATCGAGATAACGTTCGTCGGGATGTATGCTGATACGTCAGAAGCTTGTGTCTCGATGAAAGGAAGGGCAGTCAAGGAACCGCCGCCTCTTGCATCGCTCAGCTTAGCTGCGCGCTCAAGCAAACGGGAGTGAAGATAGAATACGTCACCTGGGTAAGCTTCCCGACCCGGTGGACGGCGAAGCAGCAAGGAAAGCTCACGGTATGCTGCCGCTTGTTTCGACAAGTCATCGTAAATAACGAGTACATGCTCGCCTTTATACATGAAGTATTCGCCCATCGAGCAGCCTGCATAAGGAGCCAGGAACAAGAGTGGAGCTGGCTCGGAAGCGCCCGCAGTTACAACGATTGTATATTCCAAAGCGCCATGACGGCGAAGCGTTTCTACAACGTTAGCAACAGTGGATTGCTTTTGGCCGACAGCGACATAAATACATTTAACGCCGTTGCCTTTTTGGTTGATGATCGCATCAATTGCGATAGCTGTTTTACCTGTTTGACGGTCGCCGATAATAAGCTCACGTTGGCCACGGCCAACTGGAACCATAGCGTCGATCGCTTTAATACCTGTTTGCATAGGCTCATGAACCGATTTACGGTCGATAACGCCTGGAGCTGGAGATTCAACCGGACGGGAATGCTTCGTGTTGATTGGACCTTTGCCGTCAAGCGGCTGTCCAAGCGGGTTCACGACGCGGCCCAGCAGCTCTTCGCCAACTGGAACTTCCATGATACGGCCTGTACGTTTTACTTGATCGCCTTCACGAATGTCCTTGTAAGGACCGAGAATAACGACACCGACGTTGCTTTCTTCAAGGTTCAATGCCATGCCGACAACACCGTTGGAGAATTCGAGCAATTCGCCTTGCATCGCATTTTCCAAACCGTGAACGCGAGCGATACCGTCACCGATGCTAATAACGGTGCCAACATCCACGACTTGAATTTCGGATTTATATTGTTCGATCTGCTGCTTAATCAGCGTGCTGATTTCATCAGGTCTGATACTCAATTCGCTCACCCCTATCTACAGTGCTTTAGATTTTAACTGTTTTTCTAACCGTTCAAGCTTGCCGGACAAGCTGCCATCGTAAAGGCGGTCGCCAATGCGGACCTTCACTCCACCCAGAAGGGCAGGCTCTACAACTTGATCAGCAATAATAGTTTTGCCTGTCAATCCGCCAAACTGTGCTGCAACCTCTGCCAGTTCCGCGTCATTCAAAAGACGAGCTGTATATACCGTCGCATGCGCTTGCTTAAGCACATCGCCTGCGATTTTTGTAAATGCTTCGTAGATTTCCACAATTAGCTCCTGACGCCCGCGCACAAAAACCAGCTCCAGCGTATTTAGCAGCAATTCGGAAATGCTTCCACCAAAAGCGGCTTTAAGAACGGCCAGCTTCTTCGAAGCATCAATATTCGGATAGCTTAGAAATTTACGGATTTCCAAATCTTCTCCAAGCGTTTGTGCAATAGCTTGCAGCTGCTGCTCTACCTCAGAAATAATGCCGCCTTGCTGTGCAAGCTCGAACAACGCTTTGGCGTAGCGCTTCGCTACCGCTGCGTCCCGGCTCATTTGCCGCTTACTTCTTTCAGGTATTGATTAACAAGCTGCTCTTGCGATTTCTCGTCAACTTGCTTCTCAATGATTTTCGAAGCGATTTGAACGGAAATACCGCCAACTTCAGAACGAAGGGCTGCAATTGCCTTGTTTTTCTCACTTTCGATGTCTTTAAGAGCATCATCTTTCAAGCGCGACGCTTCTGTCTTAGCAGTGTTCACGATCTCATCGGCTTGCTTGCTGCTTGTAACTCTTGATTGCTCAATAATTTCGTAAGCCTCTTTACGAGCCTGCTCAAGAGCCGCTTTCTGCTCTACCATTTGCTGCTCAGCTTGTTTACGGCTAGATTCAGCTGTATTCATCTGTTCAAGCACGAGTTGTCTCCGTTTCTCCATAACGCTGAGCAGCGGACCGAATGCGTACTTGTTCAGCAACCAGTACAATACTAGAAAAGCTACTATCGCATATACTGTCGATTCCCAATGCCATCCCATTAAAGACACTCCTTTCCTACCATAAAATTGTCTAAATCACAACGAAGGCGAAGAGGGCTAGGCCTTCCCCGCCAGATACGTATTTGAACTTATTTAAAGAATGCAAGGAAGCCGATAACTACGCCGATAATCGGCACAACTTCGACGATACCTACACCGATAAACATTGTTGTTTGCAGTTTGCCTTGAAGCTCAGGCTGACGAGCGATACCTTCAACTGTTTTGCTGACGATCATACCGTTACCTACACCTGCGCCAATTGCGGCCAAACCAACTGCTAGTGCTGCTGCCAATACTTCCATTTTAAAAATCCTCCTCAATAATATCTCGTTTTGGTTTTGTATTGCTGACCTAGGGGGTAATTAAATCCTAGGCATAAAGCTTAAATTAATGGTCTTCCTCGTGAATTGCAGCCTGTGAAATGTACACCATCGTAAGCATAGTGAACAAGAAAGCCTGAATCGCACCGACAAAGATACTAAATGCTTGCCAAGCGGCGAGGAACGGTGTTCCGATAACCCCCAGCATCAATATGGTCGAGATCAGCACTTCGCCCGCATAAATGTTGGCGAATAGCCGCAGTGCCAAAGTTACTGGCTTCGAGATTGTCTCGATCAAGTTGATCGGCAGAAAGATTGGGAACGGATGGAAATAATGTTTCACGTAATGCTTGCTGTTCAATCTCACGCCCAGATAATGCACGAGTATGAATACAATCAGCGCCAGACCAGCCGTTACGGAAAGGTCAGCCGTTGGCGATTTCCACCAAGCCAGCTCCAAATGTCCGCCCTTCTCCTGAAGCAGCTGCTCTGTAATACCTAGTGCCGGGTAAGCGTGATGGACATCTGTCACGATACCGAAAGGCAAACCAAGCAGGTTGGAGATGAAAATAAACATAATCAACGTCATACCCAAGGAAATGAAAGGCTTGACGCGGTTAAGCGGCATTGCGCTGGAAATCAGATTGTGAACAAATTCGACGGCCCATTCCAAAAAGTTTTGCATCTTGGAAGGGTTGTCCACCGATAAATTGCGCACAGCAAGTCTCGCCACAACAAAGGTGATGATGGCGGAAACCGTTATCGCAATAAACGTTGAAATGTCGATCTGTAGCGATCCGAGCTGCCACACCGGAAATTCATGCATGTAAAATTCTCACCCCTTTCCACTAAAGTTTATTTCTATTATGAATATAAGCTGCTACCAGAAGAATAAAAGGCATAACCATACAGCCAATTAATGCGGCTGGCATGCTGAAGTCTTCCGGAAAGCGATAAGCAACCATGGCAACCAGCAGCACCATAGCGATGCGGCTTCCAAGTCCCATACCCATTCTGCGAGAGGTTCCTCCTGCTGCTTTAAGCGTAATCATTTCCACTCTGCGCCTCAGTAAAAACGCATTCATGAAACTCGCTGCAAGTCCCAGTAGAAGACCGAGTGCGACTGTTCGCCAGTTCGGCATTAAAGCCCAGACAAGCAGACATGCACCCATCGCGAAGAGCAGTGACCTTACTGCAGTGTTCATTATTTTATCCATCGGCATCCTCCATTACCTTCTTCACAAGCAGAATGCCTGAGAGAAGACCGACAGCCAGACCGACCAGTATGCCTCCAACCGTCCAACCCGAACCTCCGCCAAAGCGTTCACCGAGCGACGATCCGAGAAAGTACCCTAAAAAGATACAAATAGCGACTTGCAGTCCTAGTCCGCCGACAAGACCTGCGGCAAACAGCGGATTGTCTCTTCTGTTCTTTTTATCCATGGCCCATACCCCTGTCAATCCTCATTTATTTTATCCAAGCGGCGCAAGGTTTGTCAATTGATAATCCTGTATAGATTTACTGTACAGATTGCCCAAAAGCCAGTCAAATCAAGCCCTCAGAGCCGACAAAACCATACAGTACAACTGTATGCTGTGCATTGCGCCGCTATTTATAAGACCATGTGTAAACTATGAACGTTGTGTGAACGGATCGGGACGCTCAGAATTTCTTCCAAAATGATGCAGCAAAGCTTGCACGATACGTGTCGAAGCTTGTCCATCACCGTATGGATTTGCCGCATGGCTCATCTTTTCATACAAGGAAGCATCGTTCAGCAAGGCGCTTGCCCGGCTGTAAACAACCTCTTCATCCGTACCCACAAGCTCAAGTGTACCCGCCTCAATGCCCTCAGGACGCTCTGTTGTATCGCGCAGCACGAGCGTTGGCACTCCAAACGAAGGAGCTTCCTCCTGCAGGCCGCCGGAATCGGTCAAAATCATGTAGGCATGTGGATAAAAATTGTGGAATTCGAACACATCCAGCGGATCGATAAGCTGAATACGCGGATGTCCGCCGAGAATTTCCGTTGCCGGCTCTTTGACAGCCGGATTCGGGTGAACGGCATACACAATGGCAACATCTTCATGCTCATCGGCAATGCGTTTTACCGCACGGAAAATATTGCGATGCGGCTCGCCCAGCGATTCGCGGCGATGCGCCGTCATCAAAATCATCCGTTTGCCTTTCGCCCAGTCGATAACCGGATGAGCAAAGGAAGGATCAACCGTGTACTGGAATACGTCCGTTGCCGTATTGCCCGTAACATAAATGGTCGACTCCGACTTGTTCTCCTTGAGCAAATTGCTTGCCGACCAAGAGGTTGGGGCAAAATGCACATCGGACAACACGCCTGCAAGCTGGCGGTTCATCTCTTCCGGGTACGGGGACAGCTTATTCCAAGTCCGAAGCCCCGCTTCCACATGGCCAACCTGAATTTGCTTCAGGAAAGCCGCGTAGCTGGCAAGGAACGTCGTCTGCGTGTCGCCATGGACAAGCACGATATCCGGCTTCGCTTCCGTCAAAATCGGATCAAGGCCCTCCAAAACGCGCACGGTCGTTTCCGTCAGCGTCTGGCGGTCCTTCATCACATTCAAATCATAATTCGGCTGGATTTCAAAAAAATCTAGCACCTGATCGAGCATATGACGGTGCTGCGCAGTTACGCAGACGATAGATTCAATATCGTCCGAGTGCTTGTTCAATTCGAGAACAAGCGGCGCCATCTTAACTGCCTCCGGGCGCGTACCGAAAATAGTCATTACTTTTAATTTGGACAAAACAATTCACTCCTATAATCTGCTTGCGCCAGGCAGGCGCTAATTGGTGCCGAACATGCGGTCGCCCGCGTCGCCAAGACCTGGAACAATATAGCCCTTCTCGTTCAGACACTCATCAAGCGCAGCAATATAAATATCGATGTCCGGGTGCGCTTCCTGTACTGCCTTCACGCCTTCAGGCGCGGCAATTAGACACATCAGCTTAATATGCTCGCAGTCGCGTTTTTTGAGCGCAGTAATAGCCGCGATTGCGGAGCCGCCAGTTGCCAGCATCGGATCTACAACAACGAGCAGACGATTCGGAGCATCCGTCGGCAGGTTGATATAATATTCCGTTGGCTGGAGCGTTTCATGATCGCGGAACAAGCCGATATGGCCAACCTTCGCAGCAGGGATAAGCTTCAAAATGCCTTCTACCATGCCAAGGCCGGCGCGCAAAATGGGAACAAGCCCCAGCATGCGTCCCGATACGACCTTCGATGGCGTCTCAGCAACCGGCGTCTGTACGGTAATCGTTTCAAGCGGGATGTCCCTTGTAATCTCATATGCCATTAATGTTGCTACTTCATCAACCAGTTCCCGAAAATCTTTCGTATTCGTATCTTTATTCCGAATAAAGGTCAGCTTATGCTGGATTAACGGATGGTCGCAGATGACCAATTTGCTCATGGAGCGTTATTCCTCCTGTGTGATAACTTATTTCTGTATCAGTAGACACAATCCCGTATATTATAGCATTGTAAAAGGCCTGTTGCATCCTGTGATTTTTCACTTCGAAAAATCGTCCGTTTTTAGCTGCTGCAGCCACCGCCACAGCCTCCCCCTCCGTCTCCTCCACTGGAGCCTCCGCAGGAGCTGGATGAATCGCTGCCACTATCATGGCCACCGCTATCATGACCCCCGTCAGAATCATGACGGTCATGTGTGGAGCCCAAGCCGTCACAGCCGTATGTCGAGGACCCGCTGCCATTTGCTTCTCTCTGGGCCTTTGTCTGCGCTGCATTCATCTGCTCGGTAAAATCATTAGGAGATGAAGCGGAGATGGAGTGGAGAACGAGCATACCGGACAGCATGCCCGTCGCTCCGATTACAGGATCATAACCGCCTTTCCAGGAGGAAGAGGCGCCTACCGGATAAGGCTTAACTTGCTCATCATCGCTATTATGAAGCTGCGATTTCAAGCGCCACAGCAAATAATCGATCGTCTTCTGCATATCGGGATAGGCCCCTGCGGATTTGGCATTAAACCATTTTTCCGTCAGTGCCTGCTCGGATTTCCCGGCAAACTCATCCGTCCAATCGCGAGGAAGCGGCGTCTTGAAAAATGCGCCCCACACCCGTCCGCTTGCCGGCGTTTGCTGGAAAAGCTCGCCGTATACCCAGTCAAACCAGGCCCGGCCATCGACATTTGGGCGCTCATTTTCGGCATGCGGAGCATGATGAATCAGCCCGCCGCAGAAGGCGGTGCAAAACTGCTCGTACTCCCGTGTAAACATGAGCATTTCATGCCACATGACATCTGCCCTGCTGCTATACATCGGCACGCCGCGCAAGAGGCCGCACATTAGGAAGAAGCGCTTCAGCTCGAAGAAGGTCCATTTCCATTCCTTATCGGACAGGGTCGGCAGCTGCTTGAGCACGCGATCCTTAATCCGGCTTTCAAAGTCACTCGTAAGGGCGGCCTCAAGACGTTCAGCAGCTGGACGGGCAGGATGCTCGTAAGGCACGCCTAATGCAAGCGGCGGCTCCTCAGACGGCCATGAAGCTAACGACAAGCTTCGCTTGCCCGGCGAATGGCCCGTATCATTTCTTTTTCGCGAACGATTGGATTGAGTTATGCTTATGATTACCAGGAATACAACAAAAATCAGAACAACAAGAATCGTATTGCCCATGGCTGTACCATCACCTTCCATTCAGCATTGTCAGTACTATTGTAGCATGCCAAATGGATTTTCTGCATATTATATCTACCATAAATGAATAAAAATCCCTTTTTAATAACGTGACGGCAGCCTTCAAACGCTTGTTTACACGCAAAAAAGCCGCATAGGGGCCGAGGCCCTATGCGGCTTTTTTCAAAAACTTAAAATTAGTATTTCAATTCTGGATAAAGCGGGTATTGCGCAGTCAGATCGCGAACGATTTGACGGGATTTTTCAAGCGTCGCCTCATCCTTCGGATTTTTCAGCGTTACAGCGATCACTTCGCCGATCACTTTCATCGCTTTCTCATCCATGCCGCGCGATGTCGCAGCAGGTGTGCCAAGACGGATACCGCTAGTAATGAACGGGCTAGTCGGATCGAAAGGAATCGCGTTTTTGTTAGCAGTAATACCGATTGAATCCAATACGTGCTCGGCTTCCTTGCCTGTGATGTTCAGGGAACGCGTGTCGATCAGCATCAGGTGGTTGTCTGTGCCGCCGGATACGATGTTAATGCCTGCTGCAACGAGTGTATCGGAAAGAACCGCCGCATTTTTCACAACGTTTTGCGCATACGTCTTGAACGATGGCTGCAAAGCTTCGCCCAGTGCCACTGCTTTAGCAGCAATAACGTGCATCAAAGGACCGCCTTGTGTGCCTGGGAATACCGCTTTGTCGATCGCAGCTGCCCACTCTTTACGGCACAGGATCAAGCCGCCACGAGGACCGCGAAGCGTTTTGTGCGTTGTCGTTGTAACGAAATGCGCATGAGGCACTGGGCTCGGGTGAAGACCAGCAGCTACAAGACCTGCAATATGAGCCATATCTACGAAAAATAGTGCGCCTACATCGTTGGCGATTTTAGCCATTTTTTCGAAATCAATGATGCGCGGGTACGCAGATGCACCAGCTACGATCATGCGAGGGCGGTGCTTGAAGGCCGCTTTGCGAACTTCTTCATAATCAATCGTGAAGGAATCTTCATTTACACCGTAGGCTACGAAGTTGTAAAGCAAGCCGGATGCGTTAACCGGGCTGCCGTGCGTCAAGTGGCCGCCATGAGCCAAATTCATGCCCAGTACCGTGTCGCCAGGCTTAAGCGCCGCCAAATAAACAGCCATGTTCGCTTGTGCGCCGGAATGCGGTTGTACGTTGGCATGGTCTGCGCCAAACAGTTCTTTTGCACGATCGCGTGCGATATCTTCCACGATGTCGACATGCTCACAGCCGCCGTAGAAACGTTTGCCTGGGTAGCCTTCTGCATATTTGTTCGTCAAAGCAGAACCCAATGCTTCAAGCACAGCTTCGCTTACGATATTTTCCGATGCGATTAGCTCGATGTTATCGCGTTGACGCTGCAATTCCAGTCCCATTGCTTTCAAAACTTCCGGATCTTGTTTACGTAGATTTTCCATAATAAATGCCTCCTTAGTTGTGTGTGCTTGTTATATAGATAAGGATTAAGCATGATAGACTCGTCAGATATTTGTTCAACGGGCTGCATGCTCCATCCGCCAATAATAAAATCTTTATAGAATGCTTGCGATTAATCGCATGTCCCAGCGGATTGCTCCGGAGACAAGACAACAGCATCACGGCTGTCTGCCACACCGTCCAGCTCATACACCGCTCGTACACCGCCAATAAGCTTTGGCCGCGTAACCGCCATCGTGACATGCGCCTCGCCAATGCTGCGAATCGAAGGCCGCACCGGAACCGCCACTCTGCGCAAATGCATACCGATGAAAGTATCGCCGATATCTATTCCAGCATGCGCGGCTACCGTCTCGACGAGACAAGCATCTTTAATGTGACGATACGCATAAGCCGCCATGGAGCCGCCCGCCTTCGGAACGGGAATCGCCGCGACCAGCTCAAGTCCGTAACGTTCAGCCGCTGCACGCTCGATAACGAGCGCACGGTTCAAATGCTCGCAGCATTGATACACCGGATAAAAACCAATATCGCGGCGCACAGCCTCTACTCCAGCGTAAATTTCCGCAGCAGCTTGTGGCGTGCCTGACGTCCCAATACGCCGGCCCAGCACCTCGCTCGTGCTCGTGCCGATGACGAGAAGCTGTCCAGCCCGCAGGCTGCCCGCTGCCGCAAGCTCGCGAACGATCGTCTCTACTGCGCTTGCTATCGCTATCGTTTTCTCGTTTGCTTCCATAGCAGGCGGCCTCCTTGTCTAACTAACCGTATCCATGCAAGCATGGAACAAAGCCTTCTTACTTGCTGATTTAGCTTAAGCGTTATATTTTTGCTCGATTTGGCCTACTTTATGAATGCGTCCCGCATGACGTTCGCCGCCGGAGAATGGCGTGTCCAGCCAAATACGAAGAATTTCCTGTGCCACCCCCGGACCAATGACCCGCTCGCCCAGTGCAATTACATTCGTATCATTATGCTCGCGCGTCGCTTTGGCGGAAAATAAATCGTGCACCAGCGCGCAGCGGATGCCTTTAACCTTATTAGCGGCAATCGACATGCCAATGCCTGTTCCACAAATGAGAATACCGCGATCCACTTCCCCGTTTGCCACCTTTTCTGCTACAGGCAGTGCATAATCCGGGTAATCGACCGATTGATTGCAGTCGCAACCGAAATCTTCAATTTCGTGACCAAGCGATAGCAGAAATGGTACAATTTCGTCCTTCAGCCGGTAGCCGGCATGATCCGCGCCAATGGCAATTTTCACGTATAAACCTCCTCCAAAGTATGACGATGCTGCACTTGCAATGATACTTGCGGCGCTCGGCACATAACTCCGCTTCCGCAATTTGACGCTTTTATTATACCTAAATTTGTCCTAAAAGACGAAAAAAGAGCATGACATGCTCTTCAGCATGCTGCTCTTTGCCCAGGCGACCGGCCGTATGTTCCGATGCTCCACCGTGGTTACCCACTTCCGTCGCCAGTCACATCGGAAACCGTATATCTGTACTCATCATAGCCGAATTTTTATGAAAAATCAATCGGTTCCGCGCCTAAATTCGCGCTTTTACATTTGCTGTGCCGCAGCCATCCGCTTATTCCTGCTTTAACTGCAAGAGCAGCTGCTGCAAGCAGCTGCGAATTTCCTCGGCGCAGCTTTTGTAATTTCCGAGTGTTCCGCCAAACGGGTCTATAATATCAAAGCTTGGTATACGGCGCTCCAGCTCCAGCAGGCGATTGCGTTCGCCATCCGTCAGCTGCTGTCCCAGCGTCTGCTTCATGTGCAGCTCCGTATACAGCCGCTCCAGTTCCTTAATGTCTGCCAGTACGCCCGTATCTTGATTGACATACTCTTTGAGCGTGTGCGCTTTATCTACGGCTTCCGGGAACCATTGGAGCAGTCCTCTTTTGTGGCTGGCGGTCATCGTCAGCACGAGGTCCGCCCATTTTACCGCTTCTCCTGTCAGCGCGCATGAAGAGCTCTGATGTTCTATGCCATAACCGCGCAGCACCTCTGTCGCATGGCCGGAAACGGCCAAACCGTCAATGGTGGAGATGCCTGCCGAACGCACTTCTACTGCTACGCCCTGCTGGGCCGCCATATTTTTCAGCATCGCCTCCGCCATCGGAGAACGACAAGTATTTCCCGTACAAATGAACAAAATGCGCTTCACGCCGCATGCCCCTTTCTATGTGTATCAAGATGAAACGGCTGTCGCCGTCCTCTGGCGGTACAGCTCGTTTCAGTCCGAGAAATATAAGCATATTTATAGATGTCCAACCTATAAATTCTTATATTTCAAGCGTAAACGGCTGAAGCCATCCTTTGATGGCAAAGCTTCCGTTTCGCGATGAAATATAAGCCTATTTATACATGTAAACTTATAAATTCTTATATTTTCAGAAAATAAACATTAAACCGAACACCAGCAGCACCGCGCCGCCGCATGCTTCGCCATAGCCGCCTAGCCGATGGCTGACTCTTCTTCCAAGCAGCAATCCCATAATCGACATCAAGCTGCCAAAAAAACCGAACAGCAGCACCGTCAGCAGCAAATCGGCTGCAAACATGCCAAGCGTAACGCCAACGGAAAAAGAATCGGCGCTGACGCCCAGCGCGAACAGCAGCGTCCCCCAAATGGTACGGTGATCGAAGGCTTGCACATCTTCTCCCCGCAAGGAGCTATAAATCATATGCCCGCCGAGCAGCACTAACAGCACGCCAGCAGCCGCAGTTGCTACATGACCCAGCAAGCCGCTAACGAAGCTCCCGGCATACATGCCTCCGAGCGGCATAATAATATGAAACATACCGATAATAACACTTAATCTTATTATATGGAGCCAGCGAATACCGCGCAGCCCAATTCCAATTCCTAGCGAAAAAGCATCCATGCCAAGCGCAACCGCCATTAGCAGCAGTGTGAAAAATTGCCCTCCAAGCATATGGCTACTCCACAAAATGATCTCCCCCCACGTCCGCAAACATTCTTAACCCAACATATGCGGCAATGGGGACAAACATACTATAGCTTGTTTAATCGGTCTTGGAGATATTCTTACCCTTGTAAAGCGCCAGGCAAACCGCAAAACATAAGTCAAAAAATCGCATGGCAGGCACGACCGGTATAACCGGCACGACCTTCAATTTTTGTAGTAAAAAAATAGTTCGCCGGCTTAAGCTGGTCTGGTCTTATACCTGATGGGTACGATGACCGGCTGCCTTGAGCAGCCGATTCATAAGTGCGGCTCCGATACCATCTGGCTCGCAGCCTTCTGCCCAAATTCGCTGAACGCCAGCAGCATCAAACTTCCGCAATGCTGCATACAGGCGGTGGGCAGCCTGCTCCAGCTGCTGCCCGCTTCCGTAGGTCAGCACGAGAGCGGAGCCGTCCTCCATAGCAGCGGCCTGCTCATCGAATACAAGAACGCCTGCTTTCAGTCCGGCGTTCGCGGCTTGCGACACCTGCTCCTGCATATAAGCCACACGCTTGGCAGCTGAGCTTCCTTGTACAACGCTTAGCTCGCCCTTCGGTGCATAATGCGTATATTTCATGCCTGGCGAACGTGGCGCACTCAGCTCCTCCACTGCCGACCCAGCTTCCGCAGGCGCGTCAATTTCCGCTTGCGGCGCCGCCTTGCGCAGCTGCTCCACCGTTACGCCGCCTGGGCGCAAAATGCGAAGCGCCTGTTCGCCCGTCAGTTCAATGACGGTCGATTCAAGGCCGATGCCTGTAGCGCCGCCATCGACAATGCCGCTGATCCGGCCACTGAGGTCTTCAGCCACATGCTCGGCGAGCGTAGGGCTTGGCCTGCCTGAACGATTAGCGCTCGGCGCGGCAACCGGACAGCCAGCAGCTGCAAGGAGGCGCAGCGCCACCGGATGGGAAGGCATCCGAACGCCAACAGTGGATAAGCCAGCCGTCACAAGCGGCGACACCGCTCCCGGCTGAACGGGAAGCACAAGCGTAAGCGGTCCTGGCCACAGCTGCTCCATCAATTGCTTCGCAAGTGCCGAGTAAGGCAGTACCAGCTCATCAAGCTGCGAAATCATTGCGATGTGAACAATAAGCGGATTATCGGAGGGACGGCCTTTGGCCTGAAAAATCTGCGCCACCGCCTCCGAGCTGCGAGCATCGGCACCTAGCCCGTATACCGTCTCCGTCGGGAAAGCTACAAGCTCGCCACGGCGAAGCAATTCTGCTGCTTCCGCGATAGACGCCTCCGCATATTCGTCCGTCATGCCCCATACCTTCGTCGTAGTCATCTCTATCCTTCAATCCTTGCTCTGTTATAGTCATCCTTCTAGTCTGTATACTCCCGTAAGTATACCATACGCTTGGATAAAAACGGAGCCAGCAGCATAACCGCAGCCCGCGGATGCTCACTGGCCCAAATCTGGCTATTAGCTGTTGGATGCTAGAGTGTGTATGTAAACAGGAGCAGCTCTGCCACCCCTTGTTCAGAGCTTAATCGCGGCAATCTCATCTGGCGATTCGAAGCCTGAGAACCGTGGGCCTGAGAACCGAAGCATGCAATTGCTACTGAGACCGCCTGTAGCTGAGAGCATTGTTGCAAAGACCTCATAGCTCGGGTGCTCGGGTGCTCGGGACGAGCGGGAGCTTGGGAGCTCGGGAGCTCGGGGCACTCATTTCTTTTTGAGGACTGAGATTCCGCTATTTTGGCTTTTGAATCCATTTCAGGCCATAAGTGGACAGGAAATCCGCTATCGTCCTCATTTTGTCGTCAAAATGGCTAGTGGCATCGCATTAGCTGCTTCTGAGTCCGCAACCTATGCCTTAACACGTAATTCTATTAAAATAGCGGCTGCTGTGTCCGCCAAGTCTAATTTTTTACAGGGACTAAAGCCCTGAAATGAAGAGTATTGAGCTGGCTTGCATACACGCCCTAGGCAAACAGGCTTTGCATCCAAGCAATCAGCTTTTGCAGCATTTCCCAAAGGAAAAACTTTGCTTCCGGCGCTTCGCCTTCCGCTTTGCTAGGAGCAGAATCCTGCTTCGCATGGACAACTTCGCCGGCATTTTCTTTTTGTACAGATGCCTTTTCTACAGAAGCTTTCGCTTCTTTGGATTCTTCATTGCTTGCTGCATTTGCTGCCTCCACCTCGCCATCGGCGGCTACCGCCTCGCCGGAAGCTGCGTCGATGAAGCACAATGGCGGGAACAGCACGCACCACCAGTTTTGCCCCTTGCCTTCGCCTAACGTAATGAGCAGCGCTTCGTAGTTGCCAGCAGGATATACTTCACTTCCGTACATTTTAGTAGGGAAAGGAACTTGGCCAAGCTCAATGTGAAACGCATAATCAAAACCCCGGCTGCTCAATACTTTGCCAACCAGAAGCTCCATCTCATCCATATGCTCGCGCATCGTGGCACGAGCTTCTTCTATCGTCTGCGGTCCAGTTACCCAGCTGTTCATTGCCTCGACCACAGCATCACGAACGACACGTTTAACTGCCTGATCGGCAGGGGCGTCGGAATTAGCTAATATGCGGAGCCTGATCGACTCCTCCGGAATCTGACTGCCAGCTACAGCGGCATCTACTTTTTGCAGCTCCCAGCTCATTACAAGTACAGCAAGCACCACCATAATAAGAACGACGGATCTACGATAAGAAATACGGGAATAATTGCGGGACATACACAAGCTCCTCTCGATGGCACCCGTCGGTACCTCTGCTTGCGTTCCGGAACGTATCTATCCGTAAGTATGTCCGCGATTCCCGTTCTATAAACCTCAAACCTATTAAATTTTAATAGACAAGCGTAAACGGCTGTCGCCGCCCTTTAGCGTTGCTATTCAGACAGAGAAATTGAAGCTCAGTAAGGAAACATATACTTTCTTATATTTCAAAAATAAACAGACCCCTGGGCTATTCTATTGTTACTGCCCTCTAGCAATTTTCGGAGCTGTGCGCTCCTGCAGGAGCGCACTTGCAGTATGCTGATAAACACTCGTGGCATGCAGAGCAAACTTGCAGTTTGCTGATGCCACACTTGTGACATGCATAGCACTTGCAGTTTGCTGATGCACACTCGTGGTATGCAGAGCGAACTTTCAGTTTGCTGATGCACACTCGTGGCATGCAGAGCGAACTTGCATTATGCTGATGCATACTCGTGGCATGCAGAAGTGGCATGCCGCAGGTGTGCTTCACAAGGGAGATTATTCATCCTGCCTACCCGTTGGTACGCACCGCAATAACATGGCGGTCAATGCCGCCATAATCTGTAATCGTCCGTACCTCGTCCCACATATCCGCTTTCCTTAATAGCTCCGCCACCGCTTCCGCTTGGCCCATGCCCAGCTCGAAAGCGACGATGCGCGGCATTTGCCTCAGCAGCGGCAGCTGCTCTACCATGCGGCGGTACGGGTCTAGCCCGTCCGCTCCGCCATCCAGCGCGAGGTGCGGCTCGTAATCCCGCACCTCGCGCTGCAAGCCAGGGAGGTCATCCGCCGGTATATACGGCGGATTAGATACCAGCACATCGACGCGGAGGTCTTCCGCGCCGAGTGCCTGGGCTGCGGCGGCGCCGCCCGTTCCGAGGAACGGCGCCAGCAGGTCGCCCTGCACGAACGCCATGCGGCCCGCCGCTCCATGGCGGGCCGCATTCGTGCGGGCGACAACCAGCGCGTCCGGCGAAAGATCGGACGCGCATACGCGCCAGAGCGGACGCAGCGCAGCCAGCGTCACGCCGATGGCGCCGCTGCCCGTGCCGACATCAAGCACCGTCGGCCGCGCAGCCAAGCCCTTAGCCGAGCCAGCCGCTATCGCTGACTCTCCCTCCTGCTCCGCCTGCTCGCTAGCGCTATTGCTCGCAGCGGCATCCCCCGCCTCGGCCGCGCCTTCCGCTGGCGCGCCCTCTGCGTCCGCCTGTGCCGATTCCGGCCACAGGCGATCCGCCGCCTCAAGCACAGCCTCGACGAGCAGCTCCGTCTCGGGCCGCGGAATCAGCACGGCCGGCGTAACCGCAAACGGCCTGCTGTAGAACCACTGCTCGCCGATGATATATTGCACCGGCTCGCCATTCCCTTTACGCCGAATGAGCTCGTCCCATGCTGGAGCAAGCTCGCTCGGAAAAGAATCGCCGCCGTCTCGCAGCAGCTCCATGCGGCCGATGCCCAGCAGATGCAGGAGCAGCAGCTCCGCATTATTGCGCGGCTCCTCGACGCCCTGCCCCGCCAAAAACGAAGAAGCCTGCAAGCAGGCTTCTCTAATGGTACAAGGCAGCAAAACCTTCCACTCCTTGCTATTGTCGCCCATGTATCCAACGTCCCTTTCTTTACTTCCCTAAATGCCCGCCAATAAAACGCATAGCCGCATAAAAGGCAGGGTCTCCAAGCACTGATGCTCGAAAATCCTGCCTCTTCACGCAGCATGCCTGATCCGGCAGCCATCTTGGGAAAGCACTTCAGTTAGTTCAGTTCTCTCTCCATAATGTCGGCTTGCTCAGCAATCGTCAGCGACGAAATAATTTCCGCCATGTCGCCGTTCATAACCGAATCCAGCTTATGCAGCGTAAGACCAATACGGTGATCCGTCACGCGGCTCTGCGGGAAATTATACGTGCGAATCCGCTCACTGCGGTCGCCCGTTCCGACTTTGCTTTTACGCTCGCCAGCATATTTTGCTTCTTCCTCTTGACGCTGTACATCGACAATACGCGCACGCAATACTTGCAACGCCTTGGCTTTGTTCTCATTTTGCGATTTGCCGTCTTGGCAAGTCGCCATAATGCCCGTCGGTACGTGAAGCACCCGGACAGCGGATTTTGTCGTATTAACCGACTGGCCGCCTGCGCCGCTGGAGCAGAACGTATCTACCCGAATATCCTTGTCGAAAATCTCGACTTCCACTTCCTCAACCTCCGGCATAACCGAAACGGTTGAGGTGGACGTATGAATACGGCCGCCTGATTCCGTTACCGGAATACGCTGTACCCGATGAGCGCCGCTCTCGAATTTCAGCTTGCTGTAGGCGCCTTTGCCCGTAATCATGAAAATAACCTCTTTAAAGCCGCCCAAGTCATTTTCATTAAAATCCATCAGCTCTACACGCCAGCCTTGCGTATCCGCAAACTTCGTGTACATGCGGTACAGCTCATAAGCGAACAAAGCCGCTTCATCGCCGCCAGCTGCGCCGCGAATTTCCACGATAACGTTTTTGTCATCGTTCGGATCTTTCGGCAGAAGCAAAATTTTAATTTTTTCTTCCAGCTCTTCCTTGCGGTCAGACAGCTCATCAATCTCCATCTTGACCATCTCGCGCATTTCATCATCCAGCTTCTCGCCCTGCATAACCTTCGCATCGTCCAACTGCTCCGACACTTGTTTATATTCAGTATAAGCTTCATAAGATTGTTGCAGATCGGACTGCTCCTTGGAATATTCCCGCAGACGCTTCGGATCACTTGCTACATCTGGATCACACAGCAGCTCACTCAACTTCTCGTAACGATCAGCCAGTGCTTGTAAACGGTCCAACACCATCATTCACCTCTGTTATCACACTTTGATACTCCATTATAACATATGCGCAGCATTCTATCGACAAGCGAATTACTGCCGCCGCGCCCAGTTTTCTACTTTTCCGCTTATTAAGTTCGCATACCTAGACGAAGGAGCCTCCGAATCCGCTTAAATAGCAGATCGAAAGCTCCCTCTTCTGTGAAAAATCTAAACGTTAAAGCGGAAATGGATAACATCGCCGTCTTTTACGACATAATCTTTGCCTTCCAGGCGAACCTGGCCACGCTCTTTCGCCACGTTCATCGAACCGGCAGCAGACAAATCGTCAAACGATACAATCTCGGCGCGAATAAAGCCACGCTCAAAATCCGTATGAATAACGCCAGCTGCCTGCGGCGCTTTCGTTCCGCTGCGAATCGTCCAAGCGCGAACTTCCTGCACGCCTGCCGTAAAATACGTATAAAGGCCAAGCAGCTTGTACGCCGCACGAATCAGACGGTTAAGGCCCGACTCCGCAAGGCCAAGCTCCTCAAGGAACATCGCCTTGTCTTCGCCTTCCAGCTCGGCAATTTCTTCCTCAACGCGCGCGGAAATAGGCACCACTTCTGCATTTTCAGCAGCAGCGAACTCGCGAACTTTATTAACGAATTCGTTATTGTCCGTGTCAGCCACTTCAGCTTCGCTTACATTGGCTGCATAAAGCACAGGCTTCATTGTCAGCAAGTGAAGATCGCGAATGAGCAGCTTCTCATCCTCGGACAGCTCCAGGCTGCGCGCTGGCATATCATTGTAGAGCGCTTCTTTTACACGCTCAAGCACTTCAACCTCTTGCACAACTTTTTTGTCGCCGCCCTTGAGATTTTTGCGGGAGCGCTCGATCTTTTTATCAACGGAATCAATATCCGCCAATATAAGCTCCAGATTAATCGTCTGAATATCGTCGATCGGGTCGATTTTGCCCGCTACATGCGTAATATTCTCGTCTTGGAAGCAGCGAACGACATGAACAATCGCATCGACTTCACGGATATGCGCCAAAAACTTGTTGCCAAGCCCTTCGCCCTTGCTCGCGCCTGCTACCAGACCGGCAATATCAACAAACTCAAATGCTGTAGGCACGATGCTTTTCGGCACTACAAGCTCAACGAGCCTGTTCAGACGCGGATCCGGCACCTCTACAACACCAACGTTAGGATCAATTGTACAAAAAGGATAGTTAGCGGATTCAGCACCCGCTTGCGTAATTGCATTAAACAAAGTCGATTTGCCGACATTCGGCAAGCCTACGATACCAGCTTTTAAAGCCATGCGTAAAGACACCCCATTTTCCGAAGTAACAAGCTCTCGTCATTATACCCGATGCGTATAAACAATAAAAGGGCGAGTTCGCTTACCCGCTTAGCAAAATGCCCCTGCTGTGGTGTTCATACACCCTGTTCCAGCCAGCGTTCGGGCAAGAGCATTAAATTAGAATCCGTATTCAAATTCATATTTGCTGTTTATTTCTTCCCATAGCTTTTGTCTGATTTCCGCCGATTAATCCCCGCCGCTTTGACCTTGTGATAAAATCAGAGCAGAGGAGTGACGTTACATGCATTTTACCGAAATGAAAAAGGACTTATTTACGATGCCAGAAACCTATTGCCTTGCCCATTGCATTTCTGCCGATGCTAAAATGGGCGCTGGAATCGCCGTTTTATTCCGTAAACATTTTAAACTCAAACCCTTGCAAAATATGGCTGACAATAGCCCATTAGCTGTAGGAACCTGCTATAAAGTCGACAGAGCTTTGAATTTAGTTACAAAAACAAAATATTTTCACAAGCCCACCTATCAAACGCTTACCCAAGCCATCGTATCCATGAAGGACATTTGCTTGCAGGAGGGCATCACCCAGCTCGCCATGCCGCA
This sequence comes from Paenibacillus sp. BIHB 4019, assembly GCF_002741035.1. Taxonomy (NCBI): domain Bacteria; kingdom Bacillati; phylum Bacillota; class Bacilli; order Caryophanales; family Paenibacillaceae; genus Paenibacillus; species Paenibacillus sp. BIHB 4019. Next base: position 2,548,534 of record NZ_CP016808.1, on the reverse strand, counting down.
AATCGGTTGCGGACTCGATAAACTGCAATGGGGGCAAGTCAAAGAAATTATTAAAAATGTTTTTGCTGAGACGGAAATCGAAATCGTTGTATGCACCTTGTAACCTTGATGGAAACACAGCTAACAGAGCCACAAAATGACTAGCAGCGAATACACACATGGAATTATGATTTATACATTATTATGCTTGTACAACTCCGTTTTGCAGCCCCTCATGTCCTTTTTTTCACGCATGCTTCAGAACGCTTCGGTCATACTATAGCTGGGGTTACCCGCAGTCAGGAGGTGAAGCGCCGTGGAAAACAACACTCATAAAGGCAATTACAAAGGCACAACGAAAATGCATGCGAAAAATCAGGACATGGCATTCGTAAACGATAACATTAAGGATACGAAATCCGTATCCAACTTCACAGACAAGAAGAAAAAAACCGACTAACCATCCCTAAACCCATCTATTCTTCCGGTAAAAAAGAACACAGAAGAGCCTCCAGCCAATTAGCTGCTTGGCCGAAGGCTCTTCCGTTGTTCATTGCTTCCCGTAGGCTATGCCTCGAATTGCTGAGCTAGGGATAGCTTTCAGCTCTTAGTTGCGAATCGGCGCTTCCTTTAAATCCGCCCGCGTTTGCAGGTAACGGAAAAATGCCGTCGCCGCCTCGGCCCGCGTCACCTTACGTTCCGGAAGGAAGCTTCCGTCCGACAGCGACATAATGTTGAGGCCGACCACGATTGCCGCCTGGCCTTTTTTCTCTGTTTTGTCCGCATCTTTAAAATTGATATTGAACAGCTGGTCATAATTTGCCAGCGTATTGTAGCCCAATGCCCGGACGATCAGCTCGGCCATTTCCTCACGGTCTACCTCGCCTGCCGGATTAAAGGTGCCGTCGCCAATATCAATCAGATTTTGCTCAAGCGCGCTTTGGACATATACATAATAGCCTGAACCCGCCGCTACATCGCTAAAAGCCGCACTGCCCGATTCAGCATTCGCCATCACAACCGGCCCACGGCCGCTATTCATAGCAAGCACGAGCATTTTAATCAATTCGCCGCGTGTCACAATCGCATTTGGACGCACCTTGCCATCCTTCACATCCAGCGCCTTGTAGGCAACCATCAGCTCCAGCTGGCGCTGCGCCCAGTGGCCTTCGACATCAAGCGCCTTAGGCTTCTCTAACGCCGTAACCTCGCCACTTTCGCGATTCCGCCATTGCCCGCTTTGGGCATCCAGGAATACGGATTCATCAATCGCAGCCGGCACAAGGCGGTAAACAAGCTTCACATCCGTCTTGCTTTCCACCTGCTCGGAATCCAGCTCGCCAGCCGCCAGCATCAGGTTATATTTATCAATAGGGATCGGCTGGCCTTGGAGGGAATATTCCCGCTCTACATAATAAGTCAGCTCTGTACGATAGTAGCTAAGCCATTTTTCAATCGCTTCCTTTTTCTCAATAACCTTGGGTGCTTGCGCCGGGTAGTTGAAGGAAGCGAGCTGGGCGTCATACATCGTCACTTCATTCGTCCGGGCATCGACATTGACATTGACCCGATCGTAGGACACCGTAGCACCCTGAATTTTGCGGACAAAGGAAATATAATAGGAATTAATCGTGCCTGCTGGCGCATCGCTGTACTGCTTCGGATCAGGCTTTACAACGTAAAGCTGGTCAGCCGCCCAAGAAAGCTGCTTTTTCACCGTATCGGTTGCAATCTTCTCCGCCTGCTCGTAGGTCAAGGAAGGCTTTACCGAAGTATCCCCGCCATCGTAAGAATAGGCATAATAACTGCGAATAATCCCCGTCTTGCTGTCCACAGTGGCCGATACAGAGCCGGTCTCTCTAGATCCGCTCTTCGTCGTCCAATTGAGGTTCCAATACGATTCGTTATGGCCTGTTGTATCGTCGTTGTACTCATTGTAGCTCGAATTGGACAGCACAGCGCCTGTTGGCAGCTTGAAAGAAGTCTCTACAAGCGCAATCGCCTGTTTGTCCGTCATATTGCCTGCTTTGGGCGCTTCGCCAAGCGCTGCTGGCGCAATTGGAGTAGCGGATACGCTGCTTGTCTGATCGTATAGCTTCTTAATCAGCGAGCCATCGAGTGCATCAATCGCCAGACTGCCCATCTCGTAGCTAAGCATTGGGAAACGCTGGCCTTGCGGGCTATAGGGCACAATGTATTGCAGCTCGGGCTGGGCAAGCTCACGAAGCTTGGCATTGGCCTCAGCTAGCGTAATGCGCGAGTCTGCTTTTGGAAACTGCAGCGTGTCGTCCCATTGCAATTTATAATTAGTAATATGGCCTTCGCTGTCCACATCGAGTTCAATATAGTTGTCTACATAAGGAATATCATTAATGATTCGGTCATAGCGAATTTTATGAACTACCTCGCCTGTCAGTGGGGGAAGCACCTGAGCCCCGTATTCGGGGTTGTAGCGCACCTGGTCTGCGTACGAAGCAGCAATTTGCTTCATGAAGGAAGCAGCAATATCCTGGGCAGCCGAACGCTCTACCTTGAGCGGATACGTCGGCTTGGAGCTTGCATTTTCTAAATAGGAGCTAAAAGCAAGCAACTGACCGCCGTCAGCATCAATTTGCACATAAATGCTGCCCTTATGCTTGCCATTCACTTTCTTAACGAAATCAAGCCCCCACACATTGCGTTTGCCCTGCGCCAGCACAGTGACCGCCAAAGACGCGCCCTGCAGCGTATATTCCTTCGGAATACTCACACGCTCACGGGCCAGCTTCTCAGCCTTATCCTTTGAAACCGATACATTCTCAGCAGCTTCCATGGAGCCCTCCCCGGAAATGCGGTCTGCCAGATTAGTCTGGCGATCAATCGCCACGTTCGCTCCGTTTGCAAAAGCGGCGGTAGGCACACTGCTTGTTATCGCGACCAACGCAACAAATGCAATCAACCTTTTTTTGCTTCCCATCTCCTGCTTCCCCCTCCAATACATTCCTGAATATCCTATAGACGCCCAAGCTTTGCGGGAAGTTGCGTCTTTTGAAACAATTTTTGCACAATAAAAAAAGAAGCCGCACACCGATGAACCATCGGCGATGCAGCTTCCCTTCATTGAATCAATGTGCGACCAAAGGTCTTACAGTTGATTGCTGATTTTTGCTTTCAAAGCATCTTTGCTTTGCAGACCTACCATTTTGTCAACGGGCTGTCCGTCTTTGAACAAAATAAGGGTTGGAATGCTCATTACGCCGAATTGCGAAGCCAGTTCAGGCTCTTCATCGACATTGATTTTTGCAATTGTAGCTTGGCCTGCAAGCTCAGTTGCCAATTCTTCAACGATTGGAAGCTGCATTTTGCAAGGTCCGCACCATGGTGCCCAGAAATCCACCAGAGATACGCCGCTCTCTACGTTAGATGAAAAGTTGTCTTTCGTTAATGCTACTGCCATTTCAATCATCCTCTCCAGTTGTGTATGCTAAGGGAATACCCCTCACACCGTCTTTATAATCAGTTGCCTATTCACACGCATGAATCTGGCCAAGCACATCCTGAATGGTCGTGTGACTGAAATGCGATTCCAGCTGCTTCTCCGCCTCACAAAAAATCCGGAACATCACCTGGTTCATATTGGAGCCGACGACGCACTCCATGCCCGGATCGCCCGAGCACCAGCTTGGAATAAGCGAACCTTGCGCCATCACTCGGTAAACATCGGCAAGCGTTACTACACTCGGATCAATCGTCAGCCGATAGCCGCCTCCCGATCCTTCGCGCGTATCCACATAACCGCTGCGGCGCAAGCCGCTCATCACCTTGCGAACGCGGGCTGAATGAGTGCCTACGTTGACGGCAATCATTTCGCTGCTCGCCATGTTTTCCGGCAAATGAGCTAAATATACAAGACTGTGTACGGCAATTGTAAATTCGCTGTTCAATGTGAACGGCCTCCCTGTTTAGTACTGTAATTTTATCAATTACAGTTCAAACTGTCAATAGTCCGTTCCCGCTAATATTCATCATTAGGATGCGATGACTCTTCATCTATTATGCACGGGCCGTCCAACCTACCTTTAAAAATTGAAATTCATCGGATTGGAGCCATAACGACGGCCTTCATTTAACCCATCAATCGCCGCAACCTCCGCTTCCGTCAATTCAAAATCAAACACATCGCCATTTTCGATAATGCGCTCTTTTCGAACCGATTTCGGAATCGTAATAACGCCTTTTTGCAAATCCCAGCGGATGACGACTTGTGCCGGGCTTTTGCCGTATTTGCCAGCCAGCTCCTGAAGCAGCGGCACGTCTAAATTCCCTTGCATGAGCGGGCTCCAAGCCTCAAGCTGGATGCCCTGCTCGCGGCAGAAGCTTTGCAGCTCCGGCTGTGTCAGCAGCGGATGGAATTCCACCTGATTGACCATCGGCTTAATTTCGCAGCCCGGCAGCAGCTCGTCGAAATGCGGCAGCAGAAAATTGCTCACGCCGATAGCCCGAACGTAACCATCCTTATAAAGCTTTTCCAGCGCGCGGTACGTTTCTGTAAACTTGCCCGCCACCGGCCAATGTACTAAATACAAATCTATGATATCGAGCCCTAGACGCTTGCGGCTAGCTTCGAATGCCTGCAGTGTCGTCTCATAGCCTTGGTCCCGGTTCCATACCTTCGTCGTAATGAACAGCTCGTCCCTCGCAATCCCACTCTCGGCAATGGCACGGCCTACGCCCGTTTCATTGTTGTAAGCGCTTGCCGTATCGATGCTGCGATACCCTGCTTCTATGGCGTAACGCACAGCGTGCTCAACCTCATCGCCTTCTTTCGACAAGTATACGCCAAGCCCCAGCCGCGGCATTTGCACCCCGTTATTCAGCGTCGTTACTTCTGTGCTTATTGCAGCTTTAGTCATCTTTGTTCCTCCTGTTCTTTTTTAAAATATAAGCTTGCATAAGCTTCACACTTATCATTAAGCTTATATTTCTCGGAATGAAACGCGCCGCGCCGCCAAAGGACGGCGACAGCCGTTTCACCTTGAGAAAAGTGATGAACGATTGCCGTAAAAGTATTTTCCACAAAATAGTAACAACAAAAGACGGATGGGTCAACCTATTCCTTTGACTTCTTCTCAATCCCTATACAGAATAAGATGCTCCACGAGACAAACAATCGATCTTAGATATTCGGGGTAAAACCGCCGAAGGTGAACTAATTAATGTTGAAATGCAACTGTTCAATAAATATGACACTGAGAAGCGCACTCTTTTTTATTGGAGTAAGCTCTACAATGGACAATTGCAAGAAGGTCAATCTTATAAGCTGCTCAAAAAATGTGTCACAATCAATATTCTTAATTACTCATTTTTGCCTAACGAACAGTATCATAACGTGTTTCACCTTCGAGAAGATCGCAGTGGCATTTCCCTAATCGATGATATAGAACTGCATTTTTTAGAATTGCCCAAGCTAGATGGCCTCGCAGTACCTGTTGGAAATGGAGGATTGGTCAATTGGCTGCTGTTTCTAAAGAGTACGAATAAATCCAATTGGGAGGTGCTCACCATGAACGATCCTGTATTAAAGAAAGCTATGAATACACTTGAGTTTCTTAGCCAGGATACAGAAGCGCGTCGCCTGTATGAGGATCGGCAAAAGTATTTGCACGACGAGGCTTCCATGATTGAAGGTGCTTTAGCAGAAGGGGAGGCCCGCGGCGAGCGAAAAAAAACAATCGAAATTGCTTCCGAGCTTATAGCTCTTGGAGTTGAAGCGCATATTATTGCTAAAGCATCCGGTCTTACTGAATCCGAAATCTTAAACATGAAACAAAAACGCCACGAGCGCTAATGTTACGAATACCAAAAAAAGCGGCAAGCCCATCCGACTAAGTGGTGGGGCTTGCTGCTTTTTCATTTAAAACTATTACTCCGTAATTAACCCTTGTTCGCCCCGCCAAAGCTAAAGCCTTGGGACATAAAGCGTTGGCCGAACACATAAAGCGCGACCGCAGGGATCGTGTAAATAATCGAGAAGGCCGCCAGCTTGCCATATTGCACGATGCCATTTTGCCCAAAATACTGGTAAATGGTAACGGCAGCAGGAAGCTTCTGCGGGCTTTGCAGCAAAATGAATGGAACGAGGAAGTTCCCCCAGCTGCCTGCAAAGGCGAAAATGCCGACGGTGAAAATGCCTGGCAGCATCAGTGGAGCAACGACAAGGCGAAGCGTCGTCCAGATGGACGCGCCGTCCACCCAAGCAGCTTCCTCCAGCTCCAAAGGTACGGAATCCATGAAGTTTTTCATCATCCAGATGGAGTATGGCAGCGCGGATGCGGCCAAGAACAAAATGGTGAAAAACAGGGAATCTTGAATTTTCATGTAAAGGAAAAACTGATAAACCGGAACCATAACTGCCGTAATCGGCAAGCCTGTTGCGAACAGGATGACGTACATAAACGGACGCTTATACCGCAGCTGGTAACGTGACAGCGGATAAGAAGCTAGCCCCGCCGCAGTGACGACAAGCAGCGCTTGTCCAAGAGCCAGAAGCAAGCCATTGCCGAAAGAGCGCTGATTGTCCGAGCTCGACAGCGTAGAGGTATAATTGCTCAGCGTTACCTCATCAGGCACCTTCAGAGCAAGAGTGGCTGCTCCGTCGAACGAAGCCAATACGAGCCACAGCATAGGAAGCAGAAACAATAAGGCGATAAAACTCAAAATAATATAAGGAAGCACCCGGCCGACCATAAACCGATTCATTCTGGGGCGCTTGCGTACGTTGCTGCTCATTTGCGCGTCCTCCTTTTAATAAACCATTATCCAAGCTTTGCGTTGGAACTACAGCTTCACTTTCAGAAGCTTCATATACAACAGACTGGCAATAATACCGATCAACAGCAGAACAAGAGAAATAGCTGTGCCGTAGCCAAGCTGATAGTTGACAAAGGCCTGATGATACATATAGATCGGCAGCGTTTCCGTTGCATTTCCTGGACCGCCACCTGTCAGCGCATAAATGAGTGTAAAGGAGCCTAGTGTTTGAAGCGTTACAAGTACCATATTCGTTACAACTGAACCGCTAATCATTGGAATGGTAATGCGGATAAGTCTCTGCCAAGCCGAAGCGCCATCGATCATTGCCGCTTCCTCAACCTCTTTAGGCACATCGCCTAGTGCAGCCTGGAATACCATCATCGAGAAGGCTGTTCCATGCCATACGTTTGCAATAATAACGGATACCATTGGGAACGTATACAGCCAAGCGATAGGCTCAAAGCCGATGCCTTGAATGACCGCATTAGCCGTTCCGGTATCATTCAGAAAAGCGAACCATACAAACGCACATACCACTTCTGGTGCTACCCAGCCCGAAATAACGATGGAGCCGACAACACTGCGGAATACGCGGTTTCTGCCATTCATTAAAAAAGCGATAAGAAAACCCATAACTTGCTGGCCAACAACGGCCGAGAAAATGAGGAATACGATGGTGTTGCCTACAGAAGTGCGGAATGTCGCATCCTGAAACATGTTCGTGAAGTTTTGGAACCCGACAAACTGCGTATTCGCTGCTGCCGCTCCGGTCAAAGCCATATTTGTAAACGCGAAATAAAAAGTTAAAACTGCCGGCACGAAGAAAAAGAGTAAAAGCAACAGCCAGCTAGGCGATAAAAATAGCGCCGCCCTCCACTGTTCACTTCCGTTCCCTTTCCTTTTCGCTTTGGGAAATCGCGAGTTTATCGCTTCCATCTGGTATCCTCCTGACTGAATTTGAAAAAGACAAGCCGATTGTTGTTAAGCAACAATCGGCTTCCCAGCTGTGTGCTACTTCGTCGCTACTTTATCAGCGCCTACTGTTCTTTCTACGCTTGTTGCATATTCTTTCATTGCCGCCTCAGGCGCAAGTGAGCCCGATGCCACTTTCTCAACCATTTCCTGAATCGAAGTTGATACGGCTGGATAGTTCGCATTAGTAGGACGAACATGCGTGTACGTAATAAATTCAGCAGCTACGCCATACAACGTGCCAGGCTGGCCCGTGTATTCCGTATCAGCAGCTACGTCAGTACGAGGCGTTAGAGCGCCGTCCAGCATAGCGAACTCTTTGTTGTGCTGCTCATTGATAGCCATTTTAATAAATTCGAAGCCAAGCTCTTTTTCAGCGGATTTCGCGCCAACGCTAAGCGTCCAGCCGCCAGACATCGAAGTGAATCCAGGCTCTTGGCCTTTCTCAGTCGGCATTTTCACGAAATCATATACATCAAGCGCTTCCGGCCAAGGCTTGCCGCCGCTAGCGGACCAGTTGCCTGTCAGCCAGTTGCCGTTAAGAACGATAGCGACTTTTTGATTCGGCATCAGATCGGTCTCCAATACTTGGCCTGCTTGAGCAGTCAGTACTTGCGACATTTTTGGACCCATGCCCTCGGAGTAGATGGAGTGAATGAAATTCAGCGAGCTCAGAATGCCTGGGCTTTGCGTCACCCATTTGCCATCTTCATAAAGTGTGTCGTTAGTTCCGTATAGCAGCATTTCGAAGGTTTGCATCGTTGTTGCTTCTTGTCCCGCTTTGCCGGAGTTCATCCAGAAAGGAATAATGTCCGTAAGCTTGGATTTAATCGTGCGGGAAGCGCTCAGTACATCATCCCAGCTCTTCGGCTCCCAAGGCACAGGCAGACCTGCTTGCTTGAACAGCTCTTTATTGTAGTACAAGCCGCGAACGTCCGTGGAGAAAGGCACGCCATAAATTTTGCTGTCCGTACCTGTTACAGCCGCTTTAATGCCCTCGTTGAATTTGCCCCAATCTTCCCATGAAGCCACATCTAGCGGCTGCAGGTAGCCCGCTTCGCTGTCAGCATTAATCATGAAGGAATCTTCTGCAAGCACTTCAGGTGCTGTTTTCTCATCCATCATCAGCAGCGGAATTTTCGTTGCATATTGCGAGCCTTCAATCGGCTGCAGTTGAACGGTAACACCCGGGTTCGCTTTTTCAAAATCCGCCTTCACGCTCGTCAGCCACTTGCCCCAGTTATCCGTCTCATTCCATTTGCCATAAGCGACTTTAACCGTCTTTGTCGCTCCGCTAGCAGAAGATGCACTTGGGCTTTCCGTGCTGTTTGTGCCTGCATTTCCTGAACATGCTGCTGTGAAAACAGTTAAAGCTGCAACCGTACCTGCCAGAATTGTTTTTTTACCTGCCATCTTGATCGCTCCCCTTATTGTCCGTCTGTTACGCTTATTATTTGTTCCTATATTGAACGAGCATTCATGCTCGATGGAACCTTAAAGCCGCAATACGTCAAAATCAATTCGCTAAACAAGGCATTGGCCCAAGAAAACCATTCGCGAGTATACTCGCTTGGATCATCTTTATGAAAGCCTTCATGCAGAAAATCAGTTCCGGCATCCGTGCTCTCCAGCACGTTCAGAAGTCGTTCAACCTCTGCCTCATCTTGTGAAGTCAGCGCTTGCATAGCAAGCGAAATGTGCCAGATATAGTTTTCCGGAGTATGAGGGCTGCCAATTCCTTGCGCCGCCGTACCTGTGAAGTAATAGGGATTCCCCTCACTCAGCACGAAGCGTCTTGTGTTCAAATAAATAGGATCATCCAGCTTGCAGCAGCCAAGGTACGGCAAGGACAGCAAGCTTGGCACATTCGCATCGTCCATCAAATTGTAAGCGCCAAGGCCATCTGTCTCATAAGCGAAAATTTTGCCGAACTGCTCATGCTCGACTGTCGCATACTGCTCAATGCCCGCTTGAATTTCCTGACGGAGAGCAGCCGCTTGCTTCGCGAGCTCTTGATTGTCAAGCACTTCAACCGCAATTTCAGCCATATAATCCAGTACGACGATAGCAAACATGTTCGATGGAATGAGATAACCGTAGTCGCAAGCATCGTCACTTGGGCGGAAGCCTGACCAGGTCATGCCCGTTACTGCGCTTGGCGTTCCTTTGCCTTCATTCAGCAGCGTATCCGACTGCGGACAATCCGTTCTTTGGAAACGGTAGCTCGACTGCCCATCGTGGTTCTGCTCCGTTCTCCACACCCGCAAAATGCTGAAGCAGGCTTCAGTGAACGCCTCATCAAAATGCGCTGTAGTTCCCGTTGTCTTCCACAGCAGATAAGCAAGCTGGATCGGATAGCAGAGCGAGTCAATTTCATACTTGCGCTCCCATAGCCAAGGCGTCATTTCCGTTAAATCGTTCTGATGCCCCTTGCTGTTGGCATGTTCATTAAACGCATTCGCATAAGGGTCCTGCAATATATGTTGAATTTGCCGTTTGACAACGCCTTCAATTAAGCGCGCCATCTCTGCATCTTCGTTCGCTAAAATTAAGTACGGACGAACCTGAGCTGCCGAATCCCGCAGCCACATCGCTGGAATATCACCCGTAATGACGAAAATAGCACCGTCCGGCTGAGGCTTCAACGTCGTCGTCAACGTATTGGAGAAACAGTTTGCAAACATCCGGGCCAGCTTCGTACGCGAACCGAGCTTCCCTTCTACTTCCTGGATCAACGACTGCACCGATGTCGGCAGCGTTTCCATTACTTCAGTCATTTCAAGCATCCCTTTCTATATAAGCGCTTTCAAGTAGTTTATGTACCGATATTAATCTATATTTCATGGTATGTCAATATACTATGTTATATTATTTAAAAACAAATAGCATGTTAATTGTTTGCTGGGCAAATTCCCTATCCATGTCCTTAAATTATAATGAAATATAAACACAAAGCCCTTGCTGTCCCAATTGACAGAAGGGCTTTATCTCTATACTTGCATTTAGTTTCCCACGCGAGCTTAAAAATATGCCAAGCACGCAAAAGCTGCTCAGCAGCATGCTTGCCTATTGGGGGGCTGGCCCTGTCGATTTGCCTTGGACAAGCTTTACTTGCAGCGATATTTTGCTAGGAAGCGTAGCGCCCTGAATCAGTTCCAGCACATTATTGACAGCGAGGCGGCCAATTTCTTTCTCGTTCTGCTCCAAATGCGTGAACGGATACAGCGCCGACGTGCTCTGCGGACTGTCAAAGCAAATAATCGAAATTTGCTGCGGAAGTTGCAGGCCCATCTTCTCTACCGCTTCCTTCGCTATGAGCGCCAGCTCATATTCCATTGCAAACAATGCGGTAATCCGCGGGTGCTCGCGCAGCATCTGCTGAATGATTTTTACATATTTGTCGATGAGGTGGCTGCTGGAATTGTCATTGGACGTCCAGTTCATATCGGTCAGCCAGGACGAGCGGTCCAGCAAAATGCCGCCTTCAGCATGCGCCTGCACAAACCCTTCAATCCGTTCCTCAATGGCCACATTGTCCGTCACCCGCGAAGCAAGCAGTCCAATATGGCGATGGCCATAGTTGAATAAATGCTGGACACCCATCCGCGCCGCTTCTACGTTGTCTGAGCTGATTGCCGTTGTATCCGTCCATTTCAAATAACGATCTACCAGCACATGCGGGAATTTGTCGATGACCAGCTTTAAAATTTCCGGGCTGAAGTTTTGACCGCGTGTCGGATAAATAATCAGGCCATCTACGCCGTATTGGCGCAGCATCTGAATCGCCTTCTCTTCTACATCGGGCTGGGAAAAAGAGATGCGCAGCATCAAATAAACGCCGAGCGCCTGCGCCGTCCGCTCCATCTCCGACAGCATTTCCTTGCCGTAGCTGTCGCTGAAATCCTCCATGATGAGCCCTAATACAATCTGCTGTGTGCGCACTGAAGCAACTGCCTGAGCGGCCTGGTCTTGTGCAGGCAGAGCTTCGCCCTGCTCCTGAATTGCATGCTCGATGACGAACGAGCCGCGGCCCGGCTGACGCATAATATAGCCGTCTTGAACGAGCATATCCAGTGCTTTCTTGGAGGTAATCCGGCTGACGGAAAATTCCTCCATCAGCTCCTTCTCCGAAGGGATGCGGTCACCGACCGTATAATCTCCGATTTGGATCTTTTCGCGCAGCATAAGATACATTTGTTCATATCTAGGCTTTAAAGCGTTCATGCCTTCCATTATACATTCACCTTCAGCATCTATTTGGTCGTACCGGGACGATGTCATGATTATACATATCCACCTAGTATACTATGTCATGTCATTTCTGGAAAGCTTATAATGCCGCTTCCGGGAAATGCGAGCTTATCCTCCGGCCCTTTGAATAAATCTGTCATGGCAGCGGGAGGATCCGGAATATATATAGCTTGAACGGATAATCTGTGCAGAACTCGGAGGTGCATAGGATGGGGCTGCTGTGGCGGCGATGGGTTGCCATTAGAACCGAAAGCGGTTCTAGGGCGGATATCATTGACCGATTGGAGGCTCATTTGAAGGCAAGCGGCATTAAGGCAAAAATTACACTGGAAGGCAATTTGAAACGGCTTCATGTACTTAAGAAGGACGTTGAAGCCGCTCAGCAACAGCTGGACGCTTTCGACTCCGAACCTTAAGCACAGGCGCGGGCCGGGCACGCATCATCTATGCGGGTGCCCGGCTGCGCACAGCTATCTGGATGAAGCACGCACCCAGCGATAGCCTTTGCGCACACCATTCATGACCCACTCAGGCACGGGCATGGAATGCTTGGATAGAAACGGCATATAAATCCGGTTGTACGCTTTTTTCAAATCATCCCACATCATGCAAGGCTCTTCTTTAAGAAAATCGGATACATCCACGACAAGGCCGCGGTCATCGCTGGATACCATGACATTTTTGCCATGAACATCATGTGGAAACAGTCCCTGCTCACGAGCGTAATCCAAAGCAGCATCAATTTCCGCGATAATGCGATCCTCAATGATCACACCCTCCAGCACACACTTGTACAGCGTCTTCCCTTCAAGCCTGCGCAGCATCAAATATTCCAGCCCATTGCTTGTGGAAGCATGGTAGCAGGTCGAATATGCAGGATGATCGCCCAAACGGCGATAAACTTCCCGCTCCGCTTCCCAGCCTTCTCTGCCCGGCGCATACACCTTCACCGCTATATCCTGCGCACCTTGATGGACGAATACGCCAGCGTAATTGCCCGCTCCAAGCAGCTCCCAGCCTTCCGGCAAAACATCCACTTGAATGGGCTCGCCATGGTTAACGCTTTGGAGCCTCACTTCTTCAAGCAGCGTTCGTTCTGTCATCTCAATCCATTTCTCCAGCCGTTTCACTTCCATGCCCTATGCCTGCCTCTCTCGCCATGTCTATACTCTATTCTATTATTTTAAATCGGAAACGGCGAAAAGAAAAGAAGAGCGACATAGGTTCACTCTCCTTCTTTAGGTTTATTGTCTACTATTATCCATATCGCAATTATTAGCCTACCATTTTGAGACCAATGACGCTTCCAATAATCATGAGGACGAAGAAGATTTTACGCCAGTCGCGCGATTCTTTGAAAAAAATCATCCCCAGAATAACGCTGCCGACCGAGCCGATTCCCGTCCAAATGCCGTAAGCGGTACTGATTGGAATGTCCTGAAGCGACCGCGACAGAAAGTAGAAGCTGATGAAGCCGAAAACAATGGCTCCGACCGTCCCTCTCCAGCGTTTAAAGCCGTCCGACAGCTTCATGAATGTTACGCCGCCGACCTCGCCAAGGCCGGAAATAATTAAAAAGATCCATGCCATCTTATTTTCCGCCCCTTCCCTGCACGACCTGTGCCGCTTGCGCACTCTGCTCGATCCCTGCATCTGCCGCCTGCTCTTCCTTTGGCTTCTCACTGGATACGAGCTTAAGCCCGATAATGCCGATAATCAGCGTTCCGACCAGCAGCAGGCGTTTAATATCCGCAGACTCGCCTAATACCAAAATGCCGAATACGACCGTACCAGCCGTACCTATTCCAGTAAATACCGCATAAGCTGTGCCGATTTCCAGCAATTGCATCGAACGGGCGAACAGCACAAAGCTGATAATAATCAAAATAACAGTAATGACGCTCACTAGCGGGTCTGTAAATCCTTTCGAATATTTAAGACCGAAGGTCCAAAACACTTCAAATATGCCCCCGAAAATGACATAAAGCCAAGCCTTCATCATAAAAACCCCTCTCTGTACCCTCCGTTAAATCCGCCTTGCTTAAGCTGTCGTCCAGCTCTTCATTAGCATTTCCCAAACGACTTGCTTGCGTGAAACAAATACCGACTGCTCATAAATCTGGTTGGCAACCAGCAAGCCATCAAGCAGCGTATAAAAAACCGCAATCATATGATCCACTTCCTGCTTAGAAAAGATGCCCGACTGCTGCCCCTCCACGATTAGCGCACCTACTGCCGCATCTATCCGATGTTCATGCGCCAAAAAATCAATCCGGAACTGCTGCTGCAAATGTTTTGGTGGCACTATCATCATGCGTTTCAAAAACCACTGCCCGGCCGTCAAATGCGGGAAATCAGTGAAAAAATCATACACCTCGCGCATCCGCTCGATAACAGGCTTGCCTTGCGACTGCCCAATAAGCGCATCAAACAACATGCCCTCTTCGGCCATCACGTCGCCGCAAAGCTCTAAAAACAGCTGCTCCTTTGACGCAAAATGAGCATATATAGAAGGTGTCTTAATCTGGACCGCCTTGGCAATATCAGACATGCACGTTCCTTCATAGCCAAATTCCGTGAACACCGTCAGCGCCGCCTGCTTCAGGCGTTCTGCCGTAGCTCGCGGCACACGCTCCTGTTTTTCCGCCATTGCAATCCCTCCTTTTCAATCGGCAAAGGTTTTACCTAACGAACGTTAGTTAGAATCATGCTATTGTAAAATACCCCAGATAAAAAGTCAAGACTCCTTCGGAAAGCCAAATTCGCGGGGCCAATAAAAATAAGCCGCCCCTGCGGCTTTCATGCGGCAGAGGCGGCTTATTTTTATTTGTAGGTGTCACGGAATAATTATGACTTAGGTTAAGCTTACAATTTTGCTACGCTAACTGCGATTTTCTCCATTTGCGCTTCGGTCAACGCTTTATCAGGGGAGCTAATCGTAATCGTGCGGTCATCGAGCTGGAAGCTCAGCATCGGCAGGTCGCTCGGCGTATACCATTTCGCTTTTACCCCGTTCGACAGCACGACCTCCTTGCTTTCATAACCGTCCGAATAGTCTCTTGGAGATACATTGACGTTCATATGCTTGAAAATCACACTAACGCCGTCGCCCCCGGCAAACGATTTGACATAAGCATCTCCGGCTGCCATCTGCTTAGGCGCATATGCCGTTTCAAAGCCTTCAAATGCAGCAAACTCCTTCTTAATGAGTTTGATTTGCGCGTCGCTGTATTTGACCTCGACATACTGCTCGGATGCTTGCTGCCCTTTGCCAATTAGCACCTGGTTATTTTTCGAATCATATTGAATCGGTGTATCAAGTGCTCCCGCTAGCGAGCGGACAGGCAAATACATTTTATTCTGATACATAATTGGCGAAAGCTTGTGGCCGTTCTCATCTTTAAGGGTATAAGCAGCTCCATCGACTTTAATACTAATATTGCCGTTCAAATACGCTGAAATTTTTTGGAGGCTCGCTCCAGCATATACGCCCGCTGCGCCCGTCAACGTCATTCCGACAACTACCATCGATACGATTCCTTTTTTCATGTTGTTTTTCATCTTTATAATCTCCTTTTGAATACTCCGTTTTTTTTATCTCTATTTTTATAATTTCAATAACTGGACGCTCTAGCTGGACGTTGCTGCTGTCCCTCCTTGTTTGCCGCTGCTGCGTCCTCCTGATGAATACAGTATATAAAGCGAATATCTCAAGACTATGTCCAGCTTGTATCTAACTTGTAAATAATATTCCCCAATTCCAACACGAATGAAAACTTTAGCAGACCGCAAAAAAACAGCATCGATTCATTACGACATTTTGCCGCCGCGAATCTCAGCTGTTTTCTATTTTTCATTTTTCATTTAAAAAATCAACCGGTCACCCGGGCTCAGCGAATACACGCCCTCATAGCCCTCTTCCTCCAACACTTCAAGCAATTGATCGGTTCTTGGCTTAACGGCATGCGCCAGCACGACAGAGCGGCTTGGTACCCGCTTCATCATTTGCCTGACATCCGGCAAGCCTTGATGCACCTTATAGCGGATATGCTGTACTGGAATTGGGAAGTCAGAGGCGCGGTCCCCGCTGCTGCCGCCACTGTCCTCGCTGCTTCGCAGCGCCATTTCGCCATAAGAGCCTGCGGCCAGATGTCCGGTCAGCAATACGGCATGGCGGGCGGCGCCCGAAAGCTGCTCATAATACCACCGGGCAACTTCAGACTGCATCATGCCATCATTCGTAAAAATCAGGGAGCTGCCCTTGCGAGCAAGCGCCCTTAGCCGCTCCTCTTCATTTGCGACAATCGTAAGCCTGCCACTCGCCAGCAGCGGCTCCATACGGGCCAGCGCTCCGCCGCCCAGCCATTCCGGCAGCGCAGCCAGCTGGCGGAGCGGCTCCATTAGCGCCCGCTCCACTATAAGCTGCGCCTCTGGGAAGCGCTCGCTCGCCCATACCAACAGCTCCTGCCCTCTCCCGCTCGTCGGCACAGGAAACAGCACCGAGCCCTGCGCCCGCAGTACCTCCTCGGTCGCCCGCTCCAGCTCCGCCAGCCGAACCGCCTGCGAATCCGGGTTCGCCCCGTAAGCCGCATCGATGATCGCAAGATCGGCGATGCGCCTTGTCTCAGAAATCGGGCGGCGGGCGGCATCCGCTCCTTCGCCGCCCTCGCCAATCGCTGACAGCAGCGGCTCGTCTGCCGCAAGCAGGCCCGATTCAGCCGTGTAATCGCCTGAGAAATAAACCAGCTTGCCATGCCAATCGAGCGCCAGCCAAACGGCGCCTGGCAAATGCCCGCTGCGGCCCCATTTTATGCGCAGCCCGGGGAACACGCTGCTCCATTCAGCCGCGATGGATCGCTCCTCTAAATAGGCATAGCGGATGGCCGCAATATGCTCATCCGTATAGGGGAGCTCGGCAGCCTGCGAGCGGGCATAACGGCGCCATGCCTGAAAATAGCCCGGAAGCTGCTGCTCCGTCACGCGGCTCGTCCATACTTCACCTTCATAACCGTGCTTATACAGCAGCGGCAGCGCCATGGAATGATCCTCATGCGCATGCGATAAAAATACCGCTTTAAGCTGCGGAATCACTTCCGGACGAATGAGCGGATATTGTCCTCCGCCTTCTTTTTTCCCGCCGCAGTCCAGCAAAACCGCTTCGTCTTTATATTGCAGCAAATAGCTGGAGCGGCCGTGTTCGCCCGCTCCACCCCAAATGGTCAGTTGCATCATCAGCTATTCCACTTTCTGTTGTGAGCTAAAAACATTCATCGCCAGCAGCAGCACCGTCGTGATGCCAACCGAGATGACGGCCATTGCCATCCCCATCGACACCTCTCCCTGCTCAAACTGGGCAAAAATATACGTCGCCGACGTTTTCATCGACGGCGGCAGGACGAGCAGCGACGCCACCAGCTCCCGATTGGATATCGTGAACGTCATCATCCAGCCCGCCAGCATGCCGGGCAGCAGCAGCGGCAGCAAAATCCGCCGCAGCACATAAAGCCTGCGTCCGCCAAACACTTGTCCCGCCTGCAGCAGCATCGGGTCGATTTGCCCGTAGCTTGCTTTCACATATTGCACAGTATAAGGCAGGAACAAAATAACATACGTCAGTACGACCATGCCATACGTATTGTAAAGCGGAATCGGCATCCACTTCGCATTCCATAACAAAATCAGCCCTACGACGATAACAATGCCAGGTACTGTATTCGGCAGCAAGCTGAATAAATCGACCAGCTTCTGCCCCGGCGTACGCGAGCGCTGCACCGTCAAGGCGAACCATGTGCCCAGCACGACGGCAATCGTGGAGGCGACAATCGACAGGCCGAAGCTGTTAAGCAGCGCATTCAGACTCGAAGACCCCGGCGTAAGCAGCTCCACATAATGCTGAAGCGTCAAATTGTCCCATGCGAGGCCTACGCCGCGCAGCTTCAAGAGCGATGCCGTAATAATCGAAAAATACGGAATACCGATAGAGGCAAGGAGCAGTACCCCAATGTACAGCGAGCACAATATCCGGCCCCAGCGGCTCATCGTCGCTGTCTGCTTGATAGCGCCCTTGCCGCCGACTAAGCGATACGAATAGCGGCTGCTTATCGTGCTTTGGATATACCACATCACAAGACAAGCCGCGAGCAGCACCGAAGCGAGAGAAGTCGCCTTGCCAAAATCAATCGGCCAGCTGGAAATATATTTATGGATTTCCGAGGTCATAACGTAAAAGCCGATTTTGCGCCCGAAGGTGGCGGGCGTGCCGAACTCGGCAATCGTTTTTACAAAAATGAGCAGGCTGCCCATGACGTAGCTGGACAGCAGCAGCGGCAGCACGATGCGCCGCAGGCGGTATAGGAAGCCGCCGCCATGCACCGCCGCAGCTTCCTCCATGCTGCCGCCGATTTGCAGAAGCGCATTGCGCAGCAGCAAATACAGAAACGGAAATAAATGCAGGCTCATAATCGCCACCATGCCGCCAAAACTGAAGAAGGCAGGCGTGATCGCCTTAGATGCCGGAATGAACTGCTCCATGTAGCCATTCGTCTGCATGAACAGCATCCAGCCCATTGACCCGATGTAAGGCGGCGTCATGAAGGGGATAAGCAGCACGATATCCAGCCACTTGTGGCGGCGCAGCGGCGTCTTCGCCATGATCCAAGCGAGCGGGAAAGCAAGCACCGTCGTAGCCGCGATGACGCAAAGTCCAAGCCAAATCGAATTGAACAGCACCTCGCTAAGCTCGCTTTGCCTAATGATTTGCAGCGGAGCAAGCAAATCCAGCTTCTGGTCCGTATATAAGCTCGTGCCGAATACGATCAGCAGCGGCGCGAGCACCAGCATGCCGAGAAGCGCCAGCGCCAGCCCCATGCCGAGCCAAACATAGTTTTTAAATAAAGAGGATTGCATCGTCAGACCACCCGTCTATTACCTGTCTATTGCCAGCACCGCCCGATACCTGATGCCTTAGGGCAGCAGATATCAGGCGGCTGGTGTTCGCTTTATTTAAACAATTGGGTAAACTTCGTCGTTACGCTGTCGCTATTTTCGTTCATCCACTGCCAGTTCACGTTGAAGGTAGGAATTTCGTCCACACTTGCGCGATCCTTCGCTTCCACATCCGAGCGGCCTGGGAGCAAATATGCGCCAGTAACCATTTGCTGAGCATCATCGGAAAGCAGATAATCGATAAAAGCTTTAGCATTGTCGGCGTTTTTGGCCGTGCCGACAATAGCAGCCGGACGCGGGCTAATGACGCTGCCCTCTTTTGGATAAACAATATCCACCGGCTCGCCAGCCGCTTTCGCTTTGTATGCCATGTAATCGACGCCGGCAGCTACAACGGATTTCGCTCCTGTAATGACTGGATCAAGCGCCTCTTGATTCGCGCCCGCCATCGCTACGCCGTTTTGCTTGTAGCTTTCGAATAACGACCAGCCGCTATCGCCCGATGCGCTCAAATAGCCGGAAATAAAATCAAGTGCCGAGCCGGACAAGGATGGATCTGGAATGTTGACCTTGCCATTCCACTCCGGCTTAGCCAGATCCGCCCATGAAGCTGGAGGCGTCTGTACAAGCTTGGTATTATACACAATGCCAAGCGCAGAGGCGCTGTAGCTGAAATATTGTCCGTCTTTATCCGACCAGTCGGCAATTAGCTTGTCCGCATTAGCCGCTTCCGGGTAGCTCATCAATATGCCTTCCTCTTTCAGTCCTTGCATCGCCGGAAGCGACGCCAGTACAAGCACATCAACCGCTGGATTCGATTTTTCCGCCTCCATGCGGGCCAAAATTTTGCCCGTTGTGCCTTGGAACATTTCGACCTTCACCCCGGTCTTCGCTTCAAAGCCTTCCTTAATTTTGTTCGCAAGCCCTTCTGGTCCTGCGCTGTATACGACTACGCTGCCGCTCAGTTTAACCTCTGTTTGCTGCGGCTGCTCTGCTGCTGTAGAAGCGGCTGGCGCCGAAGGTGACGCAGAAGCTTCACTGCTTGCTTGTCCATTGCTTGCTGCTGTTCCGCAGCCTGCCAAGCTGACTCCCATAAATGCGGTTAATGCAAGCATCATGCCTTTTTTAGCTAATTTCATTGGTAGGGCCTCCCGATTGTTCTCATTTTTTTATTTGTCAAAACATTTAACCCGCTCGTTTAGGACACCACTTCATGCACATGCTCCGGCGAGGCGTAAACCTGCACCTTATCGCCAACGAGCAGCCTCGACGGAGAGTAGGCCGTCCAAATGCCCAGATTTTCCTGCATCTCAAGCTCTACCTCATAGCGGTCGCCCATGTAGCTGGCATGTCGCACCTCCGCCTCAAAGCGGTGGTCCTCCGCATCCGCCTCTCGAAAGCGTACATGCTCCGGCCGCAGCATCCACTTATCCTTCATCAGCCAATTCGACTTGCCGATGAATCGGGCAACGAATGGATGCTCCGGGGCGCTGTATATTTGCTCCGGCGTCCCCTGCTGCAAAATTTCGCCGCCTTGCAGCACAACAACCTCATCCGACATGCTCATCGCCTCCGTCTGGTCATGGGTGACGTAAAGCGCCGTCACGCCGGCTTCCTTCACCAGATGGAGCAGCTCCGCCCGCATTTCATCGCGCAGCAGCGCATCCAGTGCGCTGAGCGGCTCGTCGAACAGCACGAGCTGCGGCTTCATAACGATCGCTCTTGCAAATGCGACGCGCTGCTGCTGTCCGCCCGACAGTTGATGCGGATAACGCTTCTCCATGCCCCCAAGACGGACGGTCTGGAGCGCGCCTAGCACCGCTTCCTGAAGTCCAGCCTTCATGCCCGCAGCACGGAGGCCGAAGGCGACATTTTCAAACACCGTCATATGCGGCCAAAGCGCAAAGTCTTGAAAAACCATTCCGAACTGCCTTTGATGAGCCGGCTTATTAATCCGCTTCACTTTGGAATAGTAGCACTCTCCATTCACATGAATCTCGCCGCCATCCGGCGTTTCAAGTCCTGCAAGCATTCGCAGCAGCGTCGTTTTGCCACAGCCTGACGGGCCGAGCAGCGTCGTAAAGCTGCCTTTGGCAATCGATAAGCTGGAAGGCCGCAGCGCCTGAACAGCGCCGAAAGACTTTTCCAAATGATTCATTACGATATGTCCCATATGCATTAACCTGCCTGTCTATTAAATGACTGGCGGAGCAAGCAGCCGAGGCTTCCTTGTCCGCTAGGCTTTAAGCTTGACCTCAGTATAGCCTCCGACTATTCGTTGTTTATTTGAGCTGTGTAAATGAAAGATTAACTTTTTAGTGGATTTGTTTTAACATTCATCGAATTTTTCTATGCTACTTTTATACGTATCCGATAGTAGGAGGCAACCGCCTGTGAATTTATTGAAGCTGAAAATTATTGAGCTGCTCGACAAGCATAAGAAAATTACCCCTGTTGCCCACGAGCTGGATCTCAAGCAGCCGACCATTACCTATCATATGAAAAGCCTGGAGCAGGAAATGGGCGTCAAGCTGTTCGAGGCGCGGGCGGATAAAATGCTGCTGACCGCTCCCGGCAAGGCGCTGCTTCATTATGCGGTGCGCATCAATAAGCTGGCGCAGGAAGCCGAGCGTGTCGTTATGGAATATGGCAGCCTGGCCCGCGGAAAGCTGACCATTGGAGCGAGCTACGTCCCGGCCACCTATGTGCTGCCGGAGGTGCTGAGCGATTTTTCCAAACATCATCCGGGCATTGAAATTTCCGTGCTGGTGAAGCCAGCGCCTATTATTAAGGAAAAGCTGTGGAACCATGACATCCATCTTGGCCTTATCTCCTCCGAGCCGTTCGAGCAGCCCTCCTTGTCCACCCATAGCATTTGCGAAGATGAGCTGGTCGTTATTTTTGCTCCTAATCATCATCTCGCAGCCTATGAGACGCTTAATCCGGGGCTTATTGCTACAGCCAACTTTGTGCTGCATGGCGAGCAGTCCAGTACACGGGAAATGACGACGAGATGGCTGAACAATCACCGCATTGACCTCATCGGGCCGATTGAGCTTGATTCGATTGAAGCCATCAAGCAGACGGTGCAGCAGGGCGGACATATTGCTTTTATTTCGGAGCTTTCCGTACAGGAGGAAGTTCGAAAGGGACAGCTGCTTATGCGCAAAATTCCCAATACCCGCTTTCAGCGCTCGATTTATTGCTGCTATAACAAGGATCGCTATGACTCCCGGCTAACCGAACAATTTATTGATACCCTCCATAGAAGCTTTAAAAATTCTCCGGCTCCATCCATTAATTATTGGAAAAATTAACATAATCCGTTTCCATGCTTGATTCCTCGCGAACAATGGCTCCCTAAAGTAAAGGTTGTAGGTCCATTATGAAGAGGAGATGAGATAATGAAACATTGGTTAACGAAAGCAGGAACGATGGTTTTGAGTGCGACGCTGCTGCTGTCGGCGTTCCAGGCACCGGACACTGTACAGGCAAAAAAGCAGGAAGCGAATATGGTCCCATCCTATGAGGTCAAGCTGCTGCTGGATTCTACGAAGGTGTTGAACAGCAATTTGACGCTGAGTTCCGCTGCTGCCTCCCAGTTCAATCTGACTACTTCGAGACAAACCAATGTGGAATATTTCGATACCAACAGTCTTGGTTTGGATGATGCAGGCTGGAACGCACGTTTTCGCAAAAAAGAGGATAAAAACAACTACGAGCTCACGTACAAAAAACGCTATGCTGTGCAAAACGGCAATATTGACGCGGCGCTGACGCTTGCAAACACAGAAGGCTTTGACATTACGGATGACAATTACAAAGCGGAGATTGATTGGGGCTACAGCAAGCAGACGCTCAGCATGTCCGTCGATAAAAAGGTAAGCCAATCGCTAAACGGCGCACTTGGACTTCCATCCGAATCAGCCGCCCGCCAAATGCTGCTCGACGAGCTGCCAGGCAAGCTGAAAAACTGGGGGACAAGCAATTGGGGCAAGACGCAGCTGCAAAACTCGCGTGCATACGGCCCTGTCCTCACAACGAAGCACACAGGCACTTGGAATGGCCTTGAGGTAGATGTTGAAATTTGGCCAATCCGCAATGCTGCCGGTACAGGCATTGACCCAATTGTGGAAATTTCCTTCAAAACAGATGAATACAGCATCGCTAATACGAACCGTACTGCGCTCATTAACAGCTTGAACAACCTCGGCTGGCTCGTGCCGGCAGACGGATTGAAAACGCAGCTTGTATTGGAACGTTATTAAGACCGCAGCTCTAGAATAAACGCAAAGAAGACCGTATAGCCGCCTGACGAAACAGGCCGGTTATACGGTCTTCTTGTTCATAAATCTATTCAATGATCGGCTCACTAAGCAAAGTGAAGTGGACTGGTTAGGCGCCGATTATACTTCCATGATGATCGGAAGAATCATCGGCTTTCTTTTCGTTTGCTCATATAAGAATCGTCCGAGCGCGTCTTTTACATTAGATTTTAGCGTTGTCCATTGGTTGACATTATCGCTAATTGATTTAGTAATGGTGCGGGATACGATGCGGCCTGCTTCGTCGAGCAGACCTTCCGATTCACGTACATAGACGAAACCGCGCGAAATAATATCCGGACCTGATTTAATCGTTTTGTCCTGCTTGCTGATCGTTACTACGACAACGAGAATGCCGTCCTGCGACAAATGCTTGCGATCGCGCAATACAATATTGCCGACATCGCCAATACCTAGGCCATCGATATACGTATTGCCGGACGAAACTTTGCCCGCTTTGCGTGCTTGGCCATTCGCAATCTCGACCACCTCGCCGTTATCGACAAGGAAAATATTTTCCTTCGCAACGCCTACTGCTTCAGCAAGCTTCTTGTGGTGAAGCTGCATCCGGTATTCGCCGTGAATCGGAATAAAATATTTCGGAGCCATCAGGTGAAGCATCAGCTTCAGCTCTTCTTGGCTGGCATGGCCGGATACGTGCATGCCGGTAGCAGCGCCCTGACCGTAGATCACGTTCGCGCCAAGGCGGAACAGCTCGTCTACAGTACGGCCAATGCTCCGCTCGTTGCCTGGAATCGGCGTAGCGGAAATGATGACCGTATCTCCTTCCAGAATTTCAATCTGGCGGTGATTGGAACGCGCCATGCGCGTAAGCGCCGACATCGGCTCGCCTTGGCTGCCCGTGCACAAAATGACGACCTGATTGTCAGCATAACGGTTCACTTCATTCGTTTCAATAAGCATCCCGTCTGGAATATTCAAATAGCCTAGCTCAGAAGCAATCGTAATCATATTGACCATGCTGCGGCCAATAATCGCCAGCTTGCGGTTCGTCGCGACACCCGCGTCGATAACTTGCTGCAAACGGTATACGTTCGATGCGAACGTCGATACGATAACACGGCGCTCTGCTTTGCGGAAAGCGTCTATGAAGTTCGCTCCGACGTTTCTTTCCGAAGGCGTAAAGCCCGGACGCTCTGCATTTGTACTCTCCGATAGAAGCGCCAGCACGCCCTTGCGGCCAATTTCAGCCATGCGGTGAAGATCAGCATGGTGATCATTAACCGGCGTCTGATCAAACTTGAAGTCGCCTGTGTGTACTACGACACCTTCAGGCGTATCCAGTACAACACCGAGGGAATCCGGAATGCTGTGGTTCGTACGGAAAAAGCTTGCAGTTAGCGTCCCGAATTTAAGCTCGGATTCCGCATGAATCAGATGTCTTTCCGTTGCGCCCAGCAGGCCAGCTTCCTTCAGCTTGCCTTCGATCAGTCCCATTGTCAGACGACTTGCGTAGACAGGCAGGCTAAGCTGCTTCAAAATATAAGGTAATCCACCGATGTGGTCTTCGTGGCCATGCGTAATAAGCAGCGCTCTGACCTTGTCCTTGTTCTCGATTAGATAAGAAATGTCCGGCACGATAATATCGATGCCCAGCAGCTCTTCATCGGGAAACTTGGAACCGCAATCAATGACAATAATATCGTTAGCGTATTGTACTGCGTACATATTTTTCCCAATTTCACCTACGCCGCCCAAGGCAAAAATGGATAGTTTGTTTTCTGTTCTGTTATTCAAAATAATCCTCCTATTTTATAAGACTGACGACGATTAATATACATCAAACTAAAAAGATCCGAACCAGTCACTTGTCACCATTATAGCACGAAAATTTAATAAAAAGGAAATAGGCTTATTCGCCTTTTATTCCTTGTTCATTCGACCCAAAATGTAAAGCAAGCCTTTAACAAACATTCCCATAAAAGCCGATGCGGCCACCGTGCATAAATTCAGCCCGTGAATATAAATAACGAGCAAACCTCTGGATGTCGCTTCATCGGATAAAGGGAACAACAGTCCTAGCCCATACGTTAAAATGACCGTAAGGGGTACCCAAAGCACCGGAATAAATAGCGGAAAATACCAATAACGCCCGCTAAAGCTTCGAACGATGGCTATCGTATAAAGTACGCCAATCAGGACCAGCAAGGTGATTACGCCATTCAAAACTGTCACGCTGTACGCTGTCGCATAATACAAAGTATTGCCGATTAACGAGAAAATTAAGCTAAGAAGTATTGCCCTCCGCATAGCAGGGCCGAACGACGATCGATTTTCCTTGGTCATTACGACTTTACAATATCAGCGATTACGTTAAGAAAAACATCCATTTCCTCATCCGTACCAATACTTACCCGCAAATAGTGGTCAATGCGAGGCTGCTTGAAATACCGAACGAGTACGCCCTGCTCGCGCAGCTTTTGAAAAAGGTGCTCCGCCGCTTGGTCAGGGTGGGAAATGAACAGGAAATTGGCTGTGGAATCGGTCACGGCAAAGCCGAGTTCCCGCAGACGCACAGCCGTCTGATCCCTAGTCTGATTCACTTTAGCCGTAATCTCATGGAAATAAGCATCATCTTCTATAGCGGCAACAGCACCTGCAAGCGCTAAGCGGTCGATCGTATAGGAGTTGAATGAATTTTTCACACGATTAAGGCCGTCGATAAGCTCCTCGCTTCCGATCGCCCAGCCTACCCGCAAGCCGGCAAGCGAACGCGACTTCGATAACGTCTGAATGACGAGCACATTCGGATAATCGGCAACCAGCTTAACGGCCGATTCGCCGCCAAAATCAATATAAGCTTCATCAATGATGACGACTTGGTCGCGGTTATGCTCAAGGATTGAGCGGAACTCGTCAACTGGAACAAGCATCGCTGTAGGAGCATTCGGGTTTGGAATGACAATGCCGCCATTTTCACGCGTATTAAATTGCTCCAGCGGCATGCGGAACTGCTCATCCAGTGGAATTAAATCTGCCTGCAGCCCGTAAAACTCGGCATACACTTTATAGAAGCTGTATGTAATATCGGCAAACAGCACCGGCTTTGCAGGATCGAAGAATGCTGCGAAAGCAAACGCCAACACCTCATCGGAGCCATTGCCTACAAAAACCTGGCTCGGGGAAACTTTAAAATAAGCAGCCAGCGACTGCACCAGCGCTCCGCTTGTCGGATCAGGGTATAAGCGCAAATCCTCATTAGCCGCCGCTTGGATCGCCTCGATTACCTTCGGTGAAGGCGGATACGGGTTTTCATTCGTGTTGAGTTTAATGTATTGCTTATCCTTTGGCTGTTCGCCCGGCACATAAGGTACTAACGATGCCGCAAGTGGGCTCCAGAACTTACTCATGAGTCAAGCTCCCTTCTTTTCGATTAACGGCCCCTGCCGTTTGTCCGCTTTATTCATCCTCATTCAGCATAAAACATTTTGTTGCCGAATGCATCCACTAATTTGCGATTATGCCAATGACTAAAAAAGGCAATACAAGAATCAAAATAAGTACAAATAAGGCGAACGTAATAATTAATGAAACGCCAAGTGCGCGCCAAGCGGAAAACTGATGGGCCTCGCCGACCGCATGCAGCATAATAATGAACACCCATATGCTCAAGATAATTTTGATAATAGCGAACAGCAGGCTAAGAGCCATCAGCACGCCGCCTGGAAGGTCAAGCCCTGAGGCCAGTCCACCCGAATATACAAGCGTATCGGTAAAGCTGCCTCTTCCTAATAGCACAAACTGCGGAATCCAAAGCAGCCCGATTAATACGGAAGGCGCCAAAACGCCACGGGCAAATGCAATGTACATCTGATGCCTGGTGGCAGTGCCGCCGAACCATGAGCCCACCCATTTATACAAAACGCCGGATAAAAATAACCCCCCGATTCCAAGCGGTGCGCCAACTAAAACCGCCAGCAGCAATATCAAGCCCAAATAAATATGATTACCCCACTCATTATCCGCGCCGGTATCCAAAAACTGAAAGATGCCGCTGAATAAAGCTATTACAACAAGCGGCCAGAATGGTCCCGGATGTTTGAGAAAATGCCTAACCGTCTGACGGGGATGAATCCATACGCGAAACCAATATTTCCAATTTCCTCGCTGCATCATTTTTCCCCTTTCGCCCTTTCTCCAACTCGGAGCCCCATAATAACCAAATCGCGCTCCACCCCATCCAGCTCCGCCACTTTCGGCATGTACGCCCATTGCTCAAAGCCGAACTTGCCGAGCAAGCCAAGGCTAGGAGCATTGTGGGCAAAAATAAAGCCGAGCAGCGTCCGAATATGCAGCGCCGGACATGCCTCAAGCGCATGCTTCAGCAGCATGCTTCCCAATCCGCGCGCACGATGCTGCTCCGCTATGTAGATGCTGATTTCGGCTGTCGCCTGATAAGCAGGACGGCCATAAAAGGACTGAAAGCTGAACCAAGCCAGCAGCTCCCCGTCCTCTTCCACCACCCAAAGCGGCCGGGTATCCGGCGCATGCTCGTCAAACCAAGCCTGCTTCGCTTCCACCGTTGAAGGCTCCAAATCTGCCGTCACCTGGCGCGACGCAACCGTTGAATTATATATAGCTACAATGCCGGGCAAATCCTCTTGCACGGCATCGCGAATTCGATACGTTTCCTTTGCCATAAACCGCTCTCCTTAGCGTCATAATATCACCATTTTAACACAATACGCGCAGCACATCGTCGATTTTTCGATGATGGGACAGCACGCCATAATTCATCCACGACAAAAAATCGACCTCATGCACGCTGCCGCTGCGCACAGCGGGCAGCGACCGCCAGAGCGGCGAATGCAGCAGCTCGATCTGCCTGCCTGCAGTCGGATCAATTGTAATAAACAAATGGTCAGCGTCAAGCAGCGCCAGCTCCTCCATCGTCAGCTCAACGAACCGCAGCCCTTTAGCCAGTTTCTCTACGAGCGCATGCGGGCTCAGTCCTAAATCGCGGTAAAGCACCGGGCCGGTGTAGCCATGATCAGGACCGCCATATAACTGCACTCTATCGGCTGACAAACGCAAACAGGCGACCGTCTGCCGCTTCACCACCCGCAGCAGCTTTGCCTTTGCGGCAGCCGCTTTATTTTCATAATCAGCAATAACAGGGCTTACTTCCTCAGCCTTTCCGAGCAAATCCGCAATGCTGTGCAGCGTTGTACGCCATTCCTCGCCTTTATAGGAAAGCTGAATGCTCGGTGCAAGGCTGGCGAGCTTGTCCATGCCCCAACGTTCAATGCCCGTATCCATCAAAATAAATTCCGGTGCAAAGCCAGATAAGGTCGCTTCGTTATCGGTAACCACATTAAATTCTGGCACATCATCGAGGCCAAGATATTCCTGCCGCCCCCAATGATCATGGGAGAACTGCATGATGGGCCTAATGCCAAGCGCAAGCAAATAATCCTCGATGAAAGGAGCAAAGACCCGAATATTTTCCCGCTGATGGCGGCGATATTGGCCTGGTGTAAGGCCAACCGACTGCTTGAAGCGGCGGCTAAAATAATATTCATTGCTGTAGCCGACGCTTTGCGCGATGCTGAACAGCCGTTCATCCGTGCTTGCCAGCATTTTTTTCGCCTGCTCCACACGTACGCCATTCAAATAATGCAGCGGAATTTCGCCCGTCAGCTCCTTGAAAAGACGGGAATAGCGCCAGCGCACGATGCCTGCATGGTCAGCAAGCCTGTCTACCGTCAGCTCTTCCCGGAAGTTTTGCCGAATATGGGCAATGGACTGTTCCATCGCTCGCCTTTCGCCGCTTTCTGAGCGCAGAGACAAGTTTTGCTGCATGATGAACAATAAAAGCTGCTGAAAACGGATCGCATGACGGAAAGCCTCCAGCTCGTCCTCCACCTCCCGCTTATCATGGAGCGCCTGCAGCTCACTTATGCAGTAGGAGAAAGGCTTGCAGGATACCTCGCCCAGGCATGGAAAGGAGGCTTTCCCCGGTTCCGCTCCAATTCCATCAAAGGCAATATAGTAGAACGACAGCCCCTCTTCTCCGCCCTCAAATCCGCCAGCTGCAAACTCCATCCTCGTACCCGGGCCAAAAATAAAACAGGCGCCATGGCCCAGAGCATGCTGCTCGCTATTCACGTACAGCGTTCCCGTTCCACCCGTCACGATCATGATGATATGTTCATCAGCGGTGGGCAGCACCTGCTCCTGCCCATTTTTTACGTTCCTATATTGTATCGCAGCCAGCCTATAGAAAATCGTATGGCACAGCTGCGGCTTATTCCCCTCGTCGCTCAATTCATATCCCCCTTAGGATGTCTTGGGCACACCGCATGCGTTATGCCTGCACATGCCGAAGTAAATGAGAATGATTTTCACAACTAGTATAAATGAAAAAAGAAAGCCCATCAATGCACCGATGGGCCTTCCTCTTTATTTCTTCAATAGCACGCTTGCTAGGGGCGCTGCTTATTTCACGAACATTTTCAAAATATCATCAATTTTCATCGAGTTAGCTGTAACTGCTCCGGATTGCCAATGTGATCTTTCTACACGGTGCACATGTCCAGCTTTCACTGCAGGCACAGCCTGCCACATGTTTCCGTCCAGCAGCTTAATGGCCTCCGCATTTTCAGGAGAGTCCCAAGCGCCGTTCGATGGGAAAATAATAATTTGGTCAGCATCGATATCTGGAATGCTTTCTTCCGAAAGCACCTGGTGGTAATCGGTCATCTCCTTCGTCCACTTATCTGGGTTCAAGCCCAGATCGGAGAATATAAAGCCGGTATAGCGGTTTTTGATTCCGAACAGGGAGAGCGTCTGGTCATCGACATTCAAGCGCACAACCGCGACCGTCTCTTCGCCAAGCGATTGGGTCAGCTTGTCCTTGGCATCGGCAATTTTCTGCTCGTAAGCACTCAGTACGCTTTCACTATCTTCCTTCATATTCAATACATCAGCAACCGTCTGCATTACCGCTTTGGTATCCTGTAAAATATTTTCTGGCAAGCGGTAAGTAGGCGCTACTTTCGAAAACATGTCATATTTGGTTTTGTCCGCCCAGCCATCTAAAATAATCAGATCCGGTTCATAGGCAAGCAGTGCCTCGATATTGCCCGTTATATCAAAGGTTGGCAAATCCAGCTTCAAATACTCCTGTGTGCCCCAGCTCGGATGGTACCATTGGACAACTGGCGTTACGCCAAGCGCCGTCAAATAGTCCTCCAAATAAATCGCCGCAACGCGCTTCGGATGCGCCGGAACCGTCACCTCGCCAAACTCGTCCTTCAGTACTCGCGTTTCCGCTTCCTGCTCGGCAGCTGCCGGCTCATCCGCTGCCGCAGGAGATGGGCTAACAGTAGCCGCTGCATCGCTAGCCTCCGTATTAACAGCTGTCTCGCCTTGCGAACCGCAACCCGCGAGCGCTATGATAACGGCTAATGCCACTAACGTGAGCGCCGTCATTTTACCTTTGAACCTCTTTTTTCCCCATCGCAACATCTCTGTTCGACTCCCCTCTAAATCAGTGATTATCATTATCAAACAACTTGATCAAGTGTAGCCCATCGCCCATCCTGCCTACAATGCACATACGCTACAATTTTCTTATACAAACGCTATCGGCTCAGCCTATTCGTCCAGCCCCCATCCAACTGCCCTCTATCTATTCCAGTCCCTGCAATAATATTGTTAAAAACATGCATTTATGGGCATGCAGAAGCGTGTTCATATGACATATGTCATATAGCTGAACTGACGTTTATGACTTATGGCTCATGACGTTTTTCTTTACAATATAAATATAGCTAGCAGGATGCGAGCATCTCGAACAGAGGATGTACGTCTTGTTATTGAAGGAGGAGCTTCATTATGGATCAGAAAGCCAAGCAAGCGAGCTTGAAAAAGAGCCTTGCCCCTTACGAAAAAGTGAATATGAAAACCAGCATACAACAATTAATCAATACACTAGTCCCACTCGTCTTTTTCTGGTACGCGGCATATGCCGTCATGCCAATCTCCTATTGGTTGACGATTCTTTTTTCCTTGATTACCGCCGGCTTTGTCATTCGGGCCTTTATTATTTGCCATGATTGCACCCACGGTTCTTTTTTCAAAAGCAAACGGGCAAACGCTATTGTCGGCAACATTACCGGCGTCATTACGCTCGTCCCCTTCCAGCAGTGGAAACGCAGCCACTCCATCCATCATGCAACCAGCAGCAACCTCGATAAAAGAGGCGTTGGCGACATCTGGATTATGACGGTGGATGAATATATCGCAGCAACGCCTATGCAACGTTTTTATTACCGGGTTTATCGTAATCCGATTGTGATGTTCGGCCTTGGTCCCATTGCCGTCTTCTTAATTCAGCACCGTTTTAACCGCAAAGATGCAAGACGCCCGGAACGCATCAACACCTATTTAATCAATGCGTCGATTGTCGCTTTATATGCAGGTCTGGGCTGGATGCTGGGCTGGCAGGCCTTCGTAATGGTTCAACTGCCGGTTATGTTTTTATCAGGATTTTTCGGCATTTGGCTGTTCTACGTCCAGCACCAGTTTGAAGATACGTATTTTGAACATGACGATGAGTGGAGCTACGTGAAAGCAGCCGTTGAAGGCAGCTCTTATTACAAGCTTCCCCGTATCCTTCAATGGATGAGCGGAAACATTGGCTTCCATCATGTGCATCATTTGAGCCCTAAGGTTCCCAACTATTATTTGGAGGATGCGCATAACTCCTCCGTTCCGCTTCAACAGGCTACGACAATCACTTTGAAAACAAGCTTGACCGCCCTGCGTTTCCGCTTGTGGGATGAAGAGAACAAAATGTTCGTCAGCTTCAAAGGCTTGAAGCACCGTCTGCGCAAGCCGAAGGGAGCAAGCACCAAGCTTGATACAAGACGCGTAGGCTAGCAAGCAAGGAACAAATGCATATATAGAGGCTGCGCCGAACCAAATGCGCGAGCCTCTTTTATGTTAAAATAGCTTCAAAGCAGCTCTTATTGCTGCAACAGCGATTTAAAAAGGCGGGACGCATATGCAAAAATGGCATCATATTTTTCATAAAAATACGGGAATCAGCCCTTACGTTTGGGTCGTTTTCTACATCCTGCCCTTCTACTTTATTTTCCGCAATTCATCGCCCTACCAAGCGACGTCCGGCATTGTGATGATCATTTTATTTTTCATCTGTTATATGCTCTCCTTCGTATCCAAGGGCTGGCAGGTTTATTTCTGGACCAGCATCCAAATTATTATTTCCATTGCGATGACGCTCATGTTCGGTTATGTGTATTTCTCGATTTTTCTCGCTTATTTTATCGGCAATATCCAGAACCGCATCGGCTTCTTTACGCTGTATTCCATTCATATCGTCACGACCTTCCTGAGCATCAACTTTGGGCTGGCTGTGCAAAATCCGGTCTTTCTCGCGCAGTTCCCCTTCGTGCTCATTAGCTTGATCGGCGTCATTCTGCTTCCGGTCAATACGTACAACCGCAACAAGCGGGACAAGCTCGAAGGGGAGCTTGAGCATGCCAACAAGCGGATTTCAGAGCTCGTCAAGCTGGAGGAACGGCAGCGGATCGCCCGCGACCTGCATGATACGATTGGACAGAAGCTGTCGCTTATCGGGCTGAAAAGCGATCTGGCGGGCAAGCTGATGCACAAAAACCCGGCCAAGGCGCAGGAGGAAATCGATGATGTGCGCCAAACGGCGCGCACCGCTCTCAAGGAAGTGCGGGAGCTTGTCACTGAAATGCGTGGAACACGGCTTGAGGATGAGCTTTTTCGGGTAAAGCAAATTTTGAAGGCTGCCGATATTCAGCTTCTGGTAGAAGGCGATCCGGCGCATACCGACACTTCACTGCTTGCCGAAAATGTCGTCAGCATGTGCCTCAAGGAAGCTATTACGAATATCGTCAAGCATAGCTCCGCCACCAAGTGCCTGGTCGAGATTGAACCGACCCGCACAGAGCTTATTGTCCGCGTCCAGGATAATGGCACGGGCATTGCTACAGGCGGCAAGGAGTCGCGCAGCTATTACCGGGGAAATGGCCTTAGAGGCATGAAGGAAAGACTGGAGTTTATTAATGGCAGTCTGGACATTATTTGCGGAGACGGCACGATGCTCGTCATTAAAGCGCCCAATGTCGTCCAGAAGCCGGAAAAGGAGCCCACGCTATGATAAGAATTGTTATCGCCGAAGACCAGCGAATGCTGCTGGGGGCGCTTGCTTCCCTGCTTGATCTGGAGGATGATATGACCGTAGTTGGCAAAGCTGGCAACGGCGAAGAAGCGATCACGCTCGTCCAGCTTCACAAGCCGGACATTTGCATTATGGACATTGAAATGCCGGTCAAGAACGGGCTGGAGGCAGCGGAAGAAATCCGCCAGCTAGGCTGCAAGGTCATCATTTTGACCACCTTCGCCAGAAGCGGTTATTTCGACCGTGCGCTCAAGGCCGGCGTGTGCGGCTATTTGCTCAAGGACAGCCCTAGCGAGGAGCTGGCGAGCTCCATACGCAGCGTCATGACAGGCCGCCGCATTTATGCGCCCGAACTGGTGGACGACGCCTACGGGCAGGAGAACCCGCTCACCGAACGCGAGAAGGAAGTTCTCGGCCTCATCGCCGACGGCAAAAATACGAAGGAAATCGCCGACCAGCTCTATTTGACCAATGGCACCGTGCGCAATTATATTTCGGTCATTTTGGATAAGCTGGGCGTGAGCAATCGTATTGAGGCGATTACCCGTTTTAAGGAGAAGGGCTGGTTTAAATAAAAAGCATGTTCTTTCCCGCAGCAGCGGTACGGAACATGCTTTTCAAGGGTTGGCCGAGCGCAGCTTGCCGTTTGGCCTCTTTTATTTTTGTTTAAAAAGCTGGCACAACCGCCACGCCGTATTTGTCCTGAATGAACTTTTTCACCTCGGGCGATACGAGCGCCGCATCCAGCTTCTTGATTTCTTCGCGGTTCTCATCCCCGCTGCGGACGACGATAATGTTCGCGTAAGGCGAGTCTGCATCCTCGCGGAACAGCGCAGTGTTCGGATCGATGCCCGCCTCCAAAACCAGGTTCGTGTTGATAATGGCGCCATCTACGTCAGGCAATACCCTTGGCAAAGTTGCCGAATCTACTTCCTCAAACTTAAGATTTTTAGGATTGTCTACGATGTCCTTCGGCGTTGCCTCGTACGTATTTTCCAAGCCTTCCTTCAGCTTGATCAGCCCCTGCTGCTCAAGCAGCACCAGCGCCCTGTATTCATTCGACGGGTTGTTCGGAATCGCAATCGTTGCGCCATCCGCAATGTCATCCTTCGCTTTCAGCTTCTCGGAATAAAAGCCAATCGGCTCGACATGCACCTTCGCGGTTACGGCAAAATCATACCCCTTCTCCCCTTTAATCGAGTCCAGATACGGAACGTGCTGGAAGTAGTTTGCATCAATCTGCTTCTCAAATAGCGCAGGATTGAGCTGGCCTTCATCATCAAGCACAACGATTTCCAAATTAACGCCCTGCTCCTTAAGCAGCGGCTTAACGAACTCCAAAATTTCAGCATGCGGCACTGGAGCAGCGCCTACTTTAAGCGTCACTGCCTCTTGCGGGGCTGCCGAAGCGGAAGCTTCCGGCGACTGGGTTTGCTCGGCAGGGCTAGCAGCTGCGCTCGCTTCCGGCGAGCTTGCCGGGGCATTATTGGCTGCGGTGCCGCAGCCTGAGACGATAAGGCTAAATATAAGAATAAGGGCGGATATAAAGGTCCATTTCGTTGTTTTCATCGTTACACTCCTGCTTTCTCTATTTAGGTTTGAGGGCCGTTATAGCTACCCTAGATGACGCTTTTTCAAAATCGCTTTAGCTACGCTATCGCCTGACAGCTGAATTGCCTGCACTAATAAAATAATGACGATAACAGTAGCAATTAAAATATCTTCGCGGAACCGTTGATAGCCGAAGCGGATCGCCAGACTGCCAAGTCCCCCTGCGCCAATCGCTCCTGCTACCGCTGTAAATTCCGTAATCGCAATGACGGCGATGGTTATCCCCCGAACAAGGGCCGGAAGCGCTTCGGGAATCAGCACGCGGAATATGATGGTTAGCGGCGTCGCTCCCATCGCTTTGGCCGCTTCTATTTTGCCCGCGCTCACCTCCTTTAAGGAGTTTTCAATAATGCGGCCCAGAAACGGCGAGGCCCCAATCGATAAAGCGACGATGGCTGCTGTCGGGCCAAGCGAGGTGCCTACAATTAGCCGGGACAACGGCAGCAGCAGCACGATTAAAATAATAAAGGGCAGCGAGCGCACGCCATTAATCGCCGTCCCAATCATTTTGTTGATAATCGGCGCCTCCAAAATGCCGCCCTTCTCGCTGACGACTAGCGTAATGCCTAGCAAAATGCCAATGATTAAAGCGAATACCGACGACCAAGCAACCATATACAGCGTCTCCAGCAGTCCCTCCCATAGCAGCTCGAACAGATCATCTCTCATATTCCAGCTCCCAGCCCCTCCATGATCGACCGTTTGTCTCGGTAATAATCGATGATGCTGACGAACCGCCGGGCGGTGTAGCTGACGGGGTTCATAAACAGCTTGTCGACCGTCCCTGTCTCGACGATAGTGCCATGCTCAATGACCGCCATATGGCGGCAAATATGCTGAAGCACATCCAGCTCATGTGTAATTAAGACGATAGTCAGCTTCAGCTTGCGGTTAATATCCTGGAGCAGCTCCAAAATGGAGTAGGTCGTCTGCGGATCGAGCGCCGAGGTCGCCTCATCGCTGAGCAGCACATCCGGCTCATTCACAAGCGCCCGGGCAATGCCCACCCGCTGCTTCTGGCCGCCGCTGAGCTGGGACGGATACA
This sequence comes from Paenibacillus sp. BIHB 4019, assembly GCF_002741035.1. NCBI lineage: Bacteria > Bacillati > Bacillota > Bacilli > Caryophanales > Paenibacillaceae > Paenibacillus > Paenibacillus sp. BIHB 4019. Next base: position 2,512,413 of record NZ_CP016808.1, on the reverse strand, counting down.
TATGCTCCTTGTCGGTCAGCCCGACCAGCTCCAGCATCTCCCGCACGCGCTCTTGAATGAACGGCTTTGGATAACCAGCCACTTGAAGCGGAAACGCGACATTTTGAAACACATTTTGTGAATCCAGCAAATTAAACTGTTGAAAAATCATTCCAATCTTCCGCCTGGCCAGCCGCAGCTCCTTGCCAGACAGATCCGTCAGCACCTTGCCGCCAACTTCGATCGAGCCCGAATCAGGCTCCTCGAGCCGGTTCAGACAGCGGATCAATGATGATTTGCCTGCCCCGCTAAAGCCGATAATGCCGAATATATCCCCCTTATCAATCGTCAGGTTAATGTCATTCAAGGCGGTAATCGTGCTGCTTCCGCTTGTATAGGTTTTGTGCAAATCCTTTATGACGATCATGCGAAAAAACTCCTCTCCTCCGTGATAAGGCGAAACGGCCGAAAGCCATCCTTTGGCGGCGCGGCGCGTTTCAGTCCGAGAAATATAGAGAAAGGTTGGCGAAATCATATACTTTCCTATATTTAAATAAAAAAAAACCAAACTACAGCACCGTTCAATCTGCTCGGTGGAGAGTTTAGTTTCCAGTGTTCTGGTCAACTAGTTATGGGCTGATTGCCCAAAAACCAACTATTCCTATTTGTTTTATAAATTTAAAGCAAATGCCCGGCGGTGTCAACTTCTTTTTTTGGCAATAATCGGGATTGACGCTAGAAATTGAAGGTGATAAATTAATTAAAACAAACTAAACCACCCTGTTCACTTATATTATACATATTTATCGAGGAGGAGCTTGACATGTCCCAACAACCTGCGGGAAAAAGCCAGAAAATAAAATTATCCGCTTATTTGGTTGGCACAGGCATGCATGTGGCGGGCTGGCGCCATCCCCATGCACAGCCGGATGCGAGCATCGACATCGACTATTACCGGAAGCTCGCCCAAACCGCTGAGCGCGGGAAATTCGATATCGCTTTTATCGCGGACAGCCTGGCAATTAACGAGCAGTCTCATCCAAACATACTAAACCGGTTCGAGCCGATTACACTGATCACGGCTTTAGCATGCGCCACGACGCATATCGGCGTAGTCGCCACCGCCTCAACCTCTTATATTGAGCCGTTCAATCTGGCTCGGCTGCTTCTGTCTGCCGATCAGATCAGCAAGGGACGGGTTGGCTGGAACATCGTAACTACAAGGGATCTGTCCGGGAATACGGCGCGCAATTTTGGCCGGGATGAGCATTTCGAGCATAGTCTTCGCTACAAGCGGGCGGAGGAATTTCTCGAGGTGGTGCAAGGGTTATGGGATTCTTGGGAGGACGGCGCCTTCGTCCGCAACAAGGAATCAGGGCAGTTTTTCCGCAAGGAGAAGCTGCATCGGCTTCAGCATCAAGGAGAGTTCTTCTCGGTGGAAGGGCCGCTAAATATTAGCCGCTCGCAGCAGGGGCATCCTGTGCTCGTGCAGGCCGGAAACTCTGAGGCCGGGCAGGATTTTGCCTCGCGAACGGCGGAAGTCATTTTCTCTATCAAGCACAGCAAGGAGGAAGCGCAGGCATTCTATCAATCGTTTAAAGGGAAAGCCGCTAAATGGGGGCGCGCACCTGAGGATATATATATTTTGCAAGGCATATCGCCGATTATTGGCGATACCGAGGAGGATGCGCGGGCGAAGCTCAAGCAGCTAGAGGCGTTGATTACAGAGGAGCAGGGCATCGGCTTTCTGGCGGATTATTTTCAGGCGATCGATTTCTCTGGCTATACGCTGGAATCACGCGCCCGCGAGGTTGGGCTCGACCGCATTAAGCTGAACAAAACGGACTACCTCAAGCACCAGCCGGTTATTGCAAGGGAAAACCCGACGCTGCGCGAGGTGTATTCCTTTCTCACAGGCTCCTTCAGCGGGGATCATCTCGTTGGCACCGCCGAGAAAATCGCAGACACTTTGGAGGAATGGTTCGCCGAGCAGGCGGCTGACGGCTTTATGCTTATGGCTCCGCTGCTGCCGGATGGACTGGAGCTGTTTGTCGATCGTGTCGTGCCGATTTTGCAGCAGCGCGGCCTTTTCCGCACCGAATATGAAGGCGTTACCCTCCGGGAGCATTTCAACCTGCCGCTGCCGCGCAATCGCTTTACTAAAGCAACGAGCCATTGATAAGCAAAACCGCCGCCCCTAGGTAGAGCTAAGGGAGTCGGCGGCGGTTATTTATATTTATTTTTGGAGCTGTGGGAGCCTAACCAGCCCCAAATGGCCCTATCGCTTCAGCTCTGCAAGCCCTTCGTTAAAGCTGTCGCATAGCTGAAATAGCTCATCCGCTCGCGCAAGCTGCTTCAGCCAATGCGAGGGAATGGACGAAAGACCATAATAGATGCCTGCAAGACCGCCTGTTACCGCACCTGTCGTATCCGTATCCTCGCCCAAGTTAATAGCGCGAAGTACCGCTGCGGCATAGCTGCCGGTCGTCAGCAGGCTCCAGATACTGGCTTCCAGCGTGTGCATGACATAGCCTGACGAAGCAATGCTGTCCACCTTCAGGCTTGCCAGCTGCCCGCTAAGCAGACGTTCAAAACGATCCAGATCGCTGTTGCCCGCATAAAAAAGTTGGATTGTCCGATTCGTTGCCGCATAACTCTCCTGCGGGCTGTGGCCCCTCAACAATTGCACGGCATACTCCGTGTAATAGACGCAGGCCATCATCGATATAGGATGCCTGTGGGTTAGCGATGAAACCCTGCCAACCGCAGTTGACCGTTCCTCTATGCCAGCATCAAGCATCCAATAGGCCATCGGCAAAATACGCATCAATGAACCGTTGCCATTGCTGTATTCGCCGCTGCCGCCTGCCAACTCAGGCTCTACCCCACGCGCAAGCCGGTCGATCGCCTCGCTCGTCGCTATGCCAATATCGAACACCTCGCCATGCGGCGTCCAGCGCTCGCCCCGCTTCCATTCTACGAAGCGGCTCGCAATATCATGCACCTCTACGCTTTTGCAATAGGCAAGGCTCTCCACCAGACATAAGGTCAAGGACGCATCATCCGACCAAGTGCCTGGCGGCTGCTGATGAGAGCCATAACCGACCATGTCCGTTAAAGGTGCCTTCTCTAGCGTCTTCCGATTGCTAAACTCCACGGGAACGCCTAATGCATCCCCAATACAAAGCCCTATTAACCCTGCTTGAATAGATAGATTCATTTCGCAAACCTCCTGCTGCTGCCAGCTTGGTGCAGCGGTTTCGTAAACCAGCTTCGCCTACTTCCCAACAAGACCATTATGCACAAGCCCGCGAAAAAAAGGCAAATGCTGCGGATGGCATGCAATAAGGTACGGCTCCTTGCTCATGCCTTTGAATGGCCTGCCGTCATAGTCGGTAATGACGCCGCCAGCCTCGCGCACCATAAGCATCCCCGAATAAAGATCCTCGCCCTCCGAATTGTATAAAATAATCGCATCCAAATCGCCCTTCGCCAGCATGCTCCATTGCAAAGTAGGCGCCCATAGCCGCATCATTCGCTTCGTGTTTGCATCAATATGCTGGCGCAGCCTTACTGCCCGCTGCTCCTGCTGTACTTTATGCCCTTGAATCCAGCCGACCGTCGCTCTCTTAAAGGGACGCGGCTCGCCCATTCGAATGATCCGCCCATTGCAGCGAAAACCGCCGCTTGCCGCTGCCTCATACAAGCGGTCCGTCAGCGGCTCATAAATGACCGCCATAACCGCTTCGCGCTGATACATAAGCGTAATAGATACGGCAAATAACGGCATCCCGACCGCAAAATTATTCGTCCCATCAAGCGGATCAACCAGCCACAGCCAGTCACTGGCCAAACGGTTGTCCCCCGACTCCTCCGAAATCACTTGATGTCCCGGAAACGCCTGCTTAATTTTGCCCAAAATGATCGCTTCCGCCTGATGGTCGGCTTCGGTCACCAAGTCGCCGGAGTCGTCTTTATGCTGAAAGGCACTGGAATCCAGCTTTTCAAAAAGCTTTTTCAGCAGCGCTCCCGCCTCCCTCGCCGCCAAAACTGCCACTCGCTGTGCTTCTCTTACGATCGTTGTATCCAAATGTCATCCCCCTATTTTCGTGTATTGGTTGAACTGGACATCTTGCATCTAAGAAGACAAAACAAAATCCTTCTTGGAGATCAGAAGGATTTCGTGGTTGAGATTATTTCCGGACTCCTATTTCGAATGGGGGCAATAAATCAAAACAGCACCTACGTATTGTTGTTTTGATCAGGGCCTGTAGGCAGATTGGGCAGTGGAGGCGGCGTCATATTGGATTGCGGGCTCGCGCTTCCAGAGTTGAACGGGTTGTTGGTTGCGTTATTGGCCGGGCTGCTGGACGGGCCAAAATTGGACTGCGGCCCCGGCGCATAGCCGTTTCCTGCTGGTCCCTTTGTTAGATCCAGCTCAGTCTTCTCTTCAACGATCAGCTCCAAGCCGCCGAATTTCTTAGCCAATACGCCATACAGAAGGGCAACCAACATACTAATTGCACCATAAATACCGATTAGAAAAACCGGCATCAGTATATACGGAATTCCTATTGCCAGTAAGGTAGGCTCTTGAGCAACTACTCCTATCAATGTAAAAATAATACCGAGTAAAAATAACAGCACTGCAGGAATAATCATCATATACGCCGTCGCTTTAAAAGCACTGACCGTACCTATCCCTTTAATTTCCAGTTTTTTCATCATTTCAGCTCCTAGTTATGTTTTTGTGCTTTCTTTTTTTCGCAGCAGCCACTAGGTAAAATTCACCAAAAAGTGACAAATTCCTGCTTGCAGCTCAAAAAAAGCAAAAAGCCGCGAATACCCCCATAAGGCAGGCATTCACGGCTTATCCTATTGCTCGACCGCTGTTATTATGCTTTCGCTGGATCAAAAGAGCTCTTCAGCGAAACGATGCGGTTGAAAACAAGCTTCTCTGGCGTCGTATCCTTCGGATCCACATTGAAATAGCCGTGGCGGAAAAACTGGAACTTCGCTTGTCCTTCGGCATCCTTCATGTTCGGCTCTACGAAGCCTTGAAGCAGCTCCAAATTGTTCGGGTTGATGCATTCAAGGAATGGCTTGCCATCCTCTTCTGCTTCATTCGTAATCAGAGGCTCGAACAAGCGGAAGTCCGCAGGCACCGCCTGCGACGCCTCAACCCAGTGAATGGTGCCCTTCACCTTGCGGGCGTTAAAGCCCGAGCCGCTTTTCGTTGCCGGATCGTAGGTGCAGCGAAGCTCAATCACGTCGCCTGCTTCATTTTTTATAACCTCTTGGCAAGTAATGAAATACGCATGCTTCAAACGCACCTCATTGCCAGGGAACAAGCGGAAATATTTATTCGGCGGGTTTTCCATAAAATCGTCCTGCTCAATATAAATCTCGCGGCCAAACGGAATTTGGCGCACGCCCATTTCTTCGTTCTCGGCGTTATTTTCTGCATCCAGCAACTCGGTTTGGCCTTCTGGATAGTTCGTAATGACGACTTTGAGCGGTCGCAATACAGCCATCGTACGAAGCGCCTTAAGCTTAAGATCCTCACGGATAAAATGCTCCAGCATCCGCTCATCGACCGTGCTGTTCGCCTTGGCAACCCCGATTTCGCGGCAGAAGGCGCGAATCGCTTCCGCTGTAAAGCCTTTGCGGCGCAGACCGCTAATCGTCGGCATGCGCGGATCATCCCAGCCGGTTACGACTTTCTCGTCCACAAGCTGCTTCAGCTTTCTTTTGCTCATCACGGTATTGGTAACGTTCAGACGAGCGAACTCGTATTGACGAGGCACCGCTGGCATCTCGCATTCAGCAATCGCCCAATCATAGAGCGGACGGTGATCGGCGAACTCCAGCGTACAGATGGAATGGGTAATGCCTTCAATCGCATCGCTGATCGGATGCGCATAGTCGTACATCGGATAGATGCACCACGCATCGCCAGTCCGGTGATGGTGGGCATGAGCGATACGGTACAGCACCGGATCACGCAGATTAATATTCGGCGAAGCCATATCGATCTTTGCTCTCAGCACCTTGGAGCCGTCAGGAAATTCTCCGGCACGCATACGGGCGAATAAATCGAGATTTTCCTTGGCGTCGCGCTCACGGTAAGGGCTGTTTTGTCCCGGCAGTGTCAGCGTTCCGCGAGTCTCGCGAATTTGCTCGGCGGACAAGTCGCATACGTAGGCTTTGCCTTTGTTAATGAGCAGCACCGCCCGATTGTAAAGCTCTTCAAAATAGTCCGAGGCAAAACGAAGCTCGTCCCAATCAAAGCCCAGCCACTTCACGTCCTCTTGAATCGAATCGACGTATTCGGTATCTTCCTTGACCGGGTTCGTATCGTCAAAGCGCAGATTCGTTCTGCCCTTGAAATCGTCAGCCAGCTCAAAATTCAGGCAAATCGACTTCGCATGTCCAATATGCAAATAGCCATTCGGCTCCGGCGGAAAGCGCGTCACGATTTCCTGGACATGGCCGGTCTTCAAATCTTCGCTCACAATATTTTTTATAAAGTTAGAGGATGACAGCTTTGTGTCCACGTTGTTTTCCATTGTGACCAACCTTTCCCACGAAAAATAGATATCTTTCTATAATACACAAAATCCCGCAAAATTATAAGATCAACCGACCGGTTAATAAAATAGATGGCATGTGTTCAACCTTTGTTTTCATAGGTTCTATTAATCATGTATTTGCTCGCGGCACGGCGTGCGCTGCCAGAGGCTGGGGCAACCTGAACGGATGGTGAAGACATCATGACTGGGAAGCCGATCGTTATTTTTCCCTACAGCCGTTTTGGAGCGTTCCCGGCGGCGGAGCGCGATTGGCTGAATAAGCTCGGAAAGCAGCGCCAAATCTATATGGTCGCCGAGGATGCGCTCCCTGACTGGGCAATCACCTCAGCTATTGCTCCCCTATCGCTCGCTCGCCTGACTGAGTTGGATTGGGACAGCACTTGCGCGCTAGTGCTCCATCCTTGCTGGACGCATATTGCAGCACCGCTGGCAACGCGAAGCCTGATTGCCTACTTTCCCGATTCAGAGCCCCAGGAAGAAGAGCGATGGCGCTCCTACCGCAGTTGGCTGTGCGCGCGGGCGACGCTCGTCATTGCCTATACGGAGGCATTTTATTTGGAGCAGGCCTTTTGCCGTGGCGATGTTTTTCTGCTTGATGGCACCGACGAAACGTCCGATCTGCTGGCGAGACAAGCGATTGAATGGCATTTGGACGGCTATGCCTCGCAGACGCTCATACGGCTGCAGCAGCGCTACCGCGCGATATGGCATGAGGAGCAAGCCGACAGGACGCGTGCGGCTGGCCCGTCTGCTGTAGCAAGAGAGCGGCTGGCAGATCAGCTTTTTTCCCATGCGTTATACCGTTACTTGACCGGCGAAAGCTTGCGAGCGCAGGGCGAGCTGCTCGCCGCCTTCGAGCAAGCTGTGCTGGATGGGCGCGAGCAGGCGCTGCAGCATATTTACCGGTTTCGTTCCGCCATGCAGCTGGAGCTGGGATTGACGGATGATGCGGTGCGCACCTATCTGTATACTGCGCTCACCGAAGAGGAGCAGCGGCAGGGCGAGCGGCTGCTCCAATGGATGGATAGTGGCAAGCGCCTATTAGCCGAGGCGCTGCTGTACCGGCTCAACGCTGATTATCGCTCCGCAATTGCCCTGCTTGAGCCACAGCAAGCCGAGCCGGAAGCCAGCAGGCTGCTTGCGGAGCTTTATTTGCAAAGCGGCAGGCTGGAATGTGCCTACCTGCTGCTGGCGAAGGAACCGCTCGGCAGCATAGCCGAACGCGAGCAGTTTCAACTGATGACCAGCACGGTGCTGCTGCTGCAGGGCAAGCGCCATGAGGCGATTCAAAGCTGCCTTATCGCGGCGGAAACTAACAGCAAAGCGCTTAGCAGCATCATTGAACTCGCCAAGCTCGATAGCATTATAATGGAGCAGGCGCACCATCGCGGCAGGGAGGATCAGCCATGAGCGGCTTGGAGCCATTTCGTATTCCTCGCAAAATTTCAGGCAATAAGCTCACCGCTATCATGCAGGTACGCAATGAGGAAGGCCGTTATTTGGAGACGCTGCTTGCCGACCTGTCCAGCTTCGTCGATGAAATTGTCATTGTGGACGATGCCAGCACCGATGCAACCGTCGCGATTTGCAAAGCCAGCCGCAAAGTGGTGAAGCTGGTAGAAAACGAGGGGCGATTGTTCGGCTGCGAATGGCGGCTGCGCCAAATGCTCTGGCGCGCAGCCGAAGAAACCGAGCCGGATTGGCTGCTTGCGGTCGATGCGGACGAATTTTATGAGGATGCCGCCAAGGCTGAGATGAGGAGCCTGATAAATCAGGGCGAGTACGACTGGTTTGCTTTTCGGAAGTATGATTTCTGGGGCTCAGCAACGCATTACCGGGAGGATGCCTTGTGGAATTTGCATCAACGCCCGACGGTGGCGCTCGCTCGCTACTTGCCAGGTTACCATTATGCGTACCCGCAATGGGCGCAGCATGCGCCTCGTCTTCCGCTTACCTGCAGCGCGCTTCCCGGAGCGCAGACCGAACTGCGCATCAAGCATTTCGGCTGGGCAGGAAGCGCGGAGGAGCGCCTTCGCAAATATGAGCGGCATATGCAGTTTGACCCGGATGGCAAATGGCGCAGCCTTGCCCACTATGCCTCGATTCTTGATCCGAACCCCCGGCTTGTTCGCTGGGAGGAGCGCGGGATATCAAAGGGAGAATGACACGGGCAGCCTAGCTCCAAATCATTGACGCTATGAAACCTTTTCAACTACAATCATCATGCCATTCATAATCGAAAGGATGTCATGATGTGACAAGCAGATCCCACCAGCCTCCTGCCGAGCCGTTAGGAACACAATGGTTTCAGCAAGCTTGGATTAAATTGAAGCAAGCTATTAAAGAAGAAAATAGCTCTTTTTTGCACCGTTTAATAGATGCCAGCTCCCCCTCCCACATGCTCATTATTCTGAAGGGGGATTTTTGCAGCACAGTCATTGACGGACTTCTGCATCCGGCAGCACCGGGCAAGGTGCATCTTGCGCTCCCCGGACAGCGGGTCGAAGTCATTTCTCCATATAGAGAAGAACGGGACTTTTATGTATTCCATTTTGAAATAGTAGACTTGGAACAAGCGCCGCTGCCTTTGAACCATGCGCTCCCCATACCTGACATCGTCCCCTCCTCATCTATCCCCTCCTTGCTTGCCCTCTGCGACAAAATAGTCAGGCATTGGCATAGCGGCGATCCGGTAGACCAGTTTGCCAGCCAAGCGGGATTCCAAGAGCTGCTGCATCTGCTGTATAAAAAGCAAGGCCAGCACGAAGCAGCGCTGGATCAGGTTTATGAATATATGAAGCACCATTATAGTGAAGCGATTACCGTTGAAAGCTTGGCAGCCCTGTCCGGCATGAGCCGGTTTTATTTTATGCGATCCTTTAAAGAAAGGTTTGGCCAAAGCGCGATGGATTATTTGACTATGCTGCGCGTCAATCAAGCCAAGCAGCTGCTAAGTGAAGGACATGCGTTTAGCGACGTGGCCAGCCAAATTGGATACATGGACCCTCCCTATTTCAGCAGCCAGTTCCAGAAGCATGTTGGCTTATCCCCAAAAAGCTATGTAGAAAACCAGAAGCAGAAAATTGCGGCCTACAGTTGGCCGAACATCGGTCTTCTGCTGACGCTGCAAATCATTCCTTACGCGGCGCCCATTGACCAGTTCTGGACAGATGATTACCGTAAAAAATACCGTTTCGACGTCAAAGTTCCGCTCAGTCATGATTACGATTTTAACCGAAAGGCGCTGGAGCGGGCTTGCCCGGATTATATTGTTGCCCTGGACGAAATGGTGCCAGAGGAAGAAAGGGAGCAGCTGCGAAAAATTGCCCCTGTGCTTTTTTTGCCATGGCATACGGAGAGCTGGCGGATGCATTTGCAGAGGACAGCCCAGTTTCTGAATCGGGAAAAGCAAGCGGAGCGCTGGCTCGCTAGGTATGACAAGCAAGCGGAGGCCATTAGATACCGCATTCCTCCCGCTTTCAAAGGGCGGGTGCTCATGCTCAGCGTTTCGCCCCATGGCATATATGCATGGGGACGCAGAGCTGGAACCGTATTGTACGATGACTTGCAGCTGTCATGCGCGGATAACGTCGAGGAAATTGAATTTACAGAATCGGTAGAAGCGGGGCAACTCCCTGCTTATAATGCGGATGTGCTTCTCGTCAGTATTTTAAAGGACAAGCAGGCGCAAGCGTTATGGGACAAGCTCCAGAAATCAGAGCCCTATCAAGAGCTGAAGGCTGTTTGCAATAACAATGTCTATTACACATCTGGCCAAACGTGGCAGGCAGAGCCCATTCTCGAATATACAGCTAATCGGCATTATCATCTGCTGCAGGAAATGAATTTGTTATTTCGTGCCCTCTAATCGGCTAAAGTCAGCATCTTTTCATATTGTTAACCCGAATCATTACCACTATAATGACTATGATTATCACTATCATTTATGGGGGTTAAAAAATGTTTGGTTCAGAAAAGACTATGGGACGCGGTCGATATACACTTAGAGGTTTCACGCTCCTGATGCTTATGCTGCTTGCAGCTATGATTAGCGCTTGCGGGAATAACAATGGCGCGAATACGGCAGCCAACGCAGCCGCTTCAAATTCAGCTGGACTGGCCAGTAGTGCACCATCAGCCGAGCCTACGGCAGCAGCACCACAAACGATTACGATTAAGCATGCCTATGCCGAAACGGAAGTTCCTATAAAGCCGAAGCGCGTAGCCGTATACGGACTTGAGGATGTCATGCTCTCGCTGGAAGCCCCTATGGTTTATGCAAACAGCTTTAAAGGCTATTATTTGGATGATCAATTGCAAAAGCTTGGCATTCCTTTGTCCAACAACACGAATTTCCAGCCGAATTTGGAAGCTATTTTGAAATCACAGCCGGATCTGATTATCGTGCAGCAATATTCGGTCGATGCCAATTCTTACGCAGAGCTTAGCAAAATCGCTCCGACCATAACTTTTGCCCCAGATGATTGGAAAAAAGCCCTTGCTGAAATTGGCCAGGTGCTTGGCATGGAAGATAAAGCGCAACAAGTGCTCCAAGCGCATGAAGGCAAAATCAAGCAGGCTAAAGAAACGATTATCAATGCAGTAGGAGCAGATAAAACCGTCGTGTTTATGCGTCCTTCAGAGAAGGATTTGCAGGTGTTTTTCCCTAGCTTTAATCTGGTTTACAATGATTTGGGCTTGAATCCGGATGCCAGTATCGCGATGTTCCAGAAAAAAACCTCCGACGATTGGGGCATTACCACCTCTCTCGAGGAGCTGCCTTCCATTACAGCCGATTACGTATTCGCCATTTACGGCGGATCCCTTGAAACAGAAGAGGAATACAACAAGCAAGAAGGAGTTGCACTGGGCATTGAGAAGCTCAGCCTATGGCAGCAGATGCCTGCTGTAAAGCAAAGCCATGTTTTTAAAGTATCCGCCAGGCACTGGATGTCATCTGGTCCAATTGCAGAGAGCCGGGAAGTCGATGACGTTGTCGCTGCAGTAACGGGGAAATAGGTTGAATTGAACAAGGAAGCGGCCTCCGTCCGATGGAACTTAGGACGGAAGCCGCTTCCTTTGTTATAACAGCTTATTATAGCAGCTTCTCAATATCTTCCTTCATGCTGAGCGGCTCCTCGGTCGATTCGAAACGCTTGACGACATGGCCTTCACGGTCAATGAGGAACTTGGTGAAGTTCCATTTGATCGAGTCTCCATCCATAAAATGCGGGAGCTTTTCAGTCAAAAATGCGCTTAGCATTTTGCCGCTTGCTTCCGATGTATCAAACCCGTTAAACGGCGCCTCTGCCGTCAAATAGTTGAATAGCGGGTGTGCTGTTTCATCCCGCACATCCGTCTTCGCGAACAGCGGGAAGGTTACGCCGTAGTTCAGCTGGCAAAAGCTTTGTACATCCGAGTTTTCGCCCGGCTCCTGCTCGCCAAATTGATTGCTCGGGAATCCGATTATTTCCAGGCCTTGATCCTTGTACTGCTCATAAAGCTTTTGCAAATCAGCATATTGGGGCGTAAAGCCGCATTTGCTTGCCGTATTGGCAATAATAACAACCTTGCCTTTATACGCCTCCAGGCTAACCGTCTTTCCTGTTATCGTATCCGCTTGATAAGCATAAATAGACATGAATGCACACTCCTATTAGTAGGTTTATTTATTATTTCGGAACACAATATCCGCTAGTCCGCATTTGCCTTATTGCCCAGCCAATCTACAAACAGCCCATAATCCTGCTCGACTTGATCCGCATAGCACATCGCCCACTCTGCAATGAAGCGGCTAAAGGCCTCTTCGTCACTGCCCATCGCTTTGACGATGGCCTGCTCGCTGTGGTAATCCAGAACGCCGCTTTGCACATCCCGATCTGCCCGCGCATGCAGCTTCGCGGTCAGCTTGCCCATCGTCTCTGTCACGATTCGCATATCCTCAGCGGTCTCCAGCGAATCGAGCTTGAGCCGCTTCTTATAAGGGGAGCGCTCACGCACATAAAACTGCCGGTTGCCAATTGTCAGGTGACCGAGATATGGATCAGCCTCATGGTGCATCGCCTGCTGGGTCATCGTCACGCGTTTGCCCTGATGCTCGAACGCTGTCCAGAACGAATCATCATAGGGCAGAAAATATGCCGGAACCGCAACGCGCACCTCTTTCACTTCCAGCACAATATCATCCTCGTGCCCTTGCTCGCCGCTGCCCGCTTCAATCAGTACATAAAAACGGTCCAGCCCGATCGAGGCTGTTCCAGAGCCATGCTTAACCGCTATATCCTTAATGTGATAATGGGCAGCCTCCTGCGCATCATCAGCATGCAGGCTTTCCACATATTGCGGCCAAGCTTCTAGAAGCGCAGCGCGCTCTTTTTCCGTTGGAGCGACGATCTCGTCCGTATGGGCAAATTTGCGATGCTCCTGAACGAGCGCCGTAACCTTTTCCAAAAAATGCTGCTCCTGACGCTTCTGCAGCTTGCGAAGCAGCTTCCTGATCTTGCCGCTTGCCCGCCCTTCATCCATCGTGAACGAAGCCGGATCATCCTTGCCCTTAACGAATTTCCACATTTGTTTCACATAGGCACGCAGATAAGCTTCCATTTGTTCTTTCTGGGCTTCCTCCGACTCGCCTTTCATGCGGCTTACAAGTGCGATGCTGACCGACATGCGCAGCAAATCATATAAATACGAGCCCAAATAGCCCTCGTCAAAATCATTCACATCATAGACAAGCGTCCCCTGCTCGTTACGGAAAGCCCCGAAATTTTCGAAATGCAAATCGCCCTGAATCCAGGTCGGACGCTCTGCCGGCGTGTGATAGGGAAACCATTCCCTTGTGACATCCATATAAAATAAATAGGCGCTGCCGCGAAAAAAGGAAAACGGGCTTAGCGACATTTTGCGGTACTTTTCCTCGCGCTTCTCGCTGCCCAGTCTCATGATTTTATGATCAAATTCATTAAGAACGGCGGTAATCGTCCGTTTCCGAAGCCTCTTTTGCGTAAGCTTTACACGTTCTGTCAATGATCCATCCATTTCGGTTCCCCCTTAGGCAGCTCTATCCTTTATCCGACTTCATCTATGAAGAAAGCTTGTACAATCTGAGATAATCATTGACCATGGCCAGCCGCCACGGAATAATCATGCCGAAGGCCACGAGATAGAACAACGCCCCTGTCTGCGGAATCGACATATATTGCTCCACAACGCTATGCAGCGCCATGCGAATAATGAATAAGGTCAGCATGATGAAAATAAAAGCTTTGGAACGCCTGACATAAATATCGGCATCAATACGCTCAAGCCGGGTCGAAACGACCAGCGGGAAAGAAAATATCAATAGGCCAGTCCCGAAGGCAGCTAATCCCCAGCCCCATGGAATATGAGTCATAGGCGCCAGAAACATCATAAAACCGGTCGACATGCCGACTGGCGGGATAATGATTTTACGAAGGGTAGTCGGCTGCTTGCCTGCCCGGATACGCAATAAGATGAGCATAAGCCCTGCGATAGCCGACATTATAATGAAGCCTACCTGAAGCATTTCAGTAGACAGCTGCACCGATCTTTTCCCCCTTGCTCTTAAAAGAATGCCTTTTCTTTCTTTATCCTACTTCAAAAAACAGGCCGCTGCAAATATTGTCTAATCTCTTAAAACCGCCAGTTCTAGCGCTTTCTGAATGAAGCAGCCAACACCTTGGATGGCGCTCATTTGTGAAAAAAAATAAGGAACCCAGGGCGGTTGTAACAGCATTGAAACCACAAATAATAGAAAAAGCTATATAATCAACGCGTACTAATTCAACTGGTGCACGTTCATTCAAACCGTCAAACCATAACAATCATTTTGAATCAAAAGATAAAATAATGCGCACATTGTATTCATAATGTACATAATATATAATACAATGTAAATAATATTAATAGAAAGAGGTGTTGAAAATGGCACAAACCAATATCAATATTCGTATGGATGAAGACCTCAAAAAAGAAGCGGAGTCTCTATTTTCGGATTTGGGGCTGAATATGACTACGGCGGTAAATATCTTTGTTCGTCAGTCCATACGCCAAGGTGGAATTCCTTTTGAAATCACAACCCAAACCGATCCTTTTTATAACCCGGCCAACCTGAGAAGGTTGAAGCAATCCATTCAGCAAATGGAGCAAGGAAAAACCGTGACGCAAACGATGAGCGGTTTAGAGCATATGGCTGATGAGTAATCTTGTTTTTACAAGCTTCGCTTGGGAAGATTATTTGTACTGGCAAACCGAAGACAGAAAAACTTTGAAAAGGATCAATCAGCTCATTAAAGACATTGAACGCAATGGCTATGAAGGGATTGGAAAGCCAGAGCCGCTTCGCGGGGATCTATCCGGATATTGGAGTCGTCGCATTGATGATACCAATCGCTTAGTCTACCGGATTCAAAATGGCATGATTGAATTCTATGCTTTTCGCACACATTATGGGGATAAATAATGCTTCATCAAATAATAGAAAAAGCTATCCCTGAATCCGTTCAAAAACGGTGTAGGGGATAGCTTTTGTCATAACCAGCCTTGTATTCAATATTAGCTCTAGGCAGTATTTATACGAATCTAGTTATAGTAATTAACGGTAGGCGCAGGCTCGATTCCATTTGCATAATAGTAATTCAAGTCGCTGACAAAATCAATAACCTTGTTCGTATTCAAGTCATAAACTAAAATTTGGGGATTTCCGAGCATGTCCAGCAAGCCGAACCGTCTTGGCGTTGTATACCCTTTCGTATCAACAAAGGTTTGAAAATACTGTGTCGGAGGCCCTGATGCGAAAGTAGAATAGTGATACATGAATAAAGTATCTTCCTTCAATACTATAAGTACGGCATTGTTGGAGCTTGCATTAGTAGAATGATAGTCTACCGCCGTTGTAATATAATTCACTCGTGCATCTGAAATGCTATGAGTACGTGATTGATAGTTGCCTCCATAAGAAAAATAATACTTTCTCTCCCAATCCAAGTGCGGGTTCGTATTTGCAGCATTGGTTGTATTGGCAATCCGCTTATTGTTGAGATATAAATCATTATTCGAATACTTCCATACGACGGATTGCAAAAGATTTGAAACGCTATTAAAAGATATGGCGCCATTTGGAGCGGAAGCATTGGACTGGATGTTATAGGTGTCTCCTACTGTGCCCGTAGAAGTAACTAATAGTCCAAAGTCGGCAGCCGGCAAATTGTTGGCAGCTGACAGATTGCCGCTTGTATTGCCGATGCCTGTCGGATAAGCCGTTCCCGTACTCCAATCAATCTGGTACAAATCTACACGGTAGCCGGCATTGGCAGATTGAGTCCGAAAAATGATGCTGCGTGCCGTCGGCAAACTAAAGAAATAAAAATTTTGCGGATTGCTCGCCGTTAATGAGCTGCTATGGAACAGGATATCTCCTTCCACATTATAATTTAAGCGGCTTGCCGCATTCGCTGGATTCGGTTTTTTCAACAGATCGGACGGACTGAGCGCTACACCGCTTTCCCAATCGGTCTGAATGCTTTCTACTTCCCCAAGTAATTCAGGTTCTGCTTGAATAGCGGGCAGCATTTCGGGTTGATTAGAAGTGACGGCTTCGGCTGAAATGGGAAGAGCCATTACGAAAAACAGCATGAGAACTAAAAAAGGCGTAGTCACGTACTTTCTTTTCTTTGTCATGGTTTTTTTCCTCCATCTTGTTTCATTTTTTTATTATTGCAAAACGTCCAGCACGCTTCCATAACTGATTATTCCCCACTAAAAAATATACCCCTCCCTTATCTGCTTATTAGGTTCCAATCAATTATGTTATAAAATAAGGAAATTATGTTAATCTCAATTCATATTTTAATATAGTTACCAATAACATTCAATACAAATTTATACAAATATACTTTTTATCATACCACAATGATTACTAGGATTAGGCTGCATTTCACTAAGGATAAAGCTTGACGGCGGTTCCAGCCCCGTTTTAAAATATAGTTAGTCGACAAACTAATTTCTGCATGATGTTCAAAAAGAGAGGGGTGCCGCTATGCCATTTCGCAGAGGGCCTGACCATATTACGCGGATTTTCCGCCATTTAACCCGCCAGCATCAGAAGCAGCTGCATGCCCAGCTCCAGGATTATGATCTTTATCCGGGGCAGCCGCCGCTTATGTTCGCCTTGGAGCGCGGGCCAGGACGGAGCCAGAACGAGCTCGCACAGGAGCTTGATATTAAAGCGGCAACGCTGACCGTGATGCTGAACCGGATGGAGAAGAACGGCATTGTCCGCAGGGAAGCCGATCAACGTGACCAGCGCGTGTCGCGCATTTTTATGACCGACAAAGGAAAAGCGATGCTTGGCAAGCTGCGCGAGACGCTTCACCTGCTGGAGGAGCAGTCGCTGCAAGGCTTCAGCGAGGAAGAAAAGCAAATCCTGAAAGGGATGCTGAACCGGATTGGCGATAATATAAACGCGATGAACCCTGCCGAGGGAAATCAAGATTAGAGGAAGTGGACGATGATCAAGCTTGCGCGATATTTAAAACCTCACTGGGCCGCTGTATTGCTTGCCCCATTGCTGATGGTTTTGGAAGTATGCATGGACCTGCTCCAGCCTAAGCTGATGGCAAGCATTGTCGATGAAGGCATCATTAAAGGCGATTTAAGCCATATCAAAATAACAGGCTTATATATGCTTGCAGCTGCATTAATTGGCCTGATAGGCGGGGTTGGCTGCACCGTATACTCCAGCATTGCCTCGCAAAAATTCGGAGCCGATCTGCGCGGCGATTTGTTCCGCAAGGTACAGACGTTTTCCTTCCGAAACCTGGATGAGCTTAAGACCGGATCGTTGATTACGCGGCTTACGAGCGATATTGTCCAACTCCAGACGATGGTGCAAATGCTGCTGCGCATTTTTGTCAGATCGCCAATGCTCGCCATCGGCAGCATTATTATGACGATTACGATTAGCCCGAAGCTGGCACTCATTCTCGCCATTGTCGTTCCGCTGCTGTTCATCGTTATGTTTGCGCTGATTCGCTCTACTCTGCCGCTGTTTGCGAGCATGCAGTCGAAGCTGGATGCGGTAAATACGGTGCTGCAAGAAAACTTTACCGGCATCCGGGTCGCCAAAGCATTTGTCCGCTCCACCTATGAAAACGAACGGTTTGGCCGTGCGAATCGGGATTATACGGGCTCGGCTATTAAGGCGATGCAATTGGTCGCCATTAATATGCCGATTCTCACTTTTATTTTGAATGCAGCGATTGCTGCCGTACTCTGGTATGGCGGTCTTGATGTGCAAAAAGGTACGCTGCCCGTCGGCGACTTAATTGCTTTCATCAATTATGTGACTCAGGTCATGCTCTCGCTGTCGATGATCGGCATGATGCTCGTCCGCTTCTCAACGGCGAAGGTTTCTGCACAGCGCGTGCAGGAGGTGCTGGACACGTCATCGGAAATTCGCTCGGCTGCATCGGCTGCCCAGCATAACGATACAGCGGGAGAAGTGGCGTTCGAGCATGTTTCATTCGCTTATGCGGGCATAGCTGCGTCAGAGAAGGCTTATGAGCTGCGCGACATTAGCTTTACGGCGAAGCCGGGACAGAAGCTTGCGCTGATTGGAGCAACCGGATCAGGCAAGTCTACGCTGGTCAGCCTGATTCCCCGGTTGTACGAAGCCACACAAGGGCGCGTGCTTCTGGACGGCGTTGATGTGCGCGACATTGAGCTTAATAGCCTGCGCAGCCACATTGGCATCGTGCTTCAGGAGTCGATTTTGTTCACGGGCACCATTCGTGAAAATATTTGCTTCGGCAAGCCAGAGGCCACCGAAGCCGAAATGCTTGCCGCCGCCAAGGCCGCGGCGGCGCATGATTTTATTGCCCGCCTTCCCGAAGGGTACGACACGCAGCTTGGCCAGCGCGGCGTCAATTTGTCCGGCGGGCAGAAGCAGCGGCTGTCGATCGCTCGTGCGCTGCTGCTCCAGCCATCGGTGCTCATTCTCGATGACAGCACGAGCGCCATCGACATGAGAACGGAGGCGCAGATCCAAGCGGCGCTGAGGCAGCTGATGCACGGACGCACCAGCATTATGATTGCGCAGCGCATTTCCTCCGTCATCGACGCCGATCATATTATTGTGCTCGATGAGGGGCAAATTGCCGCAGAGGGCACTCATGACGAGCTGCTGCGCTCCTCAGAGCTTTATCAAGAAATTTACCAGTCGCAGGCTGGCAAGGAGGCGACCGTTCATGGCTGATTCTAAGCATTTCTCTCCTAGCGAGCGCCCGCCGGCGTCAGCGCCGGCTCTGCCGAACCTTGGAATGCGCGGCGGTCCTCCGGGCATCCCAACTGCAAAAGCCAAGCCCAAAAATACACTTCAGACGCTGCGCCGTATTTGGAACTACTTGAGCCATTACCGCACAACGTTAATAAGCGTGCTGCTTGCTACGATAGGCGCAACGCTGCTGTCGCTCGCCGCGCCGTATCTAATTGGCCACGCCATCGATCAATACATCATTCCGCGCAGCTATGACGGGCTGCTGTCGCTATGCTTCCTGCTGCTTGCTGTATATGCAGGCAGCTCCATTCTGACTTGGCTCCAGCAGAAGCTGGTGGTAAGCGCATCCCAAAATACGGTGCTGGACATGCGCCGCGACCTATTCGGCCGATTGCAGCTGCTGCCGCTTCGCTTCTTCGACGGCAAGACAAACGGCGAGCTGATGAGCCGGACAACGAACGATATTGAAAATGTGTCCAGCACGCTCAGCCAAAGCGTCACGCAGCTGTTATCCAGCGTCATCATGCTTGCCGGATCACTCGCCATTATGCTGTCGCTCAATCTATGGCTGACACTGCTTAGCATGGTAACGATACCGTTCGTGCTGCTATTCACTAAGAAGGTGGCGGGCTTCACCCGCCGTTTCTTCTCCAAGCAGCAGCAGCATTTGGGCGAGCTGAATGGCTTTATTGAGGAAACGGTCGCTGGGCAAAAGGTCGTGCAGGTGTACCGCCGCGAGCAGCGGGCTGCGGAGCAATTCGATAAAATGAACGGCGAGCTGACGAATGCGAGCATTCAAGCGCAAATTTATTCAGGAACAATCGGCCCATTCATGAACGTCATGAACAATCTCAGCTTCGCCCTTATCGCTGCCGTTGGCGGCTTTATGGCGCTGCATGACTGGACGACCGTCGGCATCATTGTCAGCTTCCTGAACTACTCAAAGCAATTCCAGCGCCCTTTGAACGAGCTTGCGAATCAGTTTAACTTGCTGCAATCTGCTGTGGCGAGCGCCGAGCGCGTATTTGAGCTGATCGATACCGATACGGAGTACGAGGGAGACGGCACGAAGCAGCTTGAAGCATGCAGCGGCCATGTCCGCTTTGATGACGTATCGTTCAGCTACCGCGAAGGCCATCCAATCTTGAACCATGTATCGCTCGAGGCCAAGCCTGGACAGATGATCGCTCTCGTTGGTCCGACCGGAGCCGGAAAAACAACGATCATTAATTTGCTAACGCGCTTTTATGATATTGACCAAGGCAAAATTACAATCGATGATGCCAATATTCGCGAGCTGGACCGCAATAGTCTGCGCCGCCAGCTCGGCATTGTGCTCCAGGACGCTTACGTATTCTCCGATACGGTGCGTGAGAACCTGCGCTACGGACGGCTTGATGCCACCGATGCGGAAATTGAGCAGGCGGCGCGGCTGGCGAACGCCCACAGCTTTATCAGCAAGCTGCCTGAGGGCTATGATACGCCGCTTACCGCTGGTGGCGGCAACCTCAGCCAAGGGCAGCGGCAGCTGCTTACGATCGCCCGCGCCGTGCTTGCCGATCCGTCCATCCTCATACTGGATGAGGCGACAAGCAGCATTGATACGCGGACGGAAATGCATATTCAAGCCGCCATGCGCAAGCTGATGGAGGGGCGTACCAGCTTTGTGATCGCCCACCGTCTCAGCACGATTCGCCAGGCGGATCAAATTCTCGTCATTGCCGACGGCGGCATTAAAGAGCGCGGCACGCATGGCGAGCTGTTAGAACAGAAAGGCTTCTACTATGAGCTTTATATGAGCCAATTCCAGCGCAGCGGCTAGAGCCGCAAGCAAGGGCAAAGAAGGCGAGCGGAGTAATCTCCGCTCGCCTTCTTTGCTTTATTTTCAGCCAGGTTTGCCTATTTGATAAAATCGTTCACAGTTGCTTCTATTTTTTAAATCCGCCTGACAAAATGAGCAGCAGCTGCCGTTTGGGAAGGAACATATGCGCGGCCACATACAGGAGCAATGGCGGCAGGGCAATCCAATAGCCGTACAGCCCCCCAATTGTCCTCATGACTGCCTCTCCTGATTGGCTGATTATCTCTGCGCTTCGTGTCATTTGCATAAACATCATTACAGGCGACCGATGAGTATCTGTAATGTACAGATAGGAAGGCACGAAGTTGCCATAATTCAGCGCTGTTTGAAGCAGCAGCATGCCGCCTGCAACGGACAGCAGCGTGAGAATAGACAGCTTGGCTTCCAGCCGCAGCACAGCGGCGACCGCCCAAACTGCCGCTGCCGAGAAGCTGGTGACTGTTACAACGGCAAACAACGTATTTAACATTCCCATCTCTCGAATGGTCATATAATTGGATATTTTAAACGGTTGAATAGTTAACAGGGTAATAATTGAAAGGGCAATAGAAGCTGACCACACGATTATTTTTTGCTTGGATCTAAAGGCCCCAGCCATCGCCATTGCAATCACGACCGCCGGAATTGCTCCTGCCAGCGAAATGAGGAAATATAACAAAATAGAGGAGCCAAAAGACGGCCATCCCTGCGCTGGCAATGGCTCAAACGAGCCGCCTTCCACCCAGTAAGGCAGAAAATAAATAATTGTAAATAGTGCAAAAACCACTGCTGCTGTAATGGCGCGTCCCGCATAACCTACCGTTTTCTCTAGCTCTCGTTCTCCGCGGAAAGTCACCTTGTAAAGCAGGCGCAGCGGAATGAACAGGAGCAGCAAAGACACGGCCGACAGCAGCATTTGCAGCACATTGGCGGCGGCGCTGGAACTGAAGTTGGCCTGCATCAGTCCTGATCTTAATATATACGTGTCCAACACATCCGTTGAGCCCATAGTCACCGGATTCGACAACAGAAAGGTCATGGAAAACAAACCGCTGCCCATAAAGGCAAGCGATGAGAGGGCAAACAGGCCTGCCCCTTTGACTGGCAGCCAAGCATCCCTGCGGCTCCGGCCCTCACCCGCAGCAAAGATGATAGCGATAGGTATACCCGCATATTTCAAAGCGCTGAGCAGCGGATGCAGGATGCTCATTACCGATTCCTGCAAAAAAGGCTCGCTGCCTAGCACATACATCCACCAATGGCTGTAGACGCTAGCAGGCACAAAAACAATCAAGGCTCCCAGCAAAACGACTCCCTGCCGCACCTTGGAAGGCAGGACATGCAGAGCATACCCCGCTAGTGCCCCAAGCACAAATACGAGGCCTGCAAACTTCAGGTTAAAGGTGATTGTGTTGCCTACGACATGCATAAACTCAGATGATTCCATTAAAGCTCGCAAATGTTGAAGCCCCACCCAAGCCGAGTCCGCCATGCCAGCAAACGGTTTATAATCCTTCATGCTCATCATGATTTCTTTCCCAAAGCCAACCAATGCCATCAATAAACCGATACCCAAAACAATCAAGGATACTAAAGTATAAACCTTTGATCCTGTAGTCACGCTATCATTCTTGTTTGAAACTACATGCCCGGCATACGGGTTCTCAGTACTCATCGCTGTTCACATCCCGTTCTTTTATAATCGCCATTTTCGAAACAATATTAACCATAAAACGCATATATTACAACACCTTTATAAAGTTTGTGAAAATAGGCATTTTGATTTCCGCCCCTTCGCGATGGCAGCATTGCTCCTTAGTGGCCCACTCATAAAAAACCCGTCTACTCCAATCAACGAGCCTTTTCCCGATAGCGATCAGGAGAAGGCTGCTGTTTACTAGCATTCCCCGACTGCTTGATGCAGGAGAAAAATAAATAAAAGCAAACAGGCGGAGCCCCCATTGATTAGGGTATCCGCCTGTTTTTCTGGCCGTTTTTCTGCCATTTGTCTGCTGCTTCATTCTTCTATTCCATATAAAAGCATCTTTTTCCGCTGTACCTTGAGTCGTCTTAACGCTGCGGCATATGCTTGCGAATATCTACGCCCAGCCCCTCGGACAGTCTCATCCCCAGCTCCACGTTGGCCCGGAAAAAGTTGCAAATGGCGCGCAGCTGAATATCCGCGTTCGTCTGCCCCAAATCATTAATCAAATTTTTCACCAAGTTGTCCTGCTGTGGTCCCGCAAGGGAAAGATAACGTTCGCCTGCCTGCGTAAAATCGTCGGTTTTATCGATTTTCTGGCGTCCGGCAAAGCCATGAACAGGAACTGCATGGTCAGCGTGGTCCTGCCCAGCTTCCTGCGGGCTTGTGCTCAAGCTGTTCGGCTCATAATTGACGCTGGAGGAATCGGCTTTCATCGTCATCGCTCCGTCACGCTGATGGTTGCGGGCAGGCGCATACGGGCAGTTGACTGGAATATGCAAATAATTCGCGCCCAGACGGTAACGCTGCGTATCCGGATAGGAAAATAAGCGGCCTTGCAGCAATTTGTCCTCCGACGGCTCAATGCCCGGCACCAAAGCGCTCGGCGAGAATGCCGACTGCTCTACCTCGGCAAAATAATTTTCCGGGTTGCGATCAAGCGTCATCGTGCCGACTTTATGCAGCGGATACATATCCTCCGGCCACGTCTTGGTCGGATCGAGCGGATCAAAGGAGTAGCGCTCCATATGCTCAGGAGGCAGCAGCTGCACATGCAAATCCCATTCCGGGAAATCTCCTTTTGCAATGGAATCGTGCAAATCCCTTGTCGCATGGTTAAAATCGCGCCCTTGCATCTCCGAAGCCTCCTCAGCGGTGAAATTGCGCACCCCCTGCTTCGATTTCCAGTGGTATTTCACGTAGGTCAGCTTGCCTTCGGCATTAATCCACTTGAACGCATGCACGCCAAAGCCGTCCATTTCACGGTAGGTGGCAGGCGTGCCATCGTCGGAAAACAGCCATGTCAGCATATGCGTCGATTCCGGCGACAGCGTCATAAAATCCCAATAGCGGCCAGGCTCCTGCACATTCGTCTGCGGCGACGGCTTCAGTGAATGCACCATATCCGGAAATTTCATCGCATCGCGAATAAAGAATACCGGAAGATGGTTGCCCACAATGTCCATATTGCCCTCTTGCGTATAAAACTTCACCGCAAAGCCGCGCGGATCACGCGCCGTCTCAGGTGAACCCGTTCCATGAATGACGGTCGAAAACCGGACAAATACCGGCGTCTCCACTCCCGCCTCCTGCAAGAAATGAGCTTTCGTATGAGCAGCCATGCTGTTCTCTACGCGGAATACGCCATGCGCGCCAGCGCCTCTGGCATGGACAACCCGCTCTGGAATACGCTCGCGGTCAAAATGCGCCAGCTTCTCCAGCAGATGATAGTCCTCCAGCAGCGTAGGGCCGCGCTGCCCGGCCGTGCGTGAATTTTGGTTATCAGTAACAGGCGCGCCTTGATTGGTCGTCATGTAGTTCGCATTAGATTGATGATTCGTATTCGTTACATTCGTCTTATTGGTCATCGTTATTACCTCCGAGTTGGATTTAGACTTGGTCTAAATATTTACCCTTATTATAGCGAGGCCAAACGATGCCTGTCATGAATATTAGATGAACGTATGATGAAGATCGGATGAACACCATTTCATATAAAAAAATACCACTGAAGGCTGCTATACCCCCAGTGGTATTTTCATTACGATGATACTGCCTCATCCGCCAGCCGATAGCCCGCGCCGCGCACCGTCACGATATATTTCGGCGCTACTGCGCTGTCTTTCAGCTTCTTGCGGAGCGACTTAATATGCACATCTACTACGTTGCTGCCGCCGAGAAACTGGCTGCCCCATACGGAATCGAACATCGTCTCGCGCGAGAGCACGGAGCCGTCGGACGTAATAAACATGAGCAGCAGATCGTATTCCGTCTTAGTCAGATCAATGCGCTGCTCGCCGCGGTACACAGCCATTCTTTTCAGGTCGACCGTCAAATCTTTATAATGGTAGCCGGATACGACCACTGGGCTCGATTGCGGCTGCTGCTCCATCATGCGGTTGATTTGGTTAACGGCCTCCTGCGGCGCTGCTGGCCATTCAATCATAGCAGCGGCATCAGGCAGCAGATGGCGGATCACCCCCGCCGAAGCGCCTGCGAGGAACAAAATCGGCACTCCCTTAAGATGGGCCGTGTGCTGCAAAGCAGCCTGCAGCGCTTCTACCGCATCCGTGTGGCCTTGGATATACGGCGTCGCATCATAGATTAGCAGCTCGGGCTGCAAGCTGTGCACGAACGCTTTATTCAAATCATGCAGCGTAAATAGATCAAAGCAATCTGCGGCAAGCAGCTGCAGAAGGCTATGCACCCGCTGGGGGAACGGACTGACAACCATAACACGCTTCGTCATGGAACAGACTGCACCTTCCAGCAAGATATTTGTGTCCGCCTGCTCCGTGAAACCCGGCTCAAAGCTATCCTGATTCAGCCCGGCAAGCTTATTTCCATTTAAAGCTGGTTTGTCCTCATTCGTTACGATTGGCTCGCGCATGACTCGCAAACCCCCTCTAATACAATATGTGAATGGTGAATAATGAACCTCGTTTCCTCCGCAACTTGGCGCGTCCATTCCTGCGGCACCTCAATCATCACTTCTTCAATACGCCCGCATTTGCTGCACATGACATGCTGGTGCTCTTCCGTACGCCCATCATAACGGCTAACAGCCTCACCAAGCTTGAGCTCGCGGATCACCCCTGCATCGGTTAAATAACGAAGCGAATTGTATACCGTTCCGTAAGCAAAGTTAAAGCCTTTACCCCGCAAACGCTCAATAATATCAGCTGCTGCAGGATGGTCGTGAGATTGCTGGATCACGTCCAAAATCGCTTTGCGCTGAACCGTTAAGTTTAGTTTTGCCATAAGGCCTTCATTCCTTCAATTTTCAATTTAGACTAAGTATAATTATGTTGTCAAAATCAGTCAACCCCACCTCTATGCCCTTATGGCCTATTGCCAAAAGCAAGCTGAATCCAAGTGCTCACGACTTTGTAATCATTTTGCGAAAATTGAGGAATTGTAATATTCTGAATATTTACAAATTTCAAATAATAAGATATGATGAACCTATCCTAAACGAGAGGGGATAGCCCATTGGAGTAGCGTAAGCGAAGCATGTCACCCATTTAAGCGGAAAGGAGATTGCAAGGATCATTCGGACATGCGGGAACTCACCATAATGAGCAAGCGAGAAGGCTGCACCGTCACCCAGTCTAGCAATACGAGTAATTCAAGCAATACTTAACTTTGATAGTTTGGTTTTCAATGAGAGTTCATTCGGTTATGGCAAGTGCAATAATGAATGGAAGTTGTACATGGAAATGCGAACTTTGGAATGGAGCGTTTGAATAAATTGAATAGAAGTGAGTCAGAAAGTTAAAGGGATTCCGGTTATCATCGATAAGCGGAATCCCTTTATGCTGCCTACAGAATCGGCGAGAGCAGCCGGCTGATCGACTCCTTGAAGCGTTCAAACAGCGGACGTTTTGCAAACTCGTCTTTCTGGAGCTTGATACTATTTTCAATATCCGCCTCGAATATCTCCTTTAACTGTCCCGCGGTACTTTCCTCATAAATAAAAGCGTTCATCTCAAAATTCAGCTTAAAGCTGCGAATATCAATATTCGCTGTTCCCACTGAAGCGATCTTGCCATCGATGACAATGGTTTTGGCATGCAGGAAGCCTTTTTCATACAAATAGCATTCAATGCCGCCTGCCAGCAGCTCGGCAATATAAGCGCGTGTCGCCCAATAAACAAAGAAATGATCGCGTTTTTTCGGAATCATAACCTGCACCTTCACACCGGATTGGACGGCAATTTTCAGGGCGGTCATTAGGCTCTCGTCTGGCACAAAATAAGGCGTCTGCAAGCAAATCGACCGTTTTGCCGAATAAATCATTTTAATATAAGCATCTTTAATTTGCTGATCCTCGGAATCTGGTCCGCTGGCTACAACCTGCATCCCAATGCCGCCGCCTTCTTTGACTACCGGAAAATAGCTGCGATTCAGCTCCACCGTGCCTGACGATGCAAGATTCCAATCCATGAGAAACTGAGCCTGCATTTGATGCACGGCATGTCCATTCACCCGCAAATGCGTGTCCCGCCACTCGCCGAAATGCTTGTCCAAGCCCAAATATTCGTCTCCCACATTAAATCCGCCAATATAGCCGGTCATGCCGTCGATGATGGCCAGCTTGCGATGATTGCGATAGTTCAGCTTTAAATTTACATACGGAATGCGCGAGGGGAAAAAGGCTTGCGCTTTGCCGCCTGCTTCCCGCAGCTTGTTGAAAAACGACCGCGGCAGTCCCGAACTCCCGATGTGATCATAAAGAAACTTGACCTCTACGCCTTGCTGCGCTTTCGCTACCAATGCTCGAAGCAGCCTGTTGCCCAGCACATCATTACGCACAATGTAATACACCAGATGAATATGATGCTCTGCGGAGGCGATATCCGCAATTAGCGCGTCGAATTTTTCGTTGCCTTCCGTATAGATACGAATGGCGTTATTTTGCGAGAACAAGGCGTAGCTGCTGACCAAATTCATAAAAATCATATCCCGGTAGTCGTTCGTCTCGGCATCATGAAAGACGGTGTTGCGATCCATAAGCTGAAACTTCTGCCGATCCACGGTATCTTCTATGATGCGCTGGCTGTCTCCGAGCAGCTTGAACAATTTGCGCTTGCGCAGCTGCTGGCCGAGAATCAAATAAAGAATAAAACCGAATACAGGAATGAAAGATAATACCATAATCCAAGCCCAAGTAGAGCTGACGTTGCGTCTCTCCAAGAAGACAAGGGCGAAAGCGAGCAATATATTCAGCAAGGTGAAGATGAAATAAAAGTCTTGAAACATAGTCATCGCTAAAGCTCCCCCGATATGCCTTTTACAACATGCACATTTTTTTATAATTAATCAAATCATACTCTATGGGCGGTATATGTTCAAACATGAAAGTATGCTACAATTTTTCAAAAGAACTGCTGGAGCGGCATGGGAGGAACAACAATGGACTTACGCAAGCTACGATTGGACGAACCTGCGCTGGGAACTTTCAGTGAAGAACGAGACGAATATGAACGGGATTATGCCCGCTTGATTCAATCCCCCGCTTTTCGCAGGCTGCAGGGAAAATCACAGGTGTTCGGCGCTGGTTCTGGCGATTATTACCGCACACGGCTGACGCACTCGCTTGAAGTTTCCCAAATCGCCCGCGAGGTCGCTCGGAGACTGGGCAAGCAATATGCCTTTTTAGCTAAAAAAGAACATCCCGGCCTGATGCTCGACCCCGCCGTCGTCGAAATTGCGGCGCTCGCCCATGATCTCGGCCATCCGCCATTCGGCCATAAAGGCGAAGAGGTGCTTGATCACCTGCTTCATGAAGAGCATGGCATGACCTATGAAGGCAATGCGCAAAACTTCCGCATCCTCATGTTTCTGGAGAAGCGCGCCGGCAGCGGCAGCGGGCTTGATCTGACTGCAGCCGTGCTGCTGGCTACAAATAAATACCCTTATTCGCTGGATGAGCCCGGAAGGCTTAAAGGGCTGTACAGCTCCGAATGGGCAGATATTGAGCAGCTGCGCCATTCTTGGAAAATGCCCAAGGGCCGTTCCACCCTCGAAGCACAGCTAATGGATTTATGCGATGATATCGCTTATTCCACCCATGATATCGAGGATGGCATCCGTGCAGGCAAAATCCAGATGAATCGCACGTTTTTTGAAGATCAGCGCCTGATTGACCATCTGGTACAGGAAATTGTTGAGGACCAAGGCAATATGGAGGTTGGCTGGCATCAGGTAGACATTCCTGCGATGGTGAAGAAGGTGCTCGCCGCTTATTTGGAGCAATGGGAAGAGCTGTATGCGCTGTACGATCAGGAAACGTCGCGCACGCGCAGGGAGATGAAAGCGCGCTGGGTCAGCGTTTTTGCCGGAAAGGTCGGCATTATTGACTCCTCTACCCCAGGCTGGAAGAAGGTCACCTTCGTCAAGGATGGACAGCAGGATCTGGAACTGCTGCGGACGATGGAAATTCTCAAGAAGCTGGCATGGGTGACGCTGATTAAAGATTTCCGCGTCCAACGACTGCAAAAACGCAGCGAAATTATGATTCGCAGACTGTGGGAAAGCTTCCGTATCCCTGAGCACGGACGGCTCATCATTCCGCCAGACTGGATTGCCAATTATGAGCAGCATAAGCAGAACTGGACTTGGCCGCGCTTCGTCGCGGATTATATTTCCGGCATGACCGATGCTTATGCGGAGAAGGTCTACGCTGAGCTTTATGCCAGCAAATCGGGCTCGATCTATGAAATGGACTAGCGTTAATTTAAAGCGTCGTTCTAGTGCTTTTGGTGAAAAGTGGCTGCGCTGCATGAAAAGGTTGGCTTCCGATCGCCATTGCCCTTGAATGTCATCGAATGAGCCACCACAAGTGGACATTCAAGGGCAAAAGCGAACGCTGACGCTTCGCAAGGCCTGCCTTTTCATTCCGCTCCGCCTTTTTCACCATGCTTCTAGAAAAACATTTTAAATATGCCGCTTAAGTATGTTACTTAAGCAAGAAAGAGATGAAGCGCGTCAGCCTCATCTCTTTCTTTTTTCCAAAATAAATTCGGAAGCCTCTTCATATTAATAAACCGCACGACAAGTCTTGAAACGTTTTATTCACGGTCACTCTTACATTGAAAGATGCAGCAAAAACAATGCAGCAAAAGCAAACCATGTATCCTTCCTGTTTCTAAAATCCTACTAGGCTGTCTTTTTACGCTGGATTAATCTCAGCACTGCAAGCCAGCTCCGTTATATAGTCGAAGAAACGCTCCGGCTCCACATCGTACACGAGGCTGACTGGACGGCCATCCTCCGCTTCAATGGTTCTCCCTTGGCTCGCGCCATGCGCGATCGCCTTGCTGTGGACCGTCCTCATTGAGACGAGGCTTGAATCGCCCACCGTTGCGGTTGTTAGAACATCCCATAGGTAATACGTCGAATTCGTCTCCATATAAACAAGCGGCGGACAGGCGGCGTAACATTGCCCGACAAAATCCATGCCCTCATGACGGCGCAGCGAAGCCCAGCGATTGCGGATCGGCACCGTCAGCGGCACCTTATTCGTGCTTTCCAAAGCAACGAGGATGATCGGAATTTTGCTGGCCCATACCCGCTCTACTGCTTCCGGGTCCCAGAACGCATTCCACTCTGCGGTTCCATCATGCTCCGGTTCCTGCACATTGCCTTTCTCATTGAACGTTCCGCCCATCCAGACGAGCTTTTCGATGTTCGCTTCAATATCCGGGGCCTCATCTAATGCACGGGCTAGATCCGTCAGCGGCCCAGTGAACAGCAGCGTTGTTTTCTCATCCGAGGCGCGAATCGCTTCAATCATATGAAGATGGGCCGGCAGCTCCGCCTCACGCGTCTTAATCTGCTCCGGCTCGTTTAGAATCGGCAGCGCGTCGACGAAAAAGGTATGCATCCGCCATTCCGCAGGAAAGGGATTGCGCCCGCGAGAATTGGATCTCGCAACCTCGACGCTTGACGAGGCATCGCCGCGTCCGAAGCGGTCAATGATTTTGCGGCTGGCTTTCATGCCGGGCTCCAAATAGCCATCCGCAGGGATGACCGATACACCGACTAGCTCTACCTCTTTCATTTGCAACACAAGAAATAAAGAAACGAGGTCATCTACTCCCGCATCATGATTGTAATAAAGCCTGGTTCCCATCAGCATCCATTCCCTTCACTTGTATAAATTGATCCTTAATTTGTCCATCCTATAGCTGAGAAGGCGAGCTGTCAATGGCAAAGGACGTATTGTGCTTCCGTCAATTCCTGCAAGTTCTGGACTGCCAGCAACCACTGTGGAGCTGCTTCAATTTTTGTAGCAAGCAACCGCTGAAAACGGGCATCCGAATGTGCGAAAACAGACTGCCGCACATTCGAGGCAAAGATCTAGATATCGTTCGGAAGCGGATAGCAAAGCGGCAATATTTTCACAGAAAAAAGCAGCGTGTACCCGCCTGAGCTCATGCCCAGACTCGGTAAACGCTGCATTTCCGCTATTATTTGCTTACTGGAATGGCGTTGTAATATTCCTCAAGCGTCTCGTCGTTATCCGTCAATTCCTTCGCCAGCGCCTTGCCTACATAACGAAGATGCCACGGCTCGTATTTGTAGCCGGTAATTTTATCTTTGCCTTCAGGATAACGAATTATAAAGCCATATTCATAGGCATGCTTGCCAAGCCATACCGCTTCATCCGTACCGCCAAAACAGCTTTCGGCTGCACATTTGCCGTCGCTTCCAGACACGTCAATCGCAAGTCCCGTCTGATGCTCGCTCGTCCCCGGGATAGCGCTGTACGTTCTGGCTTTCTCCAGGCCATCCTTTTTCACATAACGGTCGAACAGCGCCTTTTGGGTCGCTTGCGAACGGTAGGCCGACACGCCCGCTAAATAAATTTTGTCCTTCTTCGCTCCTGCAAACAGCTCTTCCAACGCGTCCGCCGCTACTTTGCGCATTTTGCGCTTATCGATTTTCTCGCTGAAAATAAATGCCACATCCGGATATACCAGCTCGGAAGGCTCGTAATCATCCGGCAGCTTGTTTTGTTTATTCACTAGCGCCGTGACGCTTTCCGGCTCCGCTACAACGGCTAAGCCTTCATCCAAATCGCCAGAAGAGCTGCCGCTGGAAGGCTTTGCTGTTGCCTTCGGCGTTGCTGTCGGCTCTAGGGTCGGCTTCACAGTCGGAGACGGTGTAGGAGCAGGCGTTGCCGCTTGCGATTCTTCTGCTGTTGGTGTTTCTTCCGCTGTTGCCGTTTCTGTCGCCTCCGGCGTCGTACTTTCCTCGATCGGCGATACGGATGGCGAAGCGTCCACCTCGGCACTCGCTTCCGCTGTTGGCGTAACGACAGCCGCTGTATCACCTGGCGCTTGAACCGCCGTTTTATCAAACTTCACAATAACTATAACAGCCATCGCAATTAGGCATAAAGATAACAAAATAACGACCGCTCTTCTGCGTTTTCTCTTCATGATGCACTCCTTATAGGGTTTAGTACAGGAAAAAAGGGTAATAAACGATTAGTCTGTTCTTTTTACACTATACCTAATAGACTTCATTCTGTCTTAAAAGGTTGCCGAAATTTCCTATGTAATTTTTGTGAGCCTCCTCTGCGATTATGCGGCATAGGGCTAATTTTGCATTTTGACATTCTACTATAGGAAGAGGCATAATAAGTATGAATTTATCGTAAATTTACGAGGGACTCGGCCTTAATTTGTCGAGGGAAGGTAGGCGATACTTTGACTTTATCTGCACCAAAACGTCTGTTCAGCACCAGACCGATTATTGTATTCTCCATTATTGTTCTTTTCAAAAGCTTTCTTACTTGGATGGTTGTATTCGGAAGCCCGTCGTGGAGCACCTTGTTCAAGGAGGTTCCATTTGCGTTAATCGTCTTTTGCCTCATTGAGTGGTTCGCAACGAAACGCAAGCTGACGTATTACTTAACAGCGAATTTACTAATAACAGCCATTCTCTTTGCTGTGCTGATGTACTATAAATATTACGGCGTCATCGTCACCACCTCTGCCCTAAAGCAGGTCAATCAGGTAACGGCGGTTAGCAACAGCGTATTTTCACTGATGGACCCGTATTATTTGCTCGTCTTTATCGATGTAATCCTTATGTTTTATTTTCTCGTTCGCAAGCAGAAGGCGCAGTATTGGAAAACCGCCAGCCAGACTCGTGTGAGCAAAAGAATGCTGACGACTGTCTTCGCGGTATCGCTCGGTCTATGCCTATTCAACATTTTGCCGAATAGCGCGAGCATGAATGAAATTGTGAAAGCCGAGCAAATGGGCATCCTGAATTATGAGGCCTATACGATTTTTGGCAAAAAAGAACCCGAGCTGGTTGATTCCTCTACCATTACGCAGGAGAAGATCAACAGCCTCAAGACGCTTGAGCCTGTCGCAGCGCCGCAGCTGCAAGGGGCTGCCAAAGGCAAAAACCTAATTATTATCCAGCTGGAATCATTTCAAAATTTTCTCATCGGCCTCACCATCGACGGCAAGGAAATTACGCCGAATATGAATAAGCTGGCGAAGGACAATTATTATTTCAAGCATTTTTACCAAGGCGTGGGCCAGGGCAATACGTCCGATGCTGAATTCATTGTAAACACGTCCTATTATATTCCGCCTAATGGCGCAGCTACCCAAGTGTATGCTGGCAAGGTGCTGCCAAGCCTGCCGCGGGTTTTGACGGAAAACGGCTATGATACGGCGACGTTCCATACGAATGTCGTGGAGTTTTGGAACCGCGGCGAGCTGTATCAGGCGCTTGGCTTCAATCGCTATTATGATAAAGCCTTTTTCGGTGAAGACGATACGGTATTTTTCGGCGCTTCGGATGAGGTGCTGTATAAGAAAACAGCGGATGAGCTGGAAAAAATGGACAGCAAGGAACAGCCATTTTATGCTCAAGTCATTTCAATGACCGCTCATCACCCCTTCACCATTCCGGATACGAAGTATAAAATGGAGCTGCCCGAGCGTTACGAAGGCACATTCGTCGGCGACTACATTCGAGCACAGAACTATGCGGATTATGCGCTCGGCCAATTTATTGACGATCTCAAGCAGCGCGGACTTTGGGATGACAGCTTGATCGTTCTGTATGGCGACCATCTGGGCTTGCCGATTTATTCGCTGGATCGCGATGATAAAGCATTAATGGAAGAAATTTATGGCTATGAGTACAGCTATACCGATATGATTAATATTCCGCTTATTATTGCTTCTCCGGGCATTACCTCGCCGAAGGAGTTTGACCAGCTTGGCGGGCAGGTTGATTTGCTGCCGACGGTTTCGAACTTGCTTGGCGTTTCGCTGGATAAGCAAATTCATTTTGGCCAAGATTTGCTGAACAGCAGCTCGTATAACCTGCTGCCACAGCGCTATTATTTGCCGACAGGCTCCTTTGTCAGCAGCAAAGAGCTGTTCCTGTCCGGCAGCGGCTACGACGATGGCACCCATCACCCGCTCGCAGGCGATGGCATGGAAAGCGCCAAGAAGGCAACCGAGGATGAATACAACCGCGCGCTGGAGCTGCTCCAGCTCTCCGACAGCTACGTTAGCCAGCTGCCAGACCGCGAACCGCAGAAATGACGCAAATAAGCGGCAGGCGGGATCAGAGCATAATGCTCTAATCCTGCCTGCCGCTTTATTTTTCACAAAATCGCTAGTCATCTATTATGCTGTTTGCCTGCTGCGCCTATTAGGCCTATTTCGCCGCCTCCAGCACTTCCTGCACATGGCCCTCAACGACGACACTGCGCCATTCTTTCGCCAGCTTGCCCTCCTCGTCGATCAGAAAGGTTGAACGCTCGATGCCCATAAATTCCTCGCCATTACGGCTGCGCAGCTTCCATACGCCAAACTGCTCGGCAACCTGATTATCCGTATCCGAGAGCAGCAGGAAAGGCAGCTCATGAGCAGCAATGAACTGATCATGCGACGCCAGATCGTCAGGGCTGATGCCAATGACTTCGGTATTGAACGTCTTGAATTGTCCATTGTAATCTCTAAAATCACATGATTCCGTCGTACAGCCCGGTGTCATATCCCGCGGATAAAAATAAATGACCAGCTTCTTGCCCTTATAGTCCTGCAGCGATACATCCTTGCCATTCGAGGCTGGCAATGTAAAATTCTCAACCTGTTGTCCAATTTGCACTTGCGTCATGTCCAATCAGCTCCTTTGTATTGGATATTTCCACTTGCTTACTCAAACAACGATAGCATGTCCATCAGCGAGATGCTACAAACTCATAGAAAAGCGGTGTATTCATCACAAACTCGCGAATTTGCTGCTTATCGGCATAAAGGGAATAAGCAAGCGTCAGCTTCATAAGCGCCGCATCCACCGACATATTTTCGATAAAGGCCACTCCCGCCTGCTGCAAAGCGACCGACGACGCGTATAGCGTTTCCGAGCTGTCCTTGAGCGGACACAAATATAAGTCTACACTATGTTTGGCACAATACCCGGCGAATGCAAGCAGGGAATGGCGCTCGCTCGCACTCGTATTCGCCGTGCTGGAGTGGAACAGATCGTGAACGACTGCCTTCGGCGCTTTTTGCCCAAAATCAAAATAGTCATAGGTCATGCCCGAAAACGGCTTCACATACAGCAGACCCGATTGAAGCTTATCCTTGCCAGCGATGAATGGGCTCGGGGCAGGCTTGCGAGCACGCAGCTCCTGTGCAGGCGGGTTGAAAGGATGCTCATTTACGATCAGCTTGCCCCCGCTCATGATGCCGTAATGCACGTCATACGGGCATTCCAATTGGTCAGTGAACGACACTGCTTGCGTGACGCGTGTACCCAAATACACGATCGCCTCGCCCGCACTATTTTCATAGACGACGTAGACGCCCTTCAGCTTCTCATCTATGAACTCAACAGCCGAAGCGAAGTTGCGCAGTCCATTGCTGCGCGGATCGCCAAGCGGATAGTTGCTCGCCACCAGCACAATCGGGATGGGACTATCACACAAAATATAGCTAAGCATTGCAGCCGTATAAGCAAGCGTATCCGAGCCATGAGTGATGATAATGCCGTCATATTGGGACAGGTCCGCGCTGCGGATCGTTTCAATCAACACATTCCAATCGTCTGGCACGAGATTTTCGCTGAGAATATTCAGCGGCTCCACACATTCCAGCTTTACAGACTCGCGGTAACGGGGGCCCGATTGATAGCCTTCAATAATCGCATAGGAGCCTGCTTCATGCACGCTAATCGCTCCTGCGCCAGATTTGCTGCCAATCGTCCCGCCCGTGAAAATAACTAGAAGATTGCTCACTTGGTTTCCTCCATATCCAGCAGCTTTGAAGGTCGCTCTTCGCACCAGCCGCCTGTTCATACCAGTTCCCATTCATTCTACTATCTTCTCCGCAAGCTGTCTAAACCTATACGATCCTACAGGAAAAACAGGATAAGTTACCCGCTTTTTGCCGCGACACCCCGATTTTTCGCAGCGCCTGGCTTTTTCTTGACGGTCGCCCTTCCCAAAAACAAGCCTACGGTAACGATTAACGTCGCACCATACATGAACTGCACAAGGCCAAGCTGTGTATCCGTTCCAGCCAAAATGCCGTGAAACAAAGCCAGCAAATAGATCGGGTAGGCGAGCATATGGATAGCGAGCCACACTTTCCGCTTCAGCTTCGGACGCAGGTCCGAGGTTAAAATCAGCACGAGCATGCCATAGAGCGCAAGCGTACCTATACCGTATATCACCGGATGCTCATGCGCGGTAAAAGGAATCAGCAGCTCGCTCCATGTAAATGGCGTGTACGTATCAATGACAAGCACCGCCATATGCAGCAGCGCCAGCAGCGTTCCCCCATTCGTGAAACGGATATGCCAATTGTACACGCGGGCTTTGTTTGGCCCTTTCACAAACGGATAGCTGTACAGCATGCCCAGAGACATGCCGACGAACAGCATCAAGTATGAGCCAATGCCAAGCACCCGCGTCATTTGCCATGTCGGCCAGCTCAAAATCCATTCTGTCATGCCGACTCCTCCTTTTCGCATTCGATTTCGCTTCTGCTATTGGCTCTAGCCCTAGCCGCCGCGTTTCCCGCTCTATGCAGCGGCTCGCGGATATTCCACGCCAAGCCAGACTGGCGTCTGTTGCCGTATTTCACAATTTCGCCGTCGCTCATAAAAATAACCGCTTCACAGTCTCGCGCATGCTCGTCCATCAGCCGCAAGCCTTGATCGAGACCGGCGATGCACAGCGTCTTCGCCCATATTTCACAAGCGACGGCATCGGGGCCTGCAACCGTTGCTTGAACGACATCACTGACGCTTGGCTGCATCGTCAGCGGATCGATCAAATGATGCGCGGCCGAGCTGCCCGTTCCCCACTGTCTGCCCAGCGTCCCAGAGGTCGCAACTGCGCCGTTAGCCAGCAGCAGCTCCCCGATTGCGGCTCCAGCTTCCCACGGATGCTGGAGATCAATAATGGCTGGCGCGGCTGCGTCCCCGCTGTTCCACGCATACAGATCGCCTCCGGCATTGACGATGCCTGCCGGAATCCGCCTGCTGCGCCTCAGCCAGTCGGCGAGCTTCTGCACAGCCCAGCCTTTGGCGATGCCGCCGGCGTCGATACTCGTTCCCTCGGCGAGCTTCACCGCCTTCATGCCATAGTCCAGCTCCAGCTCGCTAGCCGGGCTCAGCTTCCGCAGTTCAGCCCCGCCAGCTCCCGCCTGGAACGCAGCCGCATGCTCGAAAGATTCCGTATAGCCGGACGCTTCCAGCCCCGGCAGTATCCGCAGGTCGAACACCCCTGCCGTCAGACGGCGATAGCTTTCCGCCGCTGCAATAACCTCAAACAGCCAGTCCGACACGACGACCCAGCTGCCTGCCGAGCGGCCAAGCCTGCTCCACTCGCTATCCGGGCGGAAGCGGCTAAACCGCTGCTCCACCGCCTCAAACCAATCGCGAGCGCGGTCTGCATAATAGGCTGTCGTGCGGCGCTCATCCGCTGCGTAATCCAGCATAATTTCGACATTTGTATTCATCGCCCGAAACCGTATCGTCCCCCGCCCGCTCATCGTTAGGACCTGCCTGACTGCGAGCGCATGCCGCCCGAGCTGCTGGAGCTGCCGCTTCCACTGCTGCTCCGATTGTCCACGCTGCCGCGATTGCCTGAGCTGGAGCTATCCGATCCGCTTTCGCTGGAGCTGTCTGACCAGGTGCTATCGCTGCTGCCGTTATTCCAATCCGAGCTGCCGCTGCCGGAAGAGCCTGAGGACATCCACTGATCTACCGTATCCTGCTGATCGCCCTGCTGCTCCGTTCCGGAGGTTGTGCTGCCTCCAGCCGCCGCCGTTTGCGCCGCCTGAAAAGCCGCTGTATTTTGCACAGTGCTGAATAATATAAAAATGCCTGCCGCGCCTGCGGCTCCAAGCTGCCATTTTAACCATTTCGAATTTCCGCTCATCCTTCTCCACCTGCCCTACTCGTTGTAGTTTAGCTAAGTATAGGAAGGCAAGATGAAAGCAGCGTTAAATGAATCTGAAGAAATGCTAAAAGAAAATACTGCTGATCTACGACACGGATTAAACCTGTATATAACACAAAAAAGAATGCGGCCCCAAGACCGCATTCCTCACCTAGAAAGCAAAAACTACTCCTGCTACTGCCCCGTCAAATCGCCGCGCCGCTACTTCTTCGCCACATACTTGCGAATATCAAATGCAACCGCAGCAACAATAATCATTCCTTTAATAATGAGCTGCCAGTACGGGCTTACGCCGACAAAGGTCAGACCATAGTTGATGACGCTGAAAATGAGCACTCCGGCGAGTATGCCGCGCACGCGCCCAACACCGCCTGCGGTTGATACGCCGCCGACGACGCAGGCCGCAATCGCATCCAGCTCGTACATATTGCCATAATTGTTCGTAGCTCCCCCCGTGCGGGCAGCCTCCAGCACGCCTGCCAGCCCATACAGCGCGCCAGCAATCGCATAAATATAAATCAAATTGCGCGATACATTAATGCCCGATACATTAGCGGCTTGGATATTGCCGCCGATGGCGTACATATTTTTGCCCAGCCGCGTGTTGTTGAAGATGACCCAGACGATAAATGAGACGACAATCGCTATGATGACGATATACGGGATCGAATACGTGCCGTTCGGCCCAATATACCCGGTCCCCAGCTTGCTGAATTCCTTGCTTAAGCCTCCGATTGGCTGCGACTGGTTTGGCTTCATATCGAAGTAAAACGAGTTTACGCCATACACGATAACCATAGAGCCGAGCGTCGCAATAAACGGTGGAACATGGAATTTTGCGACAATAATGCCGTTGATCAAGCCAAAAATCAAGCCGACGACAATCGCCAGTATAATCGGCACGATAATCGGCAGCTCCGGCAAATTCGGGAAAAACTTGCGCGGATAATCCGACATTTGCAGCATCGACGCAGAGACGACGGCGCTCAGGCCAACTATCCGCCCAGCAGACAAATCCGTTCCGCCCGTAATCAGAACAAACGCTACGCCTAGAGCGATTATGACCCGCGTCGACGATTGCAGCAAAATATCCCGCAGCGTCGTAATGCCGATAAAATTCGGGTCAGCAACTGCTATGCCAATAATAAGCAGAACCAATATAATATAAATCGCATTTTGGGAGAAAAAATGCTTAACTCCTTTTGCATCCAGTGCATTCATCGTATTCACTCCTCCAAGTTGTCCTGCCCGCTACTACTGTGCGGCAAGCCGCATAATTTCTTCTTCCGTCGCCGCTTTGCCGTCTACGATGCCGGATATGCGCCCCTCGCGCATGACGATGATGCGGTCGGACATGCCGATCAGCTCCGGCATTTCGGAGGAAATCATAATGATGCTTTTGCCCTGCTTGGCAAGCTCGATCATGAACGAATAAATTTCATATTTCGCTCCGATATCGATGCCGCGCGTCGGTTCGTCCAGCAGCAGCACCTCCGGGTCAGTCAGCAGCCATCTGGCGAGCAGCACCTTCTGCTGGTTGCCGCCGGACAAGTTGCGAATGAGCTGCTTGGTCGATGGCGTTTTGACCCGGAACTTCTCTACGCTTTGCTGCGACACTTCGCCTATCCGCGCATTGCTAATTAAGCCATAGGGCGTCTTGAACCTGCCCAAGTTCGCAATGACTGTATTTTCCGCAATCGTCAGCACCGGAAAAATCCCCGTCACCCGCCTCTCCTCGGTGAGCAGCGCAATACCTTGGCGAATGGCGTCCGATGGCGCCTTCAGCTTTATTTTTTTGCCATGCAGATGAATGCTGCCCCGCTTAAGCGCCCGCATCCCGAACAGCGCTTCTATCACCTCGGTCCGCTGCGCTCCTACAAGCCCGCCGAGTCCCAAAATCTCGCCCTTGCGCAGCTCGAACGAAACATCCTTAAACGAATGCGGATGCACGGAGGTCAAGCCTTCTGCCCGCAGCAGCACCTCGCCCGGCACGTTCGTCCGCTCTGGATAACGATTCGATAAATCCCTGCCCACCATGCGGGTAATGATTTTATCAATCGTCAGCTCCTTCGCTTCCCATGTGCCGACATGCTTGCCATCTCGCATAATGGTTACATCATCTGAAATGCGCAATATTTCTTCCATTTTGTGGGATATATAAATAATCGATACACCACGCCTCCTCAGCTCATTAATGATGCGGAACAGCTGCTCCACTTCATTTCCGGTGAGCGAGGAGGTCGGTTCGTCCATGACGATGACCTTCGAGTGGAACGACACCGCTTTGGCGATTTCCAGCGATTGAATTTTCGATACGGACAAGTCGCCTACCTTTTGTTTCGGATGAATATCCATCTCCAGATCTTTGAGCAGCTTCACCGTATCCTCCTGCATTTTGCGGTGGTTGATGAATTGCAAAGGCCCTAGACCTCTGGTCGGGAATCGCCCGAGCCAGATATTTTCCATGACGTCGCGCTGCGGCACCGGGTTCAGCTCCTGATGGATCATCGACACCCCGAGAGCCAGCGCGTCCTTTGAGCTGTTGATGTGCACATGCTGGCCGGCAAGCATGATTTCGCCCCCATCGGGCTTGTAGATGCCGAACAGGCATTTCATCAGCGTCGATTTTCCTGCACCATTTTCACCCATCAAGGCATGTACCGTACCGGGGCGCAGCTTCAGCGTCACATCGTCGAGCGCCTTCACGCCGGGAAAAGATTTGGAGATGTTATTCATCTCTAGCACATAAGCCGGATGCTCTGGCATTTGTATAACACCCCTTTACAAACAATTAAGTTAAAGTTATCCAGTAAAAAGCCATGTTTAAACGACACTGCCAGCCTCTTGGAGGCAATGCTCGTTTTGCTGCAAGCGTAAACGGCTGTCGCCGTCCTCTGGCGGCAAAGCTGCGTTAAAAAAAAGCAAGGGCAGCGCCAGCCTTATGCTTCCCTTGCTCCTTTCGTACCGCTTTATTCCATTCGCCCTCTCAGGCGCCTATTTCAGAACTTGATCCTTGTTCTCGCTCGTTACCTTCTGGTACGGAATCCACACGTATTTGCCATCGGTAATTTCGAAGCCGGTGTTGTCCTTGCTTGGCGTTTCGCCAGCAGCGAGTACGCGGGACAGCTCGACCGTCGCCTTGCCTTGGTTCACCGCATCATTGAGCACTGTGCCGAGCAGCGTGCCTTCATCCAGCGCCTGAATCGCAGGAGCGGTAGCATCTACGCCGACAACCGGAATATATTTATCGCCTGTAAAATAGCCCGCCGCCTTCAGCGCTTCAATTGCACCGAGCGCCATATCATCGTTGTTGGCGAGGACGGCTTCGATTTTATCGCCATGGGAAGCGATGAACGCCGCCATTTTTTCCTGGCCTTTTACCCGGTCCCACATCGCTGTATCCTCTGCCAGCTTCTCGACCTTGATGCCTGCATCCTCAATCGCCTGCACGGAAAATTTCGTCCGCAGCTCGGCATCCTGATGGCCCGGCTCGCCTTTGAGCATGACGTATTGCAGCACGCCGTCCCCGTTCTTATCCGCTTCCGGATGCGCCTTCCAGTAATCAACGATGAGATCGCCGGACATCGTGCCCGATTCCTCCGCCTTCGCTCCGACAAAATACACCTTATCCCATTTCGCCATATCATCCGCAAGCGGCTCGCGGTTAACGAAGACGACCGGAATGTCCGCAGCTTTGCCTTTATCAATAATGACGCCCGCTGCTGTGCGGTCTACCGGGTTAATGATCATCGATTTGACCTTCTTCGTGATGAATAGGTCAACCTTGTCATTTTGCGTCGGCTGCGAGTTTTGGCTGTCTACGATATCCACCTGCACCTTGCCTGCCGCTGCTTCCGTAATCGCGTTGCGGACGCCTGTCATAAACGTATCGTCAAACTTGTAAATCGCGACCCCAACCTTCGGCTGGTCGCCCTCGCTTCCCCCTGCGTTGCCGTTTGATGCCGAGCAGCCTGCCGCTACCGTCAATGCGCCGATCAGCAGCGCAGCCGTTACCTTTTTCATTTCATCATGACCTCCCCATTTTTAGTTCATGCTGATGAGCGTGTGCAGCTCTGTTTCTCTTTCGTGTCCTCATTATGGCTGAAACGGGGCCGGAAACGAATGTAAAATCCTCATCATTTTTATTAAAATCCTCCTTACTTCTGGATAAAGGGAAACAGCACCCGCTGATTTTCAGGCCAAAACATCGTGTCGCTATTCACCAGCTTGGCTTCCATCGCTACATGCAGCGGCACTTCCTCGCCCCGCAAAGCGAGTACGGCGTTTTTGATGCCAAGATAGCCGATGCTGAACGGATTTTGCACCAGCACCGCTTGCAGCTGATCTTCCTGCAGCAGCTCAAGCAGCTCCAT
Source organism: Paenibacillus sp. BIHB 4019 (assembly GCF_002741035.1). Taxonomy (NCBI): domain Bacteria; kingdom Bacillati; phylum Bacillota; class Bacilli; order Caryophanales; family Paenibacillaceae; genus Paenibacillus; species Paenibacillus sp. BIHB 4019. The sequence goes on along the minus strand of NZ_CP016808.1, from coordinate 2,470,171 downwards.
GGAGCTGTCAAAGGCGACAATTTTAATTTTGCCGCCGAGCCCCCGCTGCTTTACCTCAAGGGCAGCTGATACGGCCGCTTGGACATTAAGCGCCAATATGCCATCCACCTGCTGCTCGTCCAGCAAGCTGCTGACGACGCTTCGGCAGTTGCCGTCAGCCTCCACACAGGGCTCGATGCCGATAAGCGCCATGCCGCTTTCCTCGGCAAGCGCCTCCTTAATGCCTTCCTCGCGGCGCAGCTGGTTGTTGTCCCCAAGACCGTCCGTCAGCAGGGCGACGCTGCCTTTGCCTGCCAGCAGCTCGCTCATTTTGAGGGCAACCGCTCGTCCCGCCTGATGATGATTGATCGTGATGACCGAGCTGATGCCAGCGTCCTCCGTCTCCGTGTCAATCGCAATGAGCGGAATCCGCGCTGCCTTGCCAGCCTCGACAATGCCGGTCGTAACCGCCTCGTCTCCGGAGGCAAATACAACCGCATCAGGATGATGTACCAGCGCAAGCTTTGCCGTCTCCAAAAGCTGCTCCGGGCTGCTCTGCTTATCCGGTCCGGAAATATGCAGCGTCACATTAAACTCCTTCGATGCAGCTTCGGCGCCCATGACGACGGAGTTCCAGTAGTCGCCGTCCAGCCGCTTGAGCAGCAGGCTGATGTCGATATTTTCCCGCTGAATGGCGCTGTCCTCTGCCGGATGCGTCGTGCAGGAGCCCAGCAGCAGCGCAAACACAGCCACCATGCTCCGTAATGCGAGCCGTCCCAACTTGTGTTTTACGCTCATCCTTCCTCACTCCTCTCGTCCGCTTCATCGCCGGCCTGCTTGAACGGGAAACGTATCGTTACGGTCGTTCCCTCCTCCAGCTCGCTCTCAAACTGCAAGCCATACGGCTCGCCGTAAAACAGCCGAATCCGCTCATGCACATTGCGCACGCCTACGCCGGAGCCCGCACCGGAAGCCGCACTGGTTGCAGAACTTGATGCAAAATTGGCGGAGGTTGGCCTTTTAGGAGCCTCTGAAGCAGTCCCTCCAATGGTGCCGTCACGATCAGCCTTTCGGTCTCCAGCATATCCAGACGGCTTGGCGGTACTGCCGTCGGTCTCTCCCGTGAGCAGCGCCGCCAGCTGCTCGCCGCTCATCCCGAGCCCATTGTCGCTCACCTGCAAGTACACTTGCCCAGCCTCGATCCATGCCCGAACAGTAATCAGCCCTTTATCGACAGACGGCTCAATGCCGTGCATAATGGCATTTTCCAGCAGTGGCTGCAAAATCAGCTTGAGCGACAAGCTGGGCAGCGCGGCCTCTTCGACGTCAAACACATAATCGAATTTATTTTTGAAACGGATATTTTGAATGATGAGATAGTTCCGCGCATGCTCCAGCTCGCTCGCCAGCGGAATCATCGGCTTGCCTTTGCTAAGGCTGATGCGGAACAGCTTCGACAAGGAGGTAATCGTCGTCACCACCTCCTCGTTGCGGTTCATGCCGACCATGCGCACGACCGTATTGAGCGTGTTGTATAAAAAATGCGGATTAATTTGCGATTGCAGCGCCTCAAACTCATATTTGCGCTTCGCCTCCTGCTCCACAACAATTTGCTGCATCAGCTCGCGGATTCGCGCTACCATCAGATTAAAGCGTGTGGATAGCCGCTCTACCTCCAGCGGCCCGCGAATGGCGGTCATCGTATGGAAATCGCCGCGCTCGACATTTTTCATCGACTTCTCCAACTGCCGGATCGGACGGGCAATAATGCGCGAAATAAGCCATGACATCGCAATGACGAATACAAGCAAAAGCAGCAGCAAATTCAGCAAATAATCGTTCAGCTCGCGTTTTGTCGTAATAATCTCATCGGTAAAGGACACTCCGACCACCTTCCAGCCGATGTTGCCGATCGTCTGCACGGTAATCATTTTATCCTCGTCGCCGGATTCGTCATGAAAGCTGCCGAACGTATATTTCAGCGCCTGCTCGACGTTTTCGCTTTTCAGCCCGGCGTAGATGAGCTGCTGCTGCGGATGGTACACCATATTGCCCGCACTTTCGTCCACAATGTAGACGTAGCCCTTCTTCCCGAGCACGACCCGCGAGGACAGCTGATTGATTTTGTTAAAATTGACGTCCAGAAGCAGCACGCCATGCTCCGTTTTCCCGCCCCTTACTACGGTAATGCCTTTGCTCAGCGAGACGACCCATTTGTACTGCATTTTGTACATGTTCTGCACATGCGGCAGCGAGTAGCTGAGATGGTTCGGCGTTTGCAGCGCGCTCTGGAACCAGCGCTGATTGTAAAGACTCAAATTTTCCTTGAGCGCAACGCCGGGGATACTCATCATCACCTCTCCGTCATGCCCAATGACGGCCAGTGACACAATTTCTCCCCGAATGCCGATGATCGTATTCAGCTGGCTGCGCAGCTCTTCTTCGTTCACATCGCCGCTGCGGCTAATTGTATCGTGGAGAACGCCGTAAATTTCCGACATGCCCTGAATATAATCCTCCAAATTGTAGCTGACCTGATCGACGACCTGCTGGGTATTGCGCAGTGCATTCGTCTCTGCCGTCTGCGAAAACTTGTTGAACAGCAGCACGCTGACCATAATAATCGCCGCCGCGGCAAACACCGACAGCGCCACTGAAATGAGAAACTGGATGCTGCGCTTCCTCATGGCGCATCCGCATTCATCGCCTGATTGCGGTATTCCTTGGCAGAGACGCCGACATTTTTCTTAAAGCACAGTGAAAAATAATTCGGGTCCGAGAAGCCGACCTTCTCGGCAATTTCGAACGTCTTCAGCTCCGTCGCCCGCAGCAGCTCCTTCGCCGCCTCCATCCGCAGCTGAAGCAAATAACCGCCGAATGTCAGCTTCACCTCCTTCTTGAACAGGCTGCTGAAATATCCCGCGCTAATATGCAGATGGCTGCACAGCCGGGCTATCGACAGCTCGCTGTCATGGAAGTTTGCTTTCGTGTAACGCACCGCTTCCTCGACCAGCTGCTTGTAGGAGCTTTGCCTGCGGCTGGCGATATGATGGCGAATTTTCTCGCAGAGCGACATGTACCAGCTTCTCGTCTCCGCCAGCCCGCTAAGCTGCTGCAGCTCCGCATAAATTTGCAGCTCGTATCCCGCGATATCGTACAGGTTCAGCCCTGCCTCCCTCACCAGCTTCATGACCGCCGTCATCATCTCCAGCATGTAAAGCTGGTATTCCCGGTAAGCGGCATGGACGCCTTCAATCTCGTCAAACAGCGCTGTCATCAGCTGCTCCAGCTCCTCATGCGTGCCTACCCGCAGGCAGCGAATGAGCGCCTGCTCCTTGAGCTCGTCAAATTGCAGCTCTTCCACATAGCGCTTCTCAACATCGTCAATGCAGATAATCCGGTTGCTGCCCACCAAATTATGATAATCGAGCGCCTGCTGCGCCTCCTCATAGCCCTGCTTTAGCTGCGCAACATCCGCCAGCGTTGAGCTGACCCCAATCGTTACGGGAAAACGCAAGTATTTCTGAATATTTTGCAGCATTTCAGCAAGCCCGCCCAGCGTCCGTTCCATCAGCTCTTGCGCGCTACTTCCCCGTCCAACTGCGAGCAGTGCCACTTGATCCTGATGCAGAAAAACTTTGCCCAGCCCAAGTCTGCCCCACACCTCCTCCGCCACATTGCGCAGGGCAAACAGCTTGAGGTCGAGATCGCTGGAGGCCGCAAGCGAGCTTTCCGCTGCACGGAGCGGCAATCCAGGAAGCGCTTCCAATACATGCGTGTGCAGCACGGACACCATGTACGCCTCGCCCGCTAAATCCAGCTCATATTTTTCTGCCTTCTCCTCAATATGCCGCAGCGGAAGCTTGCGGGTGAGCAGCGACGACAGAAACAGCTCCTTTACGACCGGCAGGCTCGTACGGTAATGCTCCTGCAAAAGCTGCATATTTTCCCGCTTCTCGCGCTCATCGTCCAGCCGCTCCTTCACCTTGTCCATCACCTCAAGCAACTGCTGCGCGGAAAACGGCTTTAAAATATACTCATCCACCTGCAAGCCGATTGCCTGCTTCGCATATTCAAATTCATCATAGCCGGAAAAAATAACGATGCGCGTCAGCGGATACGTCTTCCTCGTCCATTCCGCCAGCTCCAAGCCGTTCATATACGGCATGCTGATATCCGTCGCTACGATATCCGGCTCCAGACGCTCAATCAGCTCCATCGCTTCCCTGCCGTTCGCCGCCGTATCCACAATTTCAAAGCCATGGCGCTCCCATGCAATTTCGTGCAGCAGCCCGCTGCGCGTCTCTTCTTCATCATCTACCAGCAGCACTTTATACATCGTTCATCCCCCCGCTATTTATATACGCGGCCGAGCAGCCGCAAACACCTGATTCTGTCAGCATGCTATTTATCATATTCGTTTCCTTGTTTTCTGGAAAGAGGGGGTGCTTTTAGAAAATAAAAGAAATCGCGAGATAAAACGACCTTGCTAAAGATAAATCTCGTTGAAAGCGTTTAAAATCAAGCTAATCCGCAGCATTCGCTCTCTTTTGCGGCGTAAGCTTCCTTTACAGCAATCGCGGCAGGGGAGTATGATTCATAGCATGCATGAACCTTTTTTTTGAAATATAAGAATTTATAAGTTTTGCACTTATAAATAGGCTTGTATTTCTCGGACTGAAACGCGCTGCGCCGCCCAAGGAAGGCGATAGCCGTTTCACCTTGAAATATAGGAAAGAATAAGTTTTCGTTATCCTTTCTCTATATTTCTAAGGGCAAAGCTCTTCGCTCGTCCCAGAAGGACGACGAAGTCGTTTTTGCTTGATCGCTGAGTCTTCGCCTATTAAGCGAAGAGCGGGGGAACCAAACGCACTGCATCCATCCGATGTGAGAGTCGGAAGCTGGCAGCGCAGGGGTGAATCGTTTGCAGGAGTGTCATGAAACTCCAGGCAAATGTAGGGCGACTCTCACCGCCCGAATCCGACAGCTAACCTCGTAAGCGCAGGTGTAGAGAGGAATGGTGAACGATTGTGACCTTGTAAATCAGGCCACAGAGCGTCATACGCCTCTGTGGTTTTTTGTTGTCTTTTTTTCGAAAATAGCACTCGCAACATCGGCAGGCATTTTGTTTCAAACGCTGAGTTCTGCACTGCCGCAGAAACGGGGGAACCATCGACGGCTCTCTGTCGTTGTCCAATGGACAATTGCAGGGAGCGTCACGGGGTGAATCGCAAGGGCACGATAAGTGCCAAGCGTAGGGCGTCTCTCGCGCCCGAATCCGACAGCTAACCTCGCAAGCGTCAACGGGAGAGGCCACACTTACACTTATCGCAGGCGAATCAGGGGCGCATCATGCCCGGATGAAGGAAGCTGCGGGTGAAGAGTCCTCTTTGCCCAAGGCTTCTTTTTTGCTGCCTTCTTTTCCAAAATGACAAGGGATAAAACGAAATAAGGAGTGCTGCAGCTATGCTGGATATCGGAATGGCTTTGACCTTAATCGCAGCTTTCGGGCTGATTGCCGGATTTATTCGCTGGTGCGATCGGTCCATTAGCGAAACGGAGGAACGGGGATGATTGTCATACTGCTCGTTACAGGAGCCTTGCTGGTGTATCTCGTCTACGCCTTGCTCCATCCGGAGAAATTTTAGCACATAACATTTCATCATTTATAGCAAGGGAGGAATAGCTGTGGACGTCCTGCAAATGGCGGTAGTTGTCGGCATGATCATGCTGATCGCAAAGCCGCTTGGCCATTATTTATATTCCGTGTTTTCAAACGTTCCAAACCGTACCGACAAGCTGTTCGCACGAATCGAAGCGATCATCTATTCAGTAATCGGGCTCAAAAATCGCCAAGGCATGAGCTGGAAAAGATATGCGCTCAGCTTTATTACACTCAATTTCGTGCTCGTAGCTGTCAGCTATGTACTGCTGAGGGTGCAAAGCGGCCTGCCGCTTAACCCGAATGGAATCGGCAGCATGGAGCCGACACTCGTCCTAAATACGGTCATCAGCTTTATGACCAATACGAATCTCCAGCATTACAGCGGCGAATCAGGGCTGACGTATTTTGCGCAAATAGCGGTCATTACGATGATGATGTTTACGTCGGCCGCTACCGGCTTTTCCGTTGCTGTCGCCTTCGTGCGCGGCATTACAAGCAAAGGCGGAACGCTCGGCAACTTTTTCGAGGATTTCGTCAAAGCGCATACGCGTATTTTCTTCCCGCTGGCTATTGTCATTACGCTGCTGCTTGTGGCGCTGCAAGTGCCGCAAACGCTTAGCCCTACCTTGGCCGTTACGACACTTGAGGGCGCGGTTCAGCATATCGCCATCGGGCCAGTCGCCTCGCTGGAGTCGATTAAGCATCTTGGCACGAATGGCGGCGGTTTTTTCGGAGTCAACTCCGCCCATCCGTTCGAAAATCCCAATCCGCTGACGAATGTTATTGAGATTTTGTCCATGTGGGCGCTGCCTGCCGCGCTGCCTTTCATGTATGGCCGGTTTGCGAAAAGCAGCAAGCAGGGCTGGGTTATTTTTTCGGCGATGATGGCGCTGTTTCTGATCTTTCTTACGATTTCCTATACGGCTGAAAAAAGCGGCAGCCCGCTGATCGCCACACTCGGCATCGATGCTTCGCAAGGCAGCATGGAGGGCAAGGAGGTTCGCTTCGGCATCGCCCAGTCCGCGCTGTTCACGACGGTGACGACGGCGGCCACAACCGGCTCGGTCAATTCGATGCACGATACGCTCACTCCGCTTGGCGGGCTCGTTCCCCTTGCCCAAATGATGCTGAACGTCGTCTTCGGCGGCAAAGGCGTCGGGCTCGTCAATATGCTGATGTATGCGATGCTGACGGTGTTCATCTGCGGGCTGATGGTCGGACGGACACCAGAATTTCTCGGGCGAAAAATAGAGCCGCGCGAAATGAAGCTGATTGCCATTGCCATTCTCGTGCATCCGTTTATTATTCTCGCGCCAACGGCGGCGGCTTTTCTAACCGATCTGGGGCAAGGCGCTATATCCAATTCGGGTTTTCATGGCATTACGCAGGTGCTGTATGAATATACGTCCTCGGCCGCCAACAACGGCTCCGGGTTTGAGGGGCTGGCCGACAATACGCCGTTCTGGAATATAACGACCGGGCTTGTGATGTTTTTCGGCCGATATATGTCGATGATTGCGCTGCTTGCTGTAGCTGGATCGCTCAGCCGCAAGCAGTGGGTGCCGGAGACGATTGGCACGTTCCGAACGGACAATTCGCTGTTTGCAGTTATGCTGATGGGCGTCGTTATTTTGATCGGCGCGCTCACGTTTCTGCCCGTCATTGTCACAGGGCCAATTGCCGAGTTTTTAACGATCCGTTAAAGGGAAATGAGGGGTAAGCGTTATGAATGACCAACGTGCTAAAAAATTATTCACAAGGCCGCTCGTGACCGAGGCGCTCAAGATGAGCCTCCTCAAGCTGAATCCGGTCCATATGATGAAAAATCCGGTCATGTTCGTTGTCGAGATTGGAACGCTGATCGTTCTGCTCATGACCCTATTTCCAGGGTACTTCGACTCGCAGAATCGCATCGGCTTCAACCTGGCTGTTTTTATTATTTTGCTCTTTACGGTGCTGTTCGCCAATTTTGCTGAGGCGTTAGCCGAAGGCCGCGGGAAAGCACAGGCTGGCTCGCTGAAAAAAACGAAGCAGGAAATTATGGCGAATAAGCTGCTGGGCGACAGCATTCAAATCGTCCCTTCTACGGAGCTGCGCAAAGGGGACATCGTTATCGTCTCGCAGGGGGAAATGATTCCCGGGGACGGCGAGGTCATTGAAGGCCTCGCTTCCGTCGATGAATCGGCTATTACCGGCGAATCGGCACCCGTCATCAAGGAGGCCGGCGGAGACTTCAACTCCGTGACGGGCGGAACGCTGGTCATCAGCGACCGGATTAAAATGCGAATTACGAGCGAGCCCGGTGAAACGTTCATCGACCGGATGATCGCGCTCGTCGAAGGAGCGAAGCGGCAGAAAACGCCGAATGAAATTGCCCTGAACACGCTGCTGATCAGCCTGACCATTATTTTTCTCATCGTCGTCGTCACGTTAGGCCCGATTGCCGCTTATGTGGACGTCAATCTGGAAATTCCCGTGCTCATCGCGCTGCTCGTCTGCCTCATTCCGACGACGATCGGCGGCCTGCTGTCCGCCATCGGAATCGCCGGCATGGACCGGGTCACCCAGTTCAATGTGCTGGCCATGTCCGGGAAGGCCGTTGAAGCAGCTGGCGATATTAATACGATGATTTTGGATAAAACCGGGACGATTACCTTCGGCAATCGGATGGCGAGCGAAATCAATCCGGTAGGCACTGCTGGGGCAGATGAGGCAGCGGCATGGGCCGCTATTTCCTCCCTGCAGGATGAAACGCCGGAAGGCCGCTCGGTGCTGGAATGGATGAAAAAGCATGATAAAACCTACGATGCCGCGCTTGGCGAAGGCGGTCAATTCGTTCCCTTTCAAGCCGAGACGCGGATGAGCGGCATCGATTTGGCCGATGGACGGCTCGTGCGCAAAGGAGCCGTCGAAGCGATTCGCAGCTGGGTGCTCGCCCAAGGAGGAGACATACCCGCTGATTTGGCTCAGGAGACGGAGCGGATTGCCAAGGAAGGCGGCACGCCGCTCGCCATCGCCGTCGATCAGCACATATTCGGCTTAATTTATTTGAAGGATACGGTCAAGCCGGGCATGAAGGAACGGTTCGACCAGCTGCGAGCGATGGGCATCAAAACGATTATGTGTACGGGCGATAATCCGTTTACGGCGGCAACTATCGCCAGAGAAGCGGGCGTCGACGATTTTATTGCCGAAAGCAAGCCGGAGGATAAAATCGCCGTCATCCGCCGCGAGCAGGCGGAAGGCAAGCTCGTCGCCATGACGGGGGACGGAACGAATGACGCGCCCGCACTCGCGCAGGCCGATGTCGGCCTGGCGATGAACAGCGGCACGACGGCGGCGAAGGAAGCTGCCAATATGGTGGATTTGGACTCCGATCCTTCCAAAATTATTGAGGTCGTTTCGATCGGCAAGCAGCTGCTAATGACGCGCGGCGCGCTCACGACCTTCAGCATTGCCAATGACGTAGCCAAATATTTCGCCATCATCCCCGCGATGTTTATGCTGGCGATTCCGCAAATGAAGGCGCTGAATGTGATGCAGCTCGGCTCGCCGCTGTCGGCGATTTTGTCCGCGCTCATCTTTAATGCGATCATTATTCCGCTGCTCATTCCGCTGGCGATGAAAGGCGTTACTTATCGTCCGCTCAGCGCCGCCCGCCTGCTCAGCCGCAATTTGTTCATTTACGGGCTCGGCGGCATGATCGCGCCGTTCATCGGTATCAAGCTCATCGACATGATGGTTCATATTTGGATTTAACGCCGTCCAGATCGGCTGCGGCCTATTAATGAAACGAACCTTTAATTAGAAAGAAGGGAATTGTGCTATGCATGTTATTTTAAAAAGAAATCGTCCATCGTCATCTATACCAGCTGCTTCGTCTTCATCAGTGCCGCCCTCCCCATCTTCTATGATCGGGGTGTCGCTGCGCGCCAGCCTGCTGTTTCTGCTCCTTTGCGGTATCATGTATCCGCTTGTGAGCACGGGTGCCGCACAGCTGCTGTTCCCGGCTCAGGCCAATGGCAGCCTGCTCAAGGATAGCGCAGGCAACGTCGTTGGTTCGTCGCTGATCGGTCAGCCTTTTACCGACCAGCGCTATTTTCAGGGACGGGTGTCGAGCATTGACTATAAGGCGGAAGCTTCCGGCTCTAACAACTATGCCCCTTCGAACCCGGAGCTGCTGGCGCGCATGAAAGCATCCATCGCCCAGTGGCAGCAGGATAATCCCGAGGTGCCGCTTGCGCAGCTGCCCGTAGCGTTAATAAGCAATTCCGGCTCCGGGCTTGACCCGGATATTACGCCGCAGTCGGCTATCGTACAAATTGCAAGAATCAGCAAGCTGACGGGACTGCCAAAGGCAGAGCTGGAAGAGCTTGTACACGCGCATACGAAAGGACGCGAGCTCGGCCTCTTCGGTGACAAGCGCGTCAATGTGCTGGAGCTGAATCTGGCTTTATCCACACGAATCGCCAAATAAAAAAGAAGGCGGGAGCAAAATGCCACCGTATCAACGCAAGACGCCGGAGGAGATATTGGCTTCTATCTCCCAGCTGCATAAAGGACGCCTGAAAATCATCATCGGCTCGGTCGCGGGCTCCGGGAAAACGTATCATCTGCTGCAGGAAGGCCAGCTGCTGAAGCAGCAGGGCATTGATGTCGTCATTTGCGCCTTAACGCCAGCTCCAAGCACAAATAGGAATCAAGCGGCGCTTGAGTCTGAGCTGGAGCATGTCCCGAGCATTAAGTGGCAGCGCGATGGCAAGGAGCAGCAGGATTTGCCGCTGGAGACGCTGCTCGCCCGCAACCCGGAGGCCGTGCTCGTCGATGGACTCGCCCATCGCAACCGTACATGCGCCCGCTTCCAGACGCGGCTGGAGGACATTCAATATTTGCTGGAGCATGGCATCAGCATCATTACGACGATTAATGTCTACGAGCTGGAGGGCGAGGACGGAGTTATTTTCAAAATGACGGGCATTCGCGCGGAGGAGACGGTTCCGGCGGACACGCTGGAATGGGCCGATGAGGTTCGCCTCATTGATGTCTCTCCGGAGACGATGCTGAGCCGGATGGAAGAGGGACTGCTCGGCAGCTCCCTCCATCCGGCTATGCGGCTGCCCGGCAATCTGGCTGTTCTGCGTGAAGTCGCTCTCTGCCTCATGGCAGAGGGTGTCCACGAAACGCTGGAAAAGCACCGCGAAGCGCTGGGCTTAAGCGGCCCATCTGGAGCAGCCGAGCGGATTGTCGTATCGGCGCAATATCACTTTAATGGCTCCCTATATGTGCGCCGGGGCCAGCAAATTGCCAAGCGGCTGCATGGCGAGCTTGCCGTCGTCACCTTTCTGCTGCCGGGCCGCAGCCTATCGAAGGAACAGCAAACGATCAAACGCTCGATGCAAAAGCTGGTGGCGAAGGTCGGCGGCGCATTCGAGGAGCTCCCTCTGGCGCATGCGTGCAAGCTGCCTGCCGCACTTGTGGCATATGCAACGCGGCAGCATGCGACGCGCATTGTGATGGGCCATTCCAAGAAAAAAGCATGGCAGGAGCGGCTGCAAGGCTCTATCGTCAACCGCGTGCTCCGCAAAATACGGAACATCGACGTGTTTGTGATGACGGATCGGGCGGAGCATGAGGGTGAACGGATTTTGCCCGTTAAAACCCGGCGGGGCGGGCAGGAGGCGCTTTTTCATCGGCTGGACTCCCGCGAAATGGAGGAACAGGCCCAGCGCATGCGACGCGGCACGTTCAAAATTTATATCGGAGCCGCTCCCGGCGTCGGGAAAACGTACAAAATGCTCCAGGAAGGCAACATTCTGAAGCGTAAAGGCGTAGATGTCGTCATTGGCTGGCTGGAAACGCATGGACGCCAGGAAACGGCCGAGCAGGTCGGCGGCTTGGCGATTTTGCCCCGGGCAGTTATTCCCTATGGGTCAGCGCGGCTTGAGGAAATGGATACAACGGCTGTTATTGCGCGCCGCCCCGAGGTTGTGCTGGTCGATGAGCTTGCCCATACGAATGTGCCCGGCAGCCTGCTCAAGAAAAGGTACGAGGATATTTTGCAGCTGCTGGAGCACGGAATTTCCGTCATTTCCACCGTAAACGTGCAGCATGTGGAAAGCTTGAATGACGCCGTGGAGCAGTTGACCGGTGTGCGGGTGAGAGAAACGGTGCCGGACGCGATTTTACAAATGGCAAGTGAAATCGAGCTCATAGACGTTACACCCCAAATGCTGGCGCAGCGCATGCGCGACGGCAAAATTTACAAGCAGGAAAAGGTGGAGCAGGCGCTGGGCTCTTTTTTCAAAATCGGCAATTTGATTGCCTTGCGCGAGCTGGCGCTGCGCGAAATTGCGGATGATGTCGATGAACGGCTGGAGTCGTGGGAACGCGGCCCTTCGCTTCGAGGACCTTGGCGCAAGCGCGAGGTGATTTTTGTATGCATCGATTTGGGTGATCAGGCGGAAAGACTGATTCGCCGCGGCTTTCGCATCGCTCATCGCTTGAAGGCAGAATGGCATGTCCATTATGTGCACAGCCGTAAAACCCAGCAAACTGAGGAGCAGCAAAAGCGGCTCCATGCGCTGCGGCAGCTGTGCGAGCGGCTTGGCGGCCAGCTGGCGGCAAGTGCGGCAGATAGACGCCAGGAAATTAGCGGGATTTTGCTGAAAAAGATGGCTGAGCTGCAAGCGACCCAGCTCATTATTGGACAATCGCGCCGGCCGCCTTGGCAAATGCTAGTCCGCAAAACGATTGTGCAGGATTTGCTGCGCTCCGCCAGACATTTGGATATGCTCATTGTCGCCAAATGGGAAACAGAGCCCATGCCGCCTAATCTCGGCACAGGCCCTGTTGATGATATATAAACAGGCTTACTTACGGGGGACGGCTATCCTTCCAAACGCCAGGCTCTGCGGCTTAGATTCAAGCTCAGGCTTAGGCTTAAGCTACAGCTTAAGCGGCATTGCCGCGTCTTTTTTCGGAAGGATCGCCTAATAAGCCGTGTTTCCGGATTGGCTGGTTTTGCCGGATGCAAAACCTTTGAACAGCGTCGGCACGCCAGAATAGCGCGTATTTGTTATTTTGCCCGTTGTGGAGCTGCTGTCTGTTCGCAAAATGGAATCCTTCACCTTGGAAATATCGCTATTTGAAACATTCATGGATACCGCATAAGAGGTGCCGCCATTTTGACGAACGAGCTTGCCGATGTCATTGGCCTTGAAATTTTTAATATTGATCGTGCCGGATGCATTCATTTGAAACACTTTGTCATAGGCTTTATATGCGCCGCCTCCTGTAATATTAACGGTACCGGAAGACTTTAGAGTCAAAGCGTCCTCGCCTACATCCTGCCAAGTCACATTCTCAATATTGCAGCTGCCATAGCAGTGAACGCCGTCGGCAGCAGGAGCGCCGATAATGACATTTTTCAGCGTTGCGCCCGCTTCCAGACGGAATACCGGCTTCTGGTTCTCAGCCTGGCTGCCATCCCCTAACGTACTCGGGTTCGCGACAAAAACTTTGCCTTTGCCGTCGTAGGTCGTATTTTTAGAAACAATAATGGTAACGCTTACAACTTCTGCCGCCGATACAGGGGCAGGCTGCACACCAGAAATTGCAATAATAAGGGCCAAAGATAATAGAGCACCAATCCATTTTTTCATCGAATAAACTCTCCTTTATTCCATTTAATTTGGTTGTGGTGAAGCCTCATTCTTTAATGCCGCTATATTTATGCAAATAGATGTGCACCTCCGTTTGCATCTACAAGAAGAATACCTAATTTTTGCCATTACAGGAATAATCATTAGCTCAGTAGTTGTCCACTCCGCCGGGAATCCCTTATTCTGTAACAATTTTCGCCTTTACCTGTGAGGAATGTCACAATCGACTGTGTCCCTCCTGTGTTATTCTAACCTCAGTAAGCAGCAAGAGGAGTGAATGCTCATGGAAACTGAACCGCTACGCAAGGTCGAGCAACTCGCACATAAGAAGCATATGATTTTTCAACAAAGCCGCATCCGGTATATTTCCAGGTCCATGCTCGCCAGCATGTTCATCGGCTTTGGCGTTATAGTCGCCTTTAAGACGGGTAACTTTTTTTACGCCGAGCATTCTCCGCTCGCTTATCCGATGGCCGCGCTAACGTTCGGAGCTGCGATTATTCTCATCGCATACGGCGGCGGCGACTTGTTTACCGGCAATACGTTTTATTATTCGTTTACCGCGCTTCGGCGCAAGCTCAAATGGACCGACGCCATCAAAATGTGGCTGACCAGCTACGCGGGCAACCTGCTTGGCGCAGCCGTGTTCGCCCTGCTCATTATGACAACCGGACTGTTCGACAGCGAGAAGGTCAATACGTTCCTGCTCAGTGTCGTCGAAGCGAAAATGCATACGTCGTCGATGGAGCTTTTTTTCCGGGCGATTTTATGTAACTGGCTAGTCTGTCTCGCCTTTTTCATTCCGATGGGCATGAAGCATGACGGGGCAAAAATGTTTTCCATGATGCTGTTCGTCTTCTGCTTCTTTATTTCGGGCTACGAGCATAGCATTGCCAACATGTGCACCTTCGCTATTGCACTAGTCGTCGACCATCCAGACACGATTACTTACGGCGGCGTCATTCACAATCTTGTGCCTGTCACACTGGGCAATCTGATTGGCGGCGGCGTATTAATGGGATATATGTATTATTTCGTGAACAAGCCTTATTTCGACAAAGAGGATCACGCGCAAGAGCAAGAACAGAAGGAATTGCAGGAGTAATTCAGAAGTAATGGCAAAAGCAAAACTAGAAGTAACTACATCACTAGACAGGGAGAGATCGGATATGAAAAAATCAAGAATTGTTGTCATTGGCGCTGGGGCTGTAGGCTCAACAACCGCTTATACGCTGCTGCTTCGCAATCGCATGGATGAGCTGGTGCTTATCGATGCCAATGAGAAGAAAGCGATCGGCGATGCGCTCGACATGAACCACGGCATGCCGTTCCTTGGCGGCACGAAGGTATGGGCAGGCACTTACGAGGACTGCAAAGGCGCAGACATTATTATTATTACGGCTGGTGTCGCGCAGCGTCCGGGCGAAGAGCGCATACAGCTGCTGAAGCGCAACGTGGCGATTTTTGACCAAATTATTGATGAGGTCTTGAAATACAACGATGATGGCATTCTGCTTATTGCCTCGAACCCCGTGGACGTCATGAGCTACTTCTCCCTGCGAAAATCGCGTTGGCCTGTTAACCGCGTCATCGGTTCAGGCACGCTGCTCGACAGCGCACGCTTCCGCTATCTGATTGGCGAAGAGCTGAACATTGATCCGCGCAGCGTCCACGCGCCGATTATCGGAGAGCATGGCGATTCCGAGCTGCCGGTATGGAGCCTGTCGAACGTTGCGGGTACGGAGCTCGGACTGAACGACGAACAGAAAGAACGGATTTTCACTGGCACACGCGATGCCGCTTACCAAATTATTGAAGCAAAAGGCGCGACGTATTACGCCATCGCTCTGGCACTCGACCGCATCTGTACCGCGATTCTGCAAGATGAAGGCGCCGTGCTGAACGTGTCGACCCTGCTCGACAACTACCTCGGCGTATCCGATGTATACATCGGCGTTCCATGCGTCGTTGACCGCAGCGGTATCCGCAACGTTCTGGAGCTGACGCTGTCCGACGAAGAAACGGCGCTGTTCCAGAAGTCGGCGAACAAGCTGAAAGGCTTGATTGAGTCGATTCGGGATGAGATGGAATAGAACAGAATAAGAAATACAGAACAGTCTGCCGCTTAATAGCGGCAGACTGTTCTGTATTTCAATGGTTTTTATTCATTCATTTATCTATGCGCGATCCGATCCAATTGTTTTGAAATCCCCTCTACGTATAGTGTATCGATATCGTCATTCATTTTTTCAATCATTTTCAAGTATTGCCGATATTGCTCGTTAAGCTCTCTCATTCGCCGCTTGCTCCGAAGCATGCACAAGCCTTGAAAAAACCAGTCGCGTTTCTTCCACTTCACCGGTTCAATCCGAAACAACTGATGTTTGTCCAAATACTCCTTCTGTATGCCGGATTGGGCATACGTCCGCAGCCTGTCTTCCATTTCCAGCTTAATCTCCTCCAGCCTAATTGCGAGCAGCTCGTAATCCGGGTTTGGGCGATACGCTCTGGCACTTAGAAGATGCCGCTTGGCAGATTGCGCTGCCAGCAGTATCTGCTGTCTGTTCGCATATCTGCGTTTCAGCAACACAACCACCTTTCTTGCAATGAAATAACGCTGCCGTCTATTCCGATTTACATATAGACTAAACTTATCCCATAACCCCAGTTGTGGGTATTGAGCAATAAATGTAATCGCTGCAAACCTTTCGCTGCCCTCTTGACCGGAAAGCCGCTTATCGTCAAGCTGCTGCTCCACCTCCGTAAAATAGGCATGTAAATGATGGAAATACCGCTCCAGCTCCTGCTCGGCATATACGCCTCTACCCTTCGCCCAACTAAGAAACGTATAAATAATGACATCAACTATTATAAATGTAGCAAAAACGCTATTGATCTCGTTCATAATCTTAAATGAAGACTGAATCGTAAAAGCCAAAAAAGCAATTGTGTATACGACTATGCGCAAGTAACTGTAACTGAAAATGGTGTTTAACCACAGAAACTTTCGTACAATTCGATGGCCGCCAATTTTTAAAAACAGTGGACTGTATACGAACTGTGTCATTATTTTAATGCAATAAGCAAATAAGATAACGAAAAACGTAATCGATTGATAACCCAAAATATCTGACGCTTTCAGCTTAGCCGAATCCACCAGAAATGCAGAGGCATTAAATTCGAGAGCGAAAAAGGAAAATAGCAGCTCCATCGACCGTTGAAACATTATAGAAATTGCTGGAATCACACTGTAAAGCCCTATAACTAAAAGCACGGAGACTAGCAGCAAAATCGTACTATTCATGCTGATAATTAATATGTAATAAATAAAATGAATCGCGTAAGTCAATATATTAATAACAATTTTATGTACTGGTGCCCACCAAATAATCAATTTCTTATATGATTCGACGTGGTCTTCGGCCCATTTGGATAGCGTGGCCAGTATATACCAAAAACCAATTAACCAAATGACAAGCCCAGCTATACTTCGGAACATATGCCAAATTCCAAGCAGCCGTTTCCCCGTCCCCAATTCTTTATTAAACATCTGATTTATGAAGTCCGCATACACTTCCTGAATGCCAAACAACTGCTTCATAATTGGAATGCAGGATAATACGAGCAAGATGAACACGAGTATCGGCACTATTTTTTTTATGCTCCCATTCCATTTCATACGCGAGCCCCCTTTATAGAAATATCGCGACGCCGTCGTTCTCTCCTCAATTTCATTGTTCGTCTACGGCAAAAAGCTCCTGCGTTCCTTCACCATCCGAATTTCTAAATAACTGCCGATAAACCAAGCAACAGAGCCTGCGGCAACCCAAACAATAATAGACCAGACCGAAAACGAGCAAATAACGAGCCAGAAAGCAAATACTATTTCGGATAAGAGGATAGCAAAGGCGTTGCCATGCTCGCGCAGATGCCTGTAAGATTCAATATATTCGCTCAAATGACGACTGCCCTGCCATTCATCGCTGGTCTCTTTCTCTTTCCCTTTTCCTGTCACCTTCCTTTCTCTTTCGGAACGCAAACGGCTTAACTCCACATAGAAATAATAGAGCTTGCTCAAAGCTTTAAACTTTCGCATTCCCGGATAAATAATCAGCCGTACTGCATGCAAAATCAAAATCAACATACTGGCGATATACATGTAGAGAAAGCCAAAAACAGCAATAATAATTGCGGCCAGCACCGTCAAACCGTCCGTTTTCAAGCGAATTTCCCCTGATCCCGTTAATGCCTCAGCCTTTTGCAACTCCACTTTATTGCCTCCGATGGTCAAATCAAGCTCACTAATGTCTATGTCCCTCGTTGTTTCAAACAAGAGGCTGTAAAAGTAGCTAAGATCGGGCTTGCTATCATCGTTGTGTGCTTTGGGAAAATAAGCCCGATTCATTTCGTTCTGATAATTCATAGCTAGAATAAATAAAATCAGTGCGCCAAATATAGTTCCTGCCAAATACCGAATCAGATAAAACTCCCAAAATCGATTTCCCATCGCCTATTATCCTCTTTCTGCCTGAAGCTGGTTTCTACAAACAAATTTATTCATGAGCGCGCGTTAAACATGGAAATTCTACATTTTATACCATAAACCCTTTTTATTATAGTGCAAAAGGACGATTTTCCGGCAGTATTTTGTCTATTACTGTCGGACTGATTTTCTATAAAAACCCTCTGCAAGCAAAAAAAACGATACCTCTTTTTTAGAGATATCGTTTTGTATAGCTATTTTACGCTAAGCTTTGCTCGTAATCTTCACCGTCGCAGTTGCTGCATCCCAAGCTGCATCCATATCCAGCCCTTCGGAAATGAATCTCACCGGCACGAGCGTCCTGCCGTTCACCACTGAGGCGGGAACATCCAGCGTCACCGCTGTTCCATTGACGTAAGCCGTCGTGCTGCCAATTGTGAGCGTAACCGTGCGGTCGTCCTTGACCGCAGTAATTTTTTTCGTTGCTGCATCCCATTTCACTTCAGCGCCAAAGGCTTCGAAGATGCCGCGAAGGGGAACGAGCACCCGCCCCGATTGATTAACCGGCTCCTGTTTGTCGAAGCTCACCTTGCTGCCATTTAAAAGGACGGAAATAGCTCCCGCTGCTGTAACTGGAGCCGTTGTCGACGGCAGTGGCGTTACGGCCAGCCCCAGCTGCTCTTGCAGGCTAGCCAGCCTGTTGAGCGCAAAAGTCATCAGCGACCCCGCTGCCATCGAGCCCATTCCTTGACCTCCTTGCCCTTGGCCTGCTCCTTGACCGGGACCCTGTCCAGCAGCAGCTTGTCCAGTTGCTGTACCATTGCCTGCGGCAGCATCAGTCGCAGTCGCATTACTAGCGCTTCCTGTGGCGGTTCCGGCATTGTCCGGTCTCGCTCCTGCTGTGCCATCCGGCATCGTCGGAGGTGTCATACCGGCATCATCAGGGGGCGTCATGCCTTCCATTGCTCCACCGCCTTGCATGCCGCCAGCTGCATCGCCTGTAGCAGAATAAGCTACATTAGATTCAAACTGCTCTACCGTATAAAATTTAGTCGGATCAGCTGTTACGCTTGGCCGAATAATATCAGCCAGCTCGGTAATGCGATCCTCGATTCCGCCAAGATAGTCCACCAGCTCATTTACATAAGTCAAATATTTGGCCTTATACTCCGGCACTTCCAGCAAGTTCCCTATCATTGGCACGCTGTCCATGCTGATGCCCATGACCGGCACATCAACCAAGGCGGTTGTCGCATTTGTATTGGTAGCTGCCGTCGTTGTGGATGTCGTTGTTGCTGTGGATGTCGTAGTTGTGGTCGCAGTTCCTGCTGCTGCCGCATTGCGACCGGCCCCGCCTCCGCCACCGGAATAGCCGTTAAACGACATATTGAAATCCCATGGCAGGACACTGAATTTCCCATCTGCATCGCCGTACAGCATATAGTTATGGCCCTTATCGCCATTATAGCTGTCGTAGTTGCCCAGTACAGCGTTGCCCGCAATGTATTTCAAGGCCGAGTCTACATCGAGTACGTCCTCGATATTCCCCTTCTCGCCAGCAGGCATGTCATTCAGCACGCTAATAAAATTTTTCAACGATGCCTTATCATCCTCTGTGCCGAGCTCATACGTCAGCGTCTCATAGTCGCCGTCTTCCTCATATTGCAGATAGCTTTTCTCGTCCGTATCGTAGAGCACGCCATCGTTGTAATCTTCACCATAATTTCTTTCCATATAGCTGTCATCAATAGCTTCAACACCTACATAGAAGCCATACAATTCACCATTGATATACAGGTTCGTAAACACTGTCAGCGGGGCATCCAGCCCGATCGAGCGCAAAGCTTCGTAATGCAAATATTCACGTAAAAAAGAAGGATCTGCGTAGCTGTTGTTCAGCACCATTTTATCCAGTCCGAGCAATGTTTGTTCTTTATTGTATTTGTCGAATTTCAAGCGAAAGCTGTAACGGTCGGAATCCGTCATGCTGGCTACGGCCTTCAAAGTCAAATTGCCTTTGGTCGAAAATCCTACGTTGCTCAGCACATTGCCGTCAACGTCTACCGTCACCTTTTTATAATCCTTGTCTAGCGGGCTTGCGAGTATGCTTTCCCAATCGTCATCGGCAATCGTCACGTTCACATTAATGATTTTGTCCCCTTCGAATAGAGACTCATACTTCTGCGCTATTCCCGCCTCAGCGGCATAAACCGTTGCTTTGCTGCCGATTGCTCCAAAACCCGATACGGCAATCGTTAACGACAGAGCCGTAACCGCAACCTTCTTCCACATCTTTTTTAAATTCATAGTTTGGATGACTCCTCCTTCAAACCAGATTTTAATTCCAGTCTTAAGGCTAAAGTATGAAGATTAAGTAAATCTTAGGTGAAATTGAAGGTTTGCTGAAAGTTGCTGATAGGCGGTGAAAAAGGCAGGGGGAGCGGCGGCTGTACGCAAAAAAACTCAAGCAGCCGCTCTGCTTGAGTTCTTAGGAATACCGAGGCCTCTTCAGCTCAGGCCGGGTCGAACCGCACTAGGCTGGCTCAATTGAGCGGCGCACTCGCTTTAACCGGATGCTTCAGCGGCTCAAAGCCGGGAATTCGCGCCTCGATGATGTCGCCATCCCGAAGGACGACCGCGCCAGGCGTCCCTGTCAAAATGACATCGCCGGGAAGCAGCGTCATCACCTGCGAATGAAAGGCGACGAGGTACGCCGGCTGATAAATCATATTAGCCAGCACATTGCGATGGGCAAGCTCGCCATTATGCCAAGTTTCCACCTCCAGCTGGGACAAATCCGCAATTTCATCGCTTGTAATCAGCTCAGAGCCGAATCCAAAAAAGGTATCAAAGCTTTTGGCCCGCGTCAGGAAACGCTGATGCTTGGCATGAATATCCGCAGCCGTTACATCGACGGATACGGCAAAACCCGCGACGCAGTCCAGCGCCTCGGCTTCGGTTATGTTTTTGCAAGTACGTCCAATAATGAGCGCCAGCTCAGCCTCCGCTGTCACATGCTCCGTCTGGTGGGCAGGCAGCTCAATCGCCCTATTTGGGCCAATAAGCGACGTATCCGGCTTCATAAAGCTGACCGGGTCGGCTTCAGCGAATAACTTTTCACGCTCAGCCGTTTCTTTTACATAGTTCATGCCGATACCCCAAATTTTTCGGGGATGGCGATATAAGGGCGCAGGCATTATCGCTTCTTTGGGTACAGACTCCATCGCTCCAAGCTTTTCACGACCGACCGTGCTATACCATGCCGTCAACGCATCCAACTGCCCTTCTTGCAGCAAATCAAACAAATGGATGGGCCAATCTGTTTGCTCCAACTGATTAATCGTTTGGAGCAGCACATAACGATCGTCCATGTTAATGCACGCTTGCGCAATACCCTCGTAATGGATCGTCACCAGCTTCATCTATGTCGCTACCTCCCCTTCGTTTCCGCTGCTTGACCTCCAGCTTCTTCCCCATAAATTCGCATGCTGATCCAGCCATCGCAGCAGCTTCAAATCCTGCCCTGCCCCCGCAATAATGGATAAGCCAATGGGCGCACCAGCAACCTCGCCAACCGGGAGCGTCACCTGCGGCAAGCCCGACAAACCGGCGATACAGCAAAGCTGCATCGTTAAGGCGCGCTGCATGTCAGCCGCCTCTCCGCTAATGTCGCGATCCGGTGCCGTACCCGGAATAGTGGGGATGAAGAGCAAGCTATCCGTACCGAGCAGCTCATGCAGCTTGGCACGAATGCTGCTCCGCTCCTCTACCTTTTCCTCGCTATTTCCGCTCTGCAAGGTGCTCGCCCAGCGAAATCGCTGCGCTATACCCGGACCAAAAGCAGGCTGCTCGCGCGTAATCCAATCGCCATGCGACTGCCAAATTTCCAGCCCTTGAATGGTGCGGAATGCTTCCAGCCACTGCTCCAGTCCTTCAGGAGCTAGTGTCAGCCGCTCGGTTCTTGCCATAGCTGGCTCCAGTTCAGCAACGAGCTTTCTCAGTTGGACTGCACTGGCAGATTCGGCCTTGCTCCATGCGTCTTCTGCAATCAGTAAACGGCTGAACGGCGTTACTTCCGCAGACGTTGAACTAGTTGAACGGCCTTCCATTCCAGCTGCTGCCCTATCAGCGAGCAGCAGCTCGCCAACCTTTAGCAGCAGCACACTGTCTCGCGCCATCCAGCCTACCGTATCAAAGCTCGGTGCCAGAGGAATGACGCCATCCATCGCAACTGCGCCATGCGTCGGCCTAAAACCATATACGCCGCAGTAGGCAGAGGGCACCCGAACCGAACCGCCCGTATCCGTCCCGAGCGCAAAATCCACCGCCTCCGCTGCAACCGCCACGGCGGAACCACTGGACGAGCCGCCCGGTATGCGGTCTGGCGCAGCTGGATTAATCGGCGTGCCGTAATGGGCGTTCTGCCCATTAATGCTGTACATCAGCTCATCGGTATGCGTTGCGCCGGTCAGCGTCGCTCCGGCGGCAAGCAGCCGTTCAATTGATGAAGCGGTATGGTCGGCTGCTTCATGCGTGCGCAGCCAGTCGGGGTTGCCGGCGCTGCTGACATGCCCTTTTATTGCAAATACATCCTTAACCGCAAAACGGAGGCCGTCTAGAATACCCGTATGAGTTGCTGGAATTGTGAGCTCCGGCTTTATAAAAGCATGAAATGTATCATTTATGTTATGCTGCATGATTGCTGCCTCTCCTATTCTGCCGCTGCTCTAGTGATACGGCCCATTACTGTACCATTAACTAACTAGCCTACCAGCCAATAGCTGCGCCATCGCTGCGCGGGTCAACTCCGCCGCTAAGGATGCCCTCCGGACTAATCGTAATCGCATGGGCATGGCCCATAATGCCATCGAACGCCTTCATGCGGCGAACATCATGCCCCGCCTTCTCAAGCTGCGCAATAACCTCTTCTGCCAGACGGCTCTCTACTTTCAGTTCCTGTGTTTGCGCCCCCCATGTGCGGCCCCATACCCAGCGCGGCTCATTCACCGCCTGCTGCGGATTCATGCCAAAATCAATCATCCGCGTAAGGATCGCCACCTGTGTCTGCGGCTGTCCTTCGCCGCCCTGCGTACCAAACAGATGGCTGGGCTTGCCATTCAGGCACGCCATGGCTGGCATCAGCGTATGGAAAGTCCGCTTGCGCGGCTCCAAACGGTTCACGTGCTGGGGCTCCAGCGAGAAGAAGGACCCTCTATTTTGCAGCAAAATGCCCGTATCCCCCGCTACTACACCTGAGCCAAACTCAAAATACAAGCTCTGAATGAAGGATACCGCGTTGCCCTCCTCATCCACGACCGCCGCATAGGCCGTATCATTGCCGACAGGCTTCGTATCGATGGAGCAGGCCTCATCCAGCTTAATAGAAGCTGCAAGCTCCGCCGCATAGGCAGAACTCAGCAAGCGTTCGAGCGGAATTTCCGCAAAAGCAGGGTCCGTCAAAAATAAATTGCGGTCGCGGAAGCCGAGCTTAAGCGCCTCAATCATAAGGTGATAATACGTGTATGAGCCATGCCCGTAACTTTTCAGATCATAGTTCTCCAGCATTTGCAGCGCCATCAGCGCCACAAACCCTTGCGAGTTCGGCGGCACCTGGTACACGTCATGCCCACGGTAAGTACCTTTAAGCGGCGCAACCCATTCGCCCGCATGCTCGGCAAAATCTTCCTTGGTCAGCAGCCCGCCGCTGCTCTGCAAATAAGAAGCGATCCGTTCCGCAATATCGCCTTTATAGAAAGCATCGCGCCCCTGCTCCGCGATAGCGCGAAGGCTCGCTGCGAGATCGCGCTGCACAAAGCGCTCCCCCGTCTGAACGACGCGCCCTTGCGGCAGGTATACCGCCGCTGTAGCTGGAAATTGTGCCAGCATGTCCGCATGCTGCACCGTATTTTCATATTGATCCGGCGACATCGGAAATCCATTCTCCGCATAACCAATGGCAATACGGAGCACCTGTGCAAAAGGCAGACGCCCATATTGGCTATGCACGGCATGCCAGCCGTCCACCATGCCCGGAACTGTAATAGCGCTGCGCGGTCCGCGTACCGGAATCGCAGCTTCCCCAGCATAAGCCTCGCGCGTTGCAAAACTGCCGGATCGCCCGCTAGCATTATAGGCGCTCACCTGCTGTTCCTTATGTTCGTATGTGAGCCAAAACGAGTCTCCGCCCAGTCCCGTCATATGCGGATAGACGACAGCTAGGCAAGCGCTGACCGCAATTGCAGCATCAAAGGCGTTGCCGCCTTGCTCTAGTATTCGCGCCCCTGCTGCCGAAGCCAGATGATGGGGACTTACAACCATGGCCTTCGTGCCGGTTATCGGCTTGTTCATGCTATTTCACCCTTTATAAGTCAAGTTATCTGACATGGTCTATTGAGTATTAAAGTAACATGGCAGCTCGGCTAGTGGCAACTATAAAATTCTTTTTGCCGACGATTGACAAATTTCATATTGATAAGGAATGAATTTGGTTATATATTTATTCATATCGTAATCGAATCGAACTTATCACATACGTTTTGACATTTTCGCTCAACGGAGCAAAAGGAGCTTTTCATATGCAATCCAAAATCCCGCCCTCTCAGGCGGACCACGTCATTGACGATATTGATCGTAAAATTATCGCTGCCTTGCACATTAACGGAAGGATATCTTACACCGACTTAGCCAAGGATATCGGTTTATCCCGCGTTGCTGTGCAAGCCAGAATCAACACCCTGCTGGAGCAAGGCGTTATTGAGCGCTTCACAGCCGTCATCAATCCGGAGAAAATTGGCGTGACGGTATCGGCTTTTTTCAATGTCGAGGTGGAGCCCAAATTTCTGCATGAAGTAGCAGATCGCTTGTCGGAGGAGCTCGTCGTCACCAGCCTGTATCACATGACAGGCCCCAGCAAGCTGCATATGCATGGCCTGTTCACCAGCAACCAGGAAATGGAGCTATTTTTGAAAGAAAAGCTGTACCCGCTGCCCGGCATCATGAGCGTTGATTGCCAGGTTTTAATCAATCGTTACAAAAGTAGAATGGGAATGAGGCTGTAAAAAATGGAGACGACAACAAGCACCAAGGCATATGGACAGCTTTCCTGGGCGATGTTTAAAACGGGGATTTTCGGCTTTGGGGGCGGCCCCTCCGTTATTCCTCTAATCCGGCATGAGGCGGTTACGCGCTATGATTGGATTAATGATGAGGAGTTTGGCGAAATTTTGGCGCTGGCCAATGCTTTGCCCGGACCGATTGCAACCAAAATGGCCGCTTATCTCGGCTACCGGCTGCAAGGCTGGCTGGGCGCGCTCGCTGCCGTACTTGCTCATATTTTGCCTTCGGCTATCGCGATGATCGCCTTGCTGTCCGCTGTACAAATTCTTAGCGGCTCCGCTGTTGTGCAGGGAATGATTGCTGCGGTTATTCCCGTTATCGCAGTCATGCTTGGCGTTATGGCGTATGAGTTCGGCAACCGTGCGGTGAAGGGACTAGGCTGGGTGGCTGGCCTCATCAGCTGTGCGCTTGCTTTTCTGCTGCTTCAGGTCGTGAATATTCAAGATGCGGTCGTTATTGCCGCGTTCCTTCTCTATGGGACAATGCATTTCAAGGCTGCCGCCTGGGTGAAGAAGAGGAGAAACAATCGGCGGGATAAAGGCAACAATACGAGCGCGAGCGCATAAGGAGCAGACACTATGGATTGGTTGGATTTAATTATAGGGTTTTTTCTGGCAAATATTTTAGGCTATGGCGGCGGGCCTGCTTCCATTCCGCTTATGTATCATGAAATCGTCGACCGCTACCATTGGTCAACTGATGCTGAATTTTCAAACATACTCGCGCTTGGCAATGCCCTTCCGGGGCCGATTGCTACCAAAATTGCCGCGTTTGTCGGATACGATGTATACGGCATTCCGGGCATGGCGATCGCGCTTGCAGCAACGATTGTTCCTTCGGCTGTGGCGCTGATTTTTCTGCTTAAGCTGCTGCAAAAGCATCGCCAATCTCCCATCGTCAAAGGCATGACGCTGCTCGTTCAGCCCGTTGTCGCCATTATGATGCTGCTGCTCACTTGGCAAATGACAAACACGGCCGTGCAATCCGCCGGCCTCTGGCAGACACTCGCCATTGCCGCTGTCGCCTACTGGGCGATGGAGCGCAAGAAAATCCATCCGGCTATCGTCATCTGCGTCGCCTTCGCTTATGGCGGCATCGTGCTTTCGCAGACAATGGTTTAAGGGAGGCAGTTGCCTCCCTTAAGCCATTTATAATAAAAAGAAGCGGTCCGCACATTCGCCAACGCGTTTGTGCAGGGCCGCTACTTTTTTATGCTATTCTACGCTGCTATTGCGCTTTAACGGGATACATGCCATCTTCTAGGCAAATAATATAATTGATCGCCAAGTATGGCTGCATATTATTGTGTGCTTGAGACCCTCCGCTTGCAGTTACAGCGTTCACATTCATGCTGGAATTCGGCTGTTCTTCATTATACACATTAACTGTAGTCCCCCGCGGTGTAGTAGCCCAAATATTATCGGATGCGTCCGTCGCATTTCCTCCTGTCTGGGCGTTCAACTGATGTGTATGATTAGGCATTTCAAAGGTGTTAATCGTTTCTGTAATGCTGCCGCCCTTTTCATAGCACTGCCATGGAGTTAGACCTACTCCGCTGCCTTGATGGATCGGCACAAGGCCCCGCAAATCAGGCAACGTAAAATACGTTAAATAGTCTGTGCCAAACGCATCTCCTATTATCGAGTATAATGGTTGATTGTACGAAATCGAAACCTGCTGTCCATGACAAAAGGCCCATCCCTGAGGAGCATAGTTTCCTGTAAACAAGCGAATTTCTCCGATAAAAGCGTCCATGTCAAGCCTCGCTTTCTGATTATAATTAATTTTTCGGTGGATAAGTACCTGATAGTGCAATGCAAAAATTTGCGACCGCGTAGGGTTGCATATTAGAGTGGGCCTGTCCCGCGCCCGTTATCCCGATTGCTTGAGGCGACATGTACCTGTTCGCCGTGCTGCTGTAAGCCCTTGCGCTGCTTTCGCCCCATATATTGGAGGCAGCCGCGCCTTTTGTACTTGCGGCTGAACTGGCATACATCGTATGCGTGTGCTGGGGAATTTCATTTATCGTCAAGGCATGCGTTTCTGTCCCACCGTTCGAATATACGGGGAATACTCCGTCTGTTGTTGGATTTAAAACAGCCCTTCCCTGCAAATTTGGCAGTTGGAAAGTGGTTTTGCCATCCCCACCGAATTTATTGCTAATAATCGAGAATAAAGCTTGGTTCTCACTCACTTTAAGTGTTTGTCCATTGCATTGGGCCCATCCTGCGGGAGCGAAGTCGATTGCAAACAAACGTATTTCACCAAGAAACCATTCTTCCATAAATGTCTTCCTCCTCTTGATTAGCTATTGTCTTACCTATGCTTAATACTGCCTCGTCGGATAGGTGCCTCGCGTACAAATAATATAAGTTAGTGCCATGGAAGGCATTATATTGTTATGTGCCAGATTGCCACCTTCCGTGGACAAAGCATTTTGTTTCATCGCGGCGTTAGGAGCTGTTGTTCCTGCAGAATATT
The DNA here is from genome assembly GCF_002741035.1 of Paenibacillus sp. BIHB 4019. NCBI lineage: Bacteria > Bacillati > Bacillota > Bacilli > Caryophanales > Paenibacillaceae > Paenibacillus > Paenibacillus sp. BIHB 4019. Next base: position 2,442,786 of record NZ_CP016808.1, on the reverse strand, counting down.
GCTTGACCGTGCTCGCCGCCCAAAAATGGCCTGTCGGCGACGTCTCATCGCCCGCAGACTGCTGGGCTGCCGCCAGATGCGTATGGGCCGGCAGTTGTGCCTGCGTCAACTGAACCGTCTCTACGCCACCTTTATCTTTCAGAGAAAAATTGCTGCCCGTTGAGCTGGTCCCCATATGGATAGGAACTCTGCCCCGATAATCCGGTAGGGCGAACGTCGTTCGCCCGTCCCCACCGTAGGTTGCCCCGAGAAGGCTGAACAACGCCTCATGATTCGACACCTTCAGCACTTGCCCATTGCATAGTTCCCAGCCCTCTGGCGCGTACGTGCCGACAAATAGCCTGACTTCGCCTAAATATGAATCTGACATTTTAATTTCCTCCTCGGATTATTTGTTCTGTGCCGATTGTTTAGCAGCCTACCCGTTGATTAAATCAGCCTGCAGCAGCAATCTGCGAATGAGTGCAGCAGCCTCCGCACGGGTAATGTCGTCCTGCGGATGCACTTGTCCGGCATTCCCCGTCACAATTTGAAGCTCAACCGTAGCGGCCATAGCGTCTTTTGCCCAACTGCTGATTTCATTCTGGTCCGTGAAGTTGGACAGCTTATCCAAAGATCCCGAAGTGCTCAGCTTCGTGTAAGCTACAGCTCTTGCGATAATTGCAATTGCTTCCTCGCGGGTAATTGTCTTAAGGGCGCCAAATGTGCCGTCCGCATAACCGGTAATAAGACCATAAGCCGCTGCCGTTTCCGCATAACCGGCATACCAGCTTCCGGCTTGTACATCAGAAAACTTACTTTGCCCTTGCAAAGCCGCTGGACGCAAGCCTAAACCACGTACGATAATCGCCGCAAACTCAGCACGGGTAATCGAAGCATCCGGAGAAAAGGCCGTCTCGCTAGTCCCTTGTACAACCATACGGGAAGCCAGGTCATTCACCTCATCGCGGCTCCAATGCTGCGCCACGTCCTGCATTTCACGAGGATGCCAAATGACTGAATACGTGCTGTTTGTCAAGCTGTTGATTACTGCATAATACTTCCCGTTTAGCATCGTAATATTGGTCGGCACATGATAGAGCTGTCCATCGGAGTGCAGCACAACTCCTGTCGTAATACGATTCGCATTGGTGCCCTCCGGCATTGGAATCATCATTTGCACATATCCGTTGAACGTGGAGACATTTATCTGCTTCCCGCCGTACGAAGCTGTAATATGGAATTCCAGCGGCGATGCTGCAATCTCCATGCCTTGTCCCGATGCTGCGGCGTATACTTGATCCGACTCCGATTTTGCCGATTTTGCTATTGTAATGCTGAAAATAATATCCTTTAAGCTGTTCTGCGCTCCTAGCTCCTTGGCAATCGCATCAACAGGGATAAGCGATGCCGGGAATGCATAGGAGGCCGAGGCGGTTTGAATTTCAAGCGTCGCCGTTTTATCCGTCATCACCTTGAGCAATTGACCATTCAGCAAGCTGCTCACGCTATCTGCCGCTTCTGGATACGGAATCGTTACTTCGCGGTTGGATTCGGACTCCAGCTTTTGAATAATTTTGTCGTTGTCGAGCGTAACTGTCGCATAGCGCAGCTGATTGTTGGTGGACGTCTGTACCGTAGCCGTCTGCTCCTGCTTCACTCCGTCTACGTAGACCGAAATTCCACTTCCTGCTGCCCCTGTACCTGGCTGACTGGTAGTGCCCGTAGAAGGTGTTGAGCCTGAGCCCTGCTGGGCGCGGGTTACCTTCACCAGATAAGTACGGCTCGGCTTTGTTGAGTCAGCCGCCGTAACCGTGACCGAAATCTCATTGAGTCCGACATTTAACTCCACCGTAACCGGACTATCGGCTGATTGGCCGTTTATCGTTACCGTTGCAAGCGGATCAAAGGCATCAGCTGTAATCGTCGTTGCTTCAACTGTGTAGGCTACATTTTGCTCGTAGCTCAGCGTATCCTTGTGGAAAGCAGGCGACAAGCTGCCCGTGCTTGTCGAAAGCGACCCTAATTCGCTAATTCCATAAGGTGTGATATTTACGGTAATAACGGCTGGATCAGAATCCTCCTGTCCGTCCGAAGCTACATAGGTGAAGCTGTCTGCCCCTAGCTGACCCGGACTCGGCACATAAACAAACTCATCGCCGTTAATAATTGTCACGCTGGAGGACTTCGTACCCGTTGTGAGTATACGGTAGGTCAATGCATCTCCATCAACATCAGTCGCATGAAGCTTCTGAGTCAAAGAGGTGAGGCTTTCTACATTGTAGCTCGCATTCTCAGCTACCGGCCGGTCATTCACCGGCGTGACCGTCACTTGAACCGTAACCGGATCGGACTCATCCACCCCGTCAAAAGCCTTTATTGCAAAGCTGTCGTCACCGTTAAAATCCTGATTTGGCTTGTAGGTCAACTGATTTCCATTGCTAATAACCACATGGCCGTGCTCCGCCTGAGCATCGACTAGAAAGGTCAGCGTATCCAAATCCTCATCCGTACCTGACAACGTCAAGCTCAATACATCGTCCTCATCGACTTGCTGCGGAGCAATCGCCGCTGCAACCGGCTTGGTGTTCCCTACGGTCACCGTAAAGATGGATGTGCCTTCTGCCAGACTGCTGTCCAATACATGGATTGTAATGACAGCTGAGCCTTGCATTCCTTGAACTGGCTCCACGGTAACCGTGCGCTGCTTGCCGGTGCCCGCCAGTGTAATTCCGCTGAGCGGAACAAGAGCAGTATTGCTCGATTCGGCAGTTACTGCAAAATCGCTCGGCTCTGCATCAGGATCCGTAATGGTAAAGCTTAATGCCTCAGTAGCTGTATTTTTGCCTATGCTTTGATTAGAAATTGCACTTACTGTCGGGGTGTCATTCACCGACGTCACAATCAGGGCCGTCTGACTGTCTACTACTGGTGCAGCTATTCCATCCTCTACCGCCACCGTTAAAATAACGGTCTCCGTCGTTCCCGGGGCAACCCGGTTCGCCTCTGGTGCAAATACCAATTGGCGAATGGCTGTCGTCAGATCATCAGCCGTTCCGCTAGCCTCATATTGACTGCCGACCAGATTGAAGCCGGACGCTTGAAGGGAGGCGGCTGTAAATTCGCCTTTTGCCGCAGTATCCAGCGAAATAATGACTGTCAACGTCTGTCCAGGGTCCGCGTCCTCTATGGATACAGCAGTAAAGGGCTGCTTCGTCTCCGTATCCAACAGCTCAAATGGAGTGGCGTCAATTCCCGTCATTACAGGAGCATCGTTTACCGAATTGATGGTGACCGATATTGTGCTGACCACCGTGCCTCCGTTACCGTCGCTTACTTCAACTTTAAATACATCCTGACCATAATAATCGGCGTCCGGCGTATATTCCCACGCTCCGGTCGACGAATTAACCGTTGCGGTTCCATGGACACCCTGCTGCGATATAGAATAAGTCAGCGTGTCGCCATCCACATCGTTTGCCGATACTTGTCCAGTAACCGCTGTGTCCTCATCAGTCGTTACGGAATCATCCGCAGCTGTTGGCGGATCATTCACCGGCGTCACCGTTACGGTAATGGTGCTAGTCGCGGTGCCTCCGTTGCCGTCGCTAACCTCAATCTTGAATACGTCCTGTCCGTGATAATCCGCATTCGGGGCATATTCCCATTCCCCGGTCGCCGAATCGACCGTTGCCGTTCCATGAGCACCCTGCTGCGACACCGAATACGTCAACGTGTCGCCATCCGCATCTGTCGCCGTTACCTGGCCCGTCGTACTTGTATCCTCGTCGGTCGTTGCCGTATCGTCCGATGTTGTCGGAGCTACATTTACGTTCACAATCGTTACACTTATTGTGCTCGTCGCTGTACCGCCATTACCATCACTAACCTCAATTTTGAAAACGTCTTGACCATGATAGCCCTCATCCGGGTCATATTCCCATGCTCCGGTTGTCGGATCGACCGTTGCCGAACCATGAGCTGCCGGCTGCGAAATAGAGTAGGTCAGCGGATCGCCGTCTACATCGCTTGCCGTCACCTGGCCCGTCGTGCTCTCGTTTTTATTGGTTGTCGCGCTGTCGTCGCTCGTGACAGGCGGATCGTTCACCGGCGTCACGGTGACGGTAATGGTGCTGGTTGCGGTACCTCCATTGCCATCGTTAACCTCAATCTTGAATACGTCCTGTCCGTGATAATTCGTATTCGGAGTATATTCCCATTCCCCCGTTATCGCATCGACCGTAGCCGTCCCGTTCGTTGCCTGCTGCGACACCGAATATTCCAACACGTCGCCATCCGCATCTGTCGCCGTTACCTGACCCGTCGTACTTGTATCCTCATCGGTCGTTGCCGTATCGTCCGACGTTGTCGGAGCTACATTTACGTTCACGATCGTTACACTTATTGTGCTCGTTGCTATGCCGCCGTTGCCATCACTAACCTCGATCTCGAATTCATCTTGACCATAATAGCCTAGCATCGGGGTATATTCCCATGCTCCGGTTGCCGAATCGACATCTGCACCGCCATAATTCCCCTGCTTCGAAATGGAATAGGTCAGTGTATCACCGTCCGCATCGCTTGCAATCACCTGCCCAGTCGTCTTCTCATTTTTATTGGTTGTCGCAGTGTCGTTGCTCGTAACAGGCAAATCATTCACCGAGTTGACGGTAATCGTAACCGTGCTGGTCGCCGTCCCCCCTTTGCCGTCGCTAACCAAGACTTTAAATACGTCCTGACCGTGATAATTCGCATTCGGAGTATACTCCCATGCCCCGGTCGACGCATTCACCGTTGCCGTCCCGTTCGCTGCCTGCTGCGACAATGAATAAGTCAGCATGTCGCCATCGTTGTCGGAGCCAACAATGCTGCCAGTTGCGATTTCGTCCTCGTCTACCGATTCCGTATAGTCTGTCACGGTCGGAGCTTGATTCACAACAGCTTCTTCATAGACAATATACGGATCGGCATCAAACCGGTACCGATCAACGTTGGTTCCATTCAAGCTTTCTGTGCCCGTCAGAAAGAAAGTCAGCATCCCGTTTGAAGCATTATTGAAATAAGTCGTAACATCGAGAGAAAGCAGCTTCCCAGCCACAATTCCACTCGTCACACTATCTAATAGCTCGTACTTGCTGGGGGTATTAAGCACATCACTCATGCTAGGCCATCCGGTATGCGCGTTTTCCACACTAGTTGGAAGAGGTGTCGTCTTGTATGCCCATACTTTGGCAATAGGCGTTCCACGAACAGCCAGACCTTCATCCCCGCCACCAAGGTCATTGCCTACCTTAATTTGCAAGTAAACCTTGTAACCGGCAGGAGCGCTCGCCGTTTTGTTGAATCGCACAAAAGCGTGATACTCCCTCGTGCCTCCATCCTGTAGCCCAATGTAATAAGGAGCCCCGGTATATGCCCCGTAACTGAAATCATGTCCCGTTATTTGGGCAAGTGCCGGACCAGGCAAGGTGGCTGCATGCGCCGTTCCAGCTCCGATAAAGCTGCCGAATATAAAATGAATTGCGATTATGCCCGCTAATAAACCAATAAGCCCCTTCCTTCTCACGCTTTCCTCTCCTTTGCTCATCCATCTGTAATTCTATTCACCCTGATTATACCAATTTTCTCTGAACGCATTCTGAACCCGACCGCGCTCAACCGCTTCCACCCAACGGGGAAAAGCCCCCTTATCGAATGGATAAGAGGGCTTTTTCACAGTCTTTTTATTTTTCTGTAAACGCTTTGTAGTTGCCTCAATAAGGGTTGTTTGCCTCCATCAAAAGATCGCTAGCTCCCTGTCAGGAATGATGAGAAATGTCCTTGGACGCTGCATAACGAACCTCTTGCTCACTCTCATTCATAAACGGCCAGTAGTTGGCTTTGCCAAACATGCGCACCATGACTGGAATGAACAGCGGCAGCATAATGAGCGCGTACATGAACAATCCGCATAATACGAGTGTTGCGATTTGCAGCAAGGACATTACGCCTGAAGGCAGCATCGCCGCAAAGGTACCACCCAGAATAATCGCAGCCGACATAATGACGCCGCCCATGCTCTTCATCGCTTTCAAAATCGCCTGGGTCGGCGAAAGATCGCGATATTCCCGGAAACGGTCCATTAGGAAAATGCTATAGTCGATGCCCAGCGCAACCAGCATAACGAAACCGAAGAACGGAACTGCCCAGCTGATGCCCGAGTTGCCGAGCAAGCGAACGAAAATCACTTCTGTTATCGCCATTGACGTATAGAAGGTCAACAAAAGCGATGCCATCAAATAAAGCGGCATAACAATGGAACGGAACAACAAAATCAAAATAATCGTAATACCGACCAGCATCAGCATCATCGTACGAGAGTAGTCCTCATTCGAAATATTGTTCAAATCATGATTGGAGCTCGTCACTCCACCTACCGCATAATCAGCCTGTGCATAAGCTGTGCCTTGCAGCGCACGACCAACTGCGGCATTCAAATCTTCGATTTTCGCCATTGTCGCCATATCATACGGGTTGCCGCTAAAAATAACATCGAATTTAGCGCTCATCCGGTCTTCGGACATATAAACATCAAGAGCCTGCTGGAATTCCGGCTTCTCAATCGCTTCCTCTGGAATAAACCAGCCCGTCATCTGCTTGTTTGGCGAGGAGCCGAGCTCGCTCAAGTAGCTCTTCGCTGACCCAAGCCCGTCGCTAACCTGCGTGATGCCATCCACGCTTTGATCCAGTCCATCCGTCAGCTGGCTGAGCTGGCCGTTCAGATCGGCAAAGCCTGCTTGCAAATCGGATTGCCCGCTTGCCAGCTGGTCAGCGCCCTTCGTTATGTCAGGAACCTTCGTTACAATTTGGCCTTGGCCAGCCGCGGCTTGAGCAATACCCTGCTGAAGCTGGGAAATGCCTTGTGCCAGCTTCTCCAAGCCTTTCGCAAGCTCGCCTTGGCCCGCTGAAGCTTGGGAAAGTCCCCCGTTCGCCTGCTTCAGGCCATCTGTAATGCCGCCCAGCTGTCCATTCATTTGCGTCAATTGCTCACTGAGCACTGTCGCCGTCTGTTCCATCTGGGAAGCTGCGCCTAGCACCTGCGCATAATCAGCATCGGCTGCCAGCTCAGGATACTTCTGACCTAAGCCGCTGATGCCTTTGTGAAGATCAGCGAGCCCTCCTGCCAGCTGCTGCTGCCCAGCCGCAATGCCGCCGTAGGCTTGTGATAGCTGGCCTAAGCCTGCTTCCAGCTTTTCATAATTCGCCAACAGCTCTTTGCTGGCTGCTGCCAGTTGATCGGCGCTCGTTTTCGCCTGCTTCAAGCCCTCAGCAAGCTCACCTGCTCCAGCGGAGCCATCATTCAGCCCTTGCTGAATGCGTTTCAAGCCATCTCCAAGCTGTACAATGCCGCTTTTCAAATCCTTCGTTCCCGCAGCAAGCTTGCCTGCGCCTTCCGCAGCTTCATTAAGCTTTGGCTCATTTTCGCTCAGCTTGGCGCTCGCTTCAGCAAGCCCGCTGCTTATTTTCCCAAGGCCTTCCTCGCCTTTGTCGAGGCCGTCCTTCAGCGTGCCCACTTGATCAGATACCATGAGATCGTCAAGCTCTTCGCCTGTTGGACGAGTCGCACTGCGAACAAGCGCCACGCCTTCCACCTTCGAAAGCTCACGGGTAATTTGTTCAATGGTAGCCAGCCCATCCGTTGTATCCATCGGTACAGCTGTTTTCACCACAACCGTCGAAGGCAGTGATTCACCAGGCCCGAAGCTTTCCGAAATCAGGTTAAAAGCTTTCACCGAATCGTATTTGTCGCCAATTTCATCGAGCGAGTTAAAGGAAACATTGCCTTTGTACGCCACTAGAAAAGGAACCGTCAGAACGATAACGACAACGAGCGCCCAAAGCGGCTTGCGCAGCGAGAAGCTGCCAACCGCTCCCCAAAGCCCGCTCTCCTTATGCTCAAGCGAGCCTTTCGACGGCCAGAACAGCTTGGCGCCAAGCACCGACATAAAGAACGGCACAATCGTAAACAACGCAATCAGCAAAATCGCAATGCCGATCGCAACCGCAACCGCCGAGCGGTACAGCACGAAGGTCGAAAAACCGATAGAGGCAAAACCGACAAATACTGCAAGGCCAGAAAACAAGACCGTTTTGCCCGCTGTCTTATAGGCTGCCAAAATCGATTCCTGAATATCTCCGCCCCGATGCGCCAGCTCTTCCTTAAAGCGGCTGATCAGCAAAATGCAATAATCCGTACCGATCCCGAATAAGACAGCAACGAGGAAAATTTGCGTAAAATTCGAAAGCGGAAAATCAAAATATTCTACAAGAAAGGCAACGATGGATTGGGACAGCAAATAGGTAAAGCCCACCGTCAGCAAAGGTACAATCGGCGCCACGGCCGAACGAAATACGAGGAACAAAATAATCAAAATAAAGCCAACGGTTATAAACTCCGTCTTCTTCAGGCCCTCTTGCGCGCTGGATGCAACATCGTCACCGATAATCCAGCCGCCTGTATAGTAGTGCGTCAATGGGACATCCGCAACGGCGCCGTATAGTCCCTCTCTTATACCGGACAAATCGCCACTTGAGGTATCCACCTTCACAAGCACAAGCAGCGTCTTGCCATCCTCGGACAGCATTTGCTTCTTAAGCTCTTCCGTATCAAAATGCGTCGTAATCGACGTAATATGATATTGTTCCTTGCCAGCCTTCAGCTTCTCCACGCCTTGCTTGGCCGCAGCCAAGTCTGCATCGGACAAGCCCTCTGGATCATGGAACACAAGCACGGTCGAAGAGCCATTGCCCGCATCCTTGCCGCCAATCTCCTCAATCATTTTCTCGGCAATCGTGGAAGAATACCCTTGAGGGACAGATACTTGCCCTTTTTCACGAACGAGTCCTTCCATATTCGGCGCGCTCACCATTAATCCGACTGTGACAAGCAGCCATACGAGCATGAGTACCCATCTTAGCTTTATTACCGTCTTCATTGCTCGGTTTCCCCTCCTTCTATCCCATACGTGCCAGACATAACATTAGCCAGCTTCTCATAAGTAGTAATAAACTGCAGCGCTTCCTGCTCATCAAAATGCTGAATATGCATGGCCAGCATCTCTTGAATTTTCAATTCAGATTGATCGGTCAGCTGCTCACCCGCTGGCAAAAGCTTCAAATAGGTAACTCGCCTGTCCTTCGGGTCCTGCTGCCGTTCAATAAGCTGCTTATCGAATAAACGTGTCGTTAGTGCCGTAATGGAGCTTCGTCCTACACAAAACGTATCCGCAAGCTCGGAAGAGTTCGTCTTTCCCTGCGTACGCAAATAACGAAGCACCGAATATTGCTCGACCGTAAGCCCCTCCGGCATCGCCTCCCGGAACAAGCTATTTATCTGACGATTGACAGCTAAGTAGGTCGCTTCATAACGCGCAATAATGTCCAGCATCAGCTTTCGATCTAACATCCCGCTTCCTCCTTTCCATTTATGCTCTCTCTTTAAAAGATTCTACAATGAAATAGTTCACTGATAGAACTATATCAAGAATCGCCCGAAATCGTCAAGCGGCTTTTTCAAAAAAAGTATTGGCCCGCCATGTAACAACTCGCCCGATCTCCTATGATCACAATGCAAAAAAAGCTGCGAGGCGGCCAAAATGACCGTCTCGCAGCTTCTTCTATCTTGCATTTATGCTTTCCCTTGCTCCTGATGTTCCTCCTGATGCTGATGATTTCCCTATGCGATCAGCTTAAGCCGATTGATCAGCAGTTGCGGCTGTATCCGAAGATTCAGCTGTCGCATCACGCTTCCCATGCTTGCCTTGATGTCCCGCTCCATCGCCTTCCGGCTTCTTGAACTCGCCGTTTACGAACTGAGTGACACGCTCGGTCAGCTCAGCGATTTTCGCATCATATTGCTCCTGTGTCAGCTTGCCATCAGCCAGTGCTTGATCCAGTCTAGCTGTTTCCTCGCTGACTTTCTGATCAATGACCTTCTGCACATCAACACCTTTTGCAGCTGCGATGTCAGCCAGTGACTTTCCAGCTTTCAGTTCCGTTTTCAGCTCGTCGACCGTCACGCCAAGAACGGCAGCCGTTTCCTCGCTTGCGAAGCCGCCTTTGCCGAATCCGCCTTTGCCGCCGCCACGATGGCCGCCTTCACCGCCAAGTCCAGCTTGGCCATTTGAATCCAATATTTTATCAGCTATCGCCGAGCTATCCCACTGCTTGTCTGCTTTTGCCGCATCGGACGTTTTGTCTGGATCTTCACTTTGAAGCTTTTCTTTGCGGGTGGCAGCAGCCGCATCCAGCCATTCCACCAGCTTGGCCTTCAGCGTCTCGCGGTCTACACCCTGAGCGGAGGCGACCTCGGCAAGCGTTTGCGTTTTGAGCTGCGTATCCAGTGTCGCTTCATCAAGCTTCAAATATTCAGCAAGCTGCGTTTTCCACTGTCCAAAGCCGAAAGATCCGCCCTTGTGCTTGCCTGCCTCGCGCGTTGCTCCGCTTCCATCCGCGGCGCTTTGCGTGCTTGTATCCGTTGAAGCTGCATGGATAGCAGGTATAGCCAGCGCACCTCCGCCTACCACCAGCGATAATGCAATTGCGCTTGCGACGATCGTTTTTGTACCCTTCATGACTGTATTCCACCTTTCAGTTGAATTTGCCTTACATTTCCTATCATAGGCATCAATTCTTAGCCCAGTTATAAATCTAGCTGAATATTACCTGAAAATCGTGAGGATTTATTCAGAAAGCCAAGTATAAGTGTAAAACTTATAAATTCTTTTTCAACAAAAAAAGACGGAGCCTCATCAGCTCCGCCCTGCATTCTATACGATCCTGTTCCCTACTCTTGCTGAAAATAAAGCTTTCAGACCTACGCCGTTACTGGCGCTCCTAGCTGCAATTGATACATGGCGAAGTATTTGCCGCTATGCTCCATCAATTGATCATGGTTGCCCCGCTCAACGATCTCGCCATGATCCAGCACCAAAATTTGATCGGCCTGGCGAATCGTCGATAGGCGATGGGCAATAACGAACGTCGTGCGCCCTTTTTTGAGCACATCCAGCGCCTTCTGAATAATCGCTTCCGTCTCCGTATCAATGCTCGCAGTCGCTTCATCCAAAATCAGAATCGCCGGGTCATACGCGAGCGCCCTTGCAAAAGAAATCAGCTGGCGCTGTCCCGCAGACAGCGTGCTGCCCTTCTCGATAACCGGCGCATCGATGCCGCCGGGGAACTGCATAAACATCTCGTAGGCGCCTACATCGCGCAGCGCCTGCTCTACCCGCTCCCGGCTAATTTCCGGGTTGCCTAGGCTGACGTTCGACGCGATGGTTCCCGTGAACAGGAACGGGTCCTGCAGCACGATGCCCATATGCTGGCGCAGCTGCTGCTTCGGAATATCCCGTACATCGCGGCCATCAATTAAGATGCTGCCTTGTTTTATATCATAGAACCGGAACAACAGGTTGAGAATCGAGCTTTTGCCAGAGCCGGTATGCCCCACGAGCGCTACCGTCTCGCCTTGGCGAGCAACGAAGGAAATCTTCTTGAGCACATAATCTTCTTTTTTATAGGCGAAGGTGACGTCCTTGAACTGCACTTCGCCCTTGTAGCGCTCGATTTTGCCCGTTGCAACGTCAATGCCTTCCTCATCCATTAGCTTGAAGACGCGCTCTGCCGATACGCGTGCCGTCTCCAGATTGGAGAGCTGGTTCACTACGCCGACGATCGGCTGGAACATCCGGTTCATGAGATCAATAAAAGCATACAGCGTACCGACGAGCAGCACCGTGCCGAACCAATTGCCCCAGAACATCCAAATGACCACAAGAAACATAATGTTGCGGATGACCTGAACCATATTATGCGAGGTGATGGAGTTTAAATGAAGCAGCTTGTTTTGAAATTTAAAATAATGATCATTCAGCTCATCAAATTCCTCCATCATCTCTTTCTGGCGGCGGAAAGCTTGAATGATCGGCATTCCTTGAATAGCCTCATTGATCATGCCGTTAATTTCGCTCAGCTTTGCTCGAATAACCTTATTGTAATGCGCCGCGTAACGGCGATATACCTTGATCCATACGAGCAGCAGCGGCACAAGCGGCAACGCGAACAAGGCCAGACGCCAGTCGAGTACGAACAAGGCCACATAGATCGCCGACATATAAATGATAGCCGAGAAAAAGTTTGCCAATACCGAAACATATAGCTCCCGTACCGCTTCGGTGTCATTCGTGATGCGCGATACGACTTGGCCTGCGGCCAGTGTATCGTAATAATTGACGGGCAGCCGCTGCGTATGCTCGAATACATCATTACGCATGCGGCGGACGATGCTGTTCGCTGACGTTTGCAGCAGCAGCCTTTGGCCATAAGTCAAAAATCCGCCTATGAGCAGCAGCACGCAATAAAGCGCCGCAAGCTTTATAATGCCAGGCGTCTCTGGCTTGTAGAAGGCAAACAGCTCTTTTGCAGACAATGCGGTTACAGGAAAAGCAACCACCTCTCCTGTTGCTTTGCTCGTGAAGGTCATCTGCTCGCCCTCTACCTTGCGCTTTCCATCCTCGAAGGGCAGCTGCCCTTCAAGCCAATAAAACGTTCTTCCCGACTGCAATATTCGCACGCTGTCGCCTTTTGGCTCTTCAGCCGACAGGTGATCCACGCGTTTGTACCATTTTCCATTATGCTCAACCGCGAAGCTGTCCTGCTTCGCCGTCTCATACCATGTCTTCTCAATGCCAAGTATGTTTTGGTCGATCATGCGCTTGGCGATGAACGGTCCTGCGAGCTCTGCGGTTACCGCTAACAGCAGCAGCACAAGAGCTCCAATAATCGGCTTCTTATATAGCATGGCGTATTGAAACAATCGTTTACCTGTTAAGCCCATTGTCCCTAGCGCCCCCCATTTCCTTCACTTTTCGTACGTTGTTTATTAGGACTCAATACTCGACTCCAGCTGCTGGCGATCATATTGCTCCCTGTACCAGCCGCCCGCTCGCAGCAGCTCCTCATGCGTGCCTTCCTGCACGATACGTCCTTCATCGAGCACGATAATCCAATCCGCATGCTGAATCGCAGACAAGCGGTGCGTCGTAATGAGCGTTGTTTTGCCCGCACGCTCTGTGCGGATGCCCTCAATAATTTCCGCCTCCGTCTTGCCGTCTACGGCAGACAGCGCATCATCGAGCATTAGAATTTCCGGATCTGCGATAAGCGCACGCGCAATACTCACACGCTGCTTCTGCCCACCTGAAAGGGCAACACCCTTCTCACCGACCATCGTTTCCAACCCATCCGGCAAAAACTGAATATCCTTGGCAAAGGAAGCACGCTCCAGCGCACGCTGCAAATCAGCATCGCTGGCCTCGCCCTTCTTCCCGAACCAAATATTGTGGCGAATCGAACGGGAGAACAGCACCGGCTGCTGCGGCACATAGCCGATCCAGCCGAGCAAGCGCTGAATTTCCAGCTTGTCGATGGGCACATTCGAGACGGAGATCTCTCCGCTGCCAATTGGATATTCCCTCAGAAGCTGCTTGAGCAGCGTCGTCTTGCCGCTGCCTGTGCGGCCAACAATGCCCAGCGTCTGGCCTTTGCGGATCGCGAAGGAAACATTGACCAAATTATCGACCTTCGACGAAGGATAGCGGAACGTCACCTTACGGAATGCAATCGTCTCCGGCTCTTCCACTGCGACTAAATCTGCAGCATCCTTTACATCCGGTTTATAGTTCAGTGATTCGTTGACCCGATCAAGCGAAGCATTGCCCCGCTGCATAACGTTGATCAATTCTCCGATCGCAAGCATCGGCCAGATGAGCATCCCCAAGTAAATATTGAACGAAACCAGCTCGCCCAGCGTAATTTCACTCTTGAACACCATGTAGCCGCCGTAGCAAAGACCGATTAAATAGCTGAGGCCGATGAGAATTTTCATCGTTGGCTCGAACAGCGCATCGATGCGGGCCACCTCAATATTTTTCTCATACACTTCGTCCGTCTTGCGGCTGAACTGCTGCTGGCTCGCTTCCTCCTGTACGAAGGCGCGAATGACGCGCACGCCAGACACCGCCTCCAGCACCTGGTCATTCAGCTCGCCGAAGGAATCCTGCGCTTCCATGAAGCGGTGGTGGATTTTGCCGCCGAAATAGCTCATCGCCAGTGCCATAAGCGGCAGTGGCAGCAGCGCAGCCAGCGTCAGCTTGAAGCTGATTGTAGCAATCATAACCGCGAGAATGGTCACCATAAAGAAGGTCGAGTCAATGAGCGTCAATATGCCGAAGCCCGCTGTGTTCGACACCGCCTTCAAGTCGTTCGTTGCCCGAGCCATCAAATCGCCAGTACGATTGCGTTCAAAGAAGGTCGGCGACATTTTCATAAAATGCTTCATCAGTTGGGAACGCATAATGCGCTCCAGAAGGAACGAGCCGCCAAACAATTGATAAAACCAAATATAGGACATAATGTAGCCTACAATGGTAATGGCAATCCAGCCGACAATGATGAAATAAAACTCTTTGTCCGCAAGTGAGCCTTGCGAAATGCCATCGATGGCATAGCCCGTCATCCAAGGCGGAATAATATCCAGTACGCCAACCAAAATCAGCAGTACGCCCGCTATCGCGTAGCGCTTCCAATCCATTTTGAAAAACCATCCAAGCTTCTTAAGTACGATAAACATAGCGCTGTTTTGATACCTCCCCATATCCATCCAAACGTTCATTTTTCCCATAAAAAAAGGAAACGCATCGGTTATACGATACGCTTCCTTCACATGCATCACCGACCTCTAGCGGGTCGAAAGCATTGAAAAAGGCGCACGGCTGCATCGAACGCAACCATACGCCTTTGATTTATGGGAAAGCTCCCTTATTCATCAAAGAGAATTAACGCACGGATGGATTACGCTCATTAAATTCATATTTACAAAATCAAATTTCTTTCCTAGATGTACAGTAAATTTACGCATGAGACATAATCCTCCTTTCAATTTGTTTAATCTTCTGCCACTTTATCATCGCTTGTAAATGCTGTCAATACCTTATACGGAAAATAGTTGCGCCCAATTTACGGGTTTTCAAGGTTCGTTTTACCTTAATAAACAATTTTCTACAGCAAACCTCTAAATTTCGCATGAATAAGTGTCGAATTTGCAGGATAGAAGGAATGGTCTGTCGAAGCTATTCAGCTAGCCATCTAACGGAGGCACCATTTTGGAAAAGAGGCAGATATGTTCAGTCTATCTTCATTACCCCGACATGATTCATCAAGCTGGTACCGCATTATGCTCAATGTGTATTGGGTGTTATGTATACTAGCGCTTACTTGTCAATACACGATATTTGCTCTCCAAAATACTTCACCGGAAGATACCTTTTTCACAAACCGACTATTTACTTATGACATCCTGGTACAAAACATATTTCTGCTTGTCGTTATGGTATCCCTTGAAGTCATTATCCGCTATGCGAACCGCTTTATCGAAAAAGCACTCATTATCGGCGCTCATCTCATTACGATGAGCTTCTTATTTTTTTTAAATGCACAGCTCTTAACGGCACCTGCCTTGCTGCTGCTACCGATGCTGATAACGATTTTATTTTTGCGGCCGTATTATTTGTTTGTTTCGCTGCTCGTCTCCATGCTGTACCTGTTTTATATTTATTTTTCTTATTATTATGAAGATGTATTTAATACGCTTGATGCCCTTTTCTATGCGGGCATTTTGGTTGCGACAGCGCTTCTAGGATTCGCAATTATCCAACGGGCGAGAGGCTTGCTTGTCACGCTCAACCGGACGCTGAAATCCGAGCAGGAGCTGCTGATTAAAAATATCGTGATGGATCGAATGTCGAAAATCGACCCGCTCACCGATCTTTATAACCATAAAACGTTTCACGAATATGCGGAAAAGCTCATTGAGTACCAAGAGGCTAATCCGTTCAACTTCCAGCTAGCGATTATAGACATCGACAACTTCAAGCATGTCAACGATACGTATGGGCATTGGGTTGGCGATATTACGCTGAAGCAGATGGCGGCAACGCTGCTGAAGCACTTGAAAACCGATGATTTTGCCGCCCGTTATGGCGGTGAGGAATTTATTCTCATCCTTCATGAAGAGAGCTTGGAGAAGGCGCTTGCGCTCGTGGAGGAAATTCGCGTCTCCATCTCCCAGACCAAAATCGCCGAAATGGACAATCATTCCGTCACCGTCAGCATCGGCCTGCATGAGCATCTTCCTGGCGAATCCAAAGGAACGAGCTTTCAGGAAGCGGATCAAGCTCTCTATGAATCGAAAAATAGCGGCAAAAATAAAACGACTATCCGATAACTTGCCCGGATAGTCGTTTTTGTATGAGCTTCCAGCTAACTTGCGTTCCCTCTACGCGCCATAAACACATAGAACAGCACAGCAAGGATGCTCGATGCTGCAATAACAAGGCCCATCGGCAGCGCCGTGTGGCTGCCGCCCAGACCTACCATCGGCGCTGCAATTGCGCCGATGACGAAGGATAGCAAGCCGATCAGCGCCGAAGCGCTTCCGGCTGCTTTGCCTTGGCTTTGCATCGCCAGCGTAAAGCTCGCCGTCTGGATGACGCCGACGCTGGATACGACGAAGAATAGCGGAATGAGTACGGCAATCAGCCCGAGATCGGCTAATATGACGAGCAGCAGCGCTGCACCGCCAATAGATGCCATGCTGAGCCCGACGATGAGCAGCTTCGTCTCGCTGACCTTTCCAGCAAGCCTGCCAGCGGTTTGGCTGGCAATAATGATGCCCAAACCATTGATTGCGAAGCATAAACTGAACATTTGCGGCGATACGCCAAATATCTCCTGCAGTACAAACGGAGAGCCCGATATATAAGCAAACATCGCCGCGGTTACAAAGCCTTGAGAAAGCGCATAGCCCATAAATACGCGGTCCCGAATTAATGTGCCGAAGGTACGGAGCGTACTTTGAAGCCCGCCCTTCAATCGATTTTGCTCCTGCAGCGTCTCTCTAAGCCCGAGCCATGAAGCAAGCAGCATAACAAGCCCAATCGCACCGAGCACGAGGAAAACGCCGCGCCATGACGTCCATTGCAGCAGCTGGCCGCCTGCAATAGGCGCAGCGATTGGAGCTACACCGTTCACCAGCATAAGCAGGGCGAAGAACTTCGTCATTTCGGGCCCCTCGTACATATCCCGCACAATCGCTCTGGATAGCACAATTCCCGCTGCCCCGCCCAAGCCTTGAACGAGCCGCAGCAGCACGAATGTCTCAATTGACGGCGCTACAATACATAGCACTGAAGCTATAACGTATACGATGAGTCCAATAATAAGCGGCTTTTTCCTGCCAAAAACATCGCTTAGAGGGCCAATGATGAGCTGGCCTACAGCAATGCCGAGCAAGCAGGCCGTTAAACTCAGCTGCGCCATGGAGGTGCTCGCGCCAAAATAATTTGCCAGCTCCGGCAATGCCGGCAAATACATATCGATGGATAACGGAGCGAAGGCCGTTAAAGCGCCAAGCAGCAGCGCCATCCCTATTCGTGCCGAAGAAGCCGGTTTTTGCTGTGATGCCAGCACCTGTTGTTTCATCGAGCTATCTCTCCATTTCTATCGTCCATTTACGTCCCTTCATAATGTAACAATTATAATTACAACTCGCAATAGGTGTCAATGCATGAACAGCAGCAGACGCTCTTCGGCGGTTTGCCCAAACAAAGGGCGCCCAATGGGCGCCCTTTGTTTGAATCCACCATTTATTCGGTTTATTCCGTAACGGGAATGCTGTTTTTCGCCCGATTTATATCATTGGAGTTGACGAGCTGTGGCAGCATCTTCTCCGATTCTTCCATAGGAGAATTACATTGCAGGCAAGTAGGCGACTGCTCGAACGAAAAGTTTGCACGCATCCAGCCATTGCAAACATCACTCGTACAAGCCCATATTTTCGTGCTGACCTCAGGGACTTCCTCTTGAAACTTTTTCCGACTATAGATCGTCAACGCCTCCTTTAATTGGACATGCTATTGCCATGATAATCCTGTTCCTGCTCCTAGCGTTTGATAATTCACGAAATTCCATACATAGGAATTGGACGCAATTTATTACCAGCCGCCTGAGCCCAAGCAATGAATCGTTGTACAACTGATCGGTACGCCTGAATAAGTCAAGCCAAGGCACCCTGTCCTTCATTCGCATAAAGGATGTATATGCAGCAGCGAGCGATTTTATTAAAATATAAGAAAGTATAAGTCTTCTCTTTATACTTAGCTTATATTTCTCGGACTGACACGCGCCGCGCCGCTAGAGGACGGCGACAGCCGTTTTTGCTTGGCCCTGCTTTACAGCTTGTAGCCGTAATTGTGTGGAATATATTCAATCATCGCCTTCGCCTTGAACGCAAGCTTGCGTTCATTAGCTTGAAAGCTGACGGATTGTTCCTGTACATAGAACCAAATTTTGACCGTTGGCTTATCCTCATGCTCTTGGAAAAGAAAGACGTTCAGTTCTTCCTTCCACGCAAGCAGGTTAGCCAAATCAAGCTCCGGCGGCACAGTGACCGTGAACGCCCACAAATCAGCAGCCTGCTCAATGTGATAATGAACGCCATGCTTGCTGGAATCTACAAAGGTTCTTCCTCCAACCGCATGCTTGATTAATAACGTTTCCTTCATCGCTTTCTCCTCCTCGCGCAGAAACTTCCGTCCTTATGGCATATCAATGAGCATGACGAATGTATCTTCCTTCGCCTTGATCAGAATTTCCGGCTCAAACTCCGCACGAAGGCTGTCCTTCGCCACCATATCAAGATTGTTCACATCGGCAGCGCCCTCAATCAGCATGAGGAATACACGCCGGCCTGCCTTTTGGCTGTAATACAAACGTTTCCCTGCCTCAACGCGGCCCAAATGAATCGACATGTCCTGATGAATCATCGCTGTGCCATTCGTTCCTTCCGGCGTGACAATCGGCAGAAAAGCATTGACCAGCTTCTCCTGATCGTACCGATGCACCTCATAGGAAGGGGTCAGCCCGCGCTCGCGAGGCATAAACCACAGCTGCAGAAAATGTCCTTCTTCGGTTTCCGAATCATTGTATTCTGCATGGACAATGCCGGAGCCCGCTGTCATTCGCTGGATTTCTCCCGCAGAGGTAACCTCCATATTGCCCAAATTATCCTCATGCTTGAGGCGGCCTTTCAACACAATGGTCACAATTTCCATGTCGCTATGAGGATGCGCTCCGAAGCCGCGGCCCGGCGCAATCTCATCTTCGTTGCATACACGCATGACGCCGAACTGAGCGTTATCGGGATCATAATAATCACCGAATGAGAAGCTGCGTGAGCCCCTCAACCAACCAATATCAAAAAAGTTCCGCTCGTTCGCAGGATAACGCTTAATCATCGTGCAAGGCCTCCTTTTTCCATTCCATTGTCCGCATGCCAAACTAAACCTTACACTTATTGTATCATAATAAAGTGCTTTATAGGATTTTCGACTTATAATCTTCTGCCCATCGTTTTCTTATGCCTTCAAAAAATAAAAACAAACGCCCCGAGGGTTGAGAGCCCTCTGGAGCGTCTATTCCATATCCGGGTTAAGATTTCGCTGGCAGCTTCTTGTTTTTCGATTTCACTGGCGCTGGCTTCGCGGCCTCAACTGCCGAAGCGACCGGCACTGTCGGCATTGGGTAAAGCCGCTTGGAAAGCATCGTCTGCAAAATCATAAATACGCCGCCAACAACCCAATACAAAGGTACAGCAGCAGGCGCGGTAAAAGAGAAAATGCCCATCATGATCGGTGAAATGTAACCGAACAGCGCCATCTGTTTTTGCTGGGCAGGATCAATTCCGATTTGAGACACGCGGAACTGCACATAATAGATAGCAGCGGCGAGAAACGGCAGGATGTGGTCCGGCGCGCCCAGTTGGAACCAAAGGAAGGAATGCTGCGCCAGCTCCGGCGTCATTTTGATCGCATAATACAGTCCTGACAAAATCGGCAGTTGAATGAGCATTGGAAGGCACCCAATGGCAAGCGGATTAAACTTATGCTCGCCGTACAGCGCCATCGTTTCCTTCTGCATTTTCGACTGTGCTTCAGGCGATTTGTCATTTTTGTATTTTTCCTTGATCTGGTTCAGCTGCGGCTGCATAACGCTCATCTTCTGCTTCATCACCTGCTGGCTCTTGGATTGGCGAAGCATCAGCGGAAGCAGGGCCAGACGGATAAGCAACGTAATCGCAATAATCGCCATGCCAAAACTGTCGTTAAAAAACTGCGCAATGTGTTGAATTAAATAAGAGATGGGGAAAACGACGTAATGGTTGAAAAATCCTGGTGTCGCTGAATCAATCGTTCCATTCGGCGCACCACAGCCGCTAATGATGAGCAGCAGTCCGATAATAAGGATAAAGCGGTATTTTTTAAGCATTTCCATTGTATATTTAGATAACATATATATCCTCCTCGTTTGTTTGGATGTTGCTTCACAAACGAGGAGCTGCAATCTGTGGGATCACCATCAGGCGCTTCTTTTCTTTTAACTTTTCGTACAAGCCAGAGCGCAACGGTATGAGCCCGTTGAACCGTTGGCAAAATACGCTCAGGTGCTGGCGTATGGACCTTGTCCTTCGACCAGCGGGACGGCTCGCTTGCAGCATGAAAAGTGAAATACGCTGCATAAGCGAACGTGCAGATAATGCTTACAGAGAAAAAATACGGTATAATATCATGCAGCTCGAGCAGCTTCTTCACCTCCAGACTCAAATCGGTTACTCTTGTAGTATAAAGCAACCATTCCTGATATTCCCTCGTCTAAAGTCTAGGTACTACCTGAACCAGAGACTGTTATAGCGAGGAGCTCGCAGGCGATAAAATAGATCTAGTTATTATTATACTGGGAGGTAAGCTATTTTGTATATCACCTTGGTTCATCTTACGCTTGGTTGTTTATTCCTAGCGCTGCTGTTGTCTTGGATTGCCGGCAATAAGGCCTCCTCCCTGCTCTACAGCAAATCCGAGCAGCAGCTGCACCAGCGTGCCAAAAACTTGTTCATTTGGACAATTGTGCTGTCCATCCCAACAGCAGCCGCATTGGGCGGAGTCGTCACCATGGCCGTCAAGCTCCCTCCGGATTATGATTTGGGCATGCTTATCTGTGTACCGATCTTGACTCTGTCACTAGCGCTGCTGTGGGTCAGAAGCATGCCAAAGCTGCTTAGAATGCGGAAAAACACAGGACGGAAGTCCAGCGATCCATTGCCTGTGCGCATGCTGTATCGCGCTTCAGAGCCCGCATTCATTTTGCCCTACCAGCTGTTGTCGCTCTGTACGCTAACGATCTTTTACCTAACCTTATCGGTCGCCGTATCGCTGCATTCGATGCCGCTCACTATTCCGCTTTCCATGCTTGGCTTCGCCGCTGCCATCCTCTGGATGATTCATGGCGAACGCAGCAGCAGAGTGACCTTGCCGAAGGCGAAGCTTAATCGCCGCCCAAGCGAACGGTTCGTACGCAGGCTCGCTATAGCCATTGCTATTGTGCTGCTTGCTGGAACTCCTTACTACAACGCCTTTGACAAAATCGATTTGCCGGAAGCGCTAACCATGACCAATAACGCGGACAACCTGCACTCATTCGGCTTTTATATTGAACAATAACAGAACCGCAGCCGCCGTCCTTCTATGGCGTACATCAGGACAAACCTGCGCATATGCATAAATGGCATCCCTCCAGTTAAAAATAACCCTCGCCTAATAAGGCGAGGGTTATTTTTTGGGAACAAGCGTAAACGGCTGAAGCCGATATCTGGCGGCAATGCTACCGTTTCGAGGGCGAAATATAAGCCCATTATAAAGGTGAAGCTTATAAATTCTTATATTTGAAAAACCATCCGGCTGTTCTAATTATTAGCATGCAGCACTCTCCGAAGCAAAATCCCAGAGCGGGGAATGGGTAAAGCCTTCCTTAGCCCGTACAACATAAAACGGAGAGGCTCCTTGCAATCCTGCGCTAACGCTGCGGAAGCGGTCAGATACCTCCATGACGATCTTCTGTTCGCCCGAGGCATGGTCGGCTCCTGCGGCAACAGCAGCTTCATAGCCAAAGCTGCTGGCGAAATGGATCGCACGTACCCGAATATCGGCTGCACAAAAGACTCGAAGCATATCTGCTGAGCGGTCGGTGCTGTTGTCATTTACAAAAATCAGTTCGTAATTCTCGCCAATGGGCGGAATAATTCGTTTTAGCCGCTTGTAGGTGTCGTAAAGCATTTGCTCATCATTATACACAGGAATGACTACGGAATAAGTGACTGGCTCACGCATAACAGGTCCCCTCCCGGCTTCGAATGCTGCCTAAGCAGCTTGTACCTTTACTATACATGATTTATCTTAAGATTCCCTTAATTCTAACTGATCATTTTTCATGAAATTATGATGAATTTTGTCAGTTTGTTCCTTATTCACCCAAAGCAAACCAAGTTTCCACCGGCTTGAAATACAAATGACCATCAGGCCATGGCTGAAAATGCAAATCCATTCGCGATTCGCTCCAGTCCACAGGCGTTCCGTTTGTCTTCAGCTTGCGCGGAAGCATCGGCTCCTCCACGATAGCTGGAAACTCCTGATAACCGAATAGCAAATTTTCGTGCAGCGCAATGATTTCATATTTGGGTCCGTGAAATGCGTGCTCCTCCTGCAGCTGGTAGTGATAATAAATGTAGCTCGCCACCATCTCCGGCTTCAAATGCGCTACGCGCCCGACGCGCCGCTCCACCGCTTCCTTGCGCCGCCAATGCTCCGGGCTTGCTGGC